>JAJFFD010000118.1 GCA_021776805.1 Planctomycetota bacterium
GAGATCGAGCTTCAGCTTCGCCAACAGAGCCGTGATCTTGGCCTGCTCGCGAAGGGCGACGTCGATGACCTGTGGGTCAATTGTGAGTGCAGCTTGGCGCAAGTCGCCGGCCCTTGCTGCTGTCCAAAAGGTCTGTTCAACGCGGCTGACTTCGGAGTCGATCAGTTCTGCCAGCTCTCGGTTGGCAGCTATCTGTTCTTGATGTTCCTTGCGTAGACGAGCAGCTTCGGACGCAGCTCTCTTGGCGGCTTCTGTGCCGGTATGGTCTTGAGCCACGGATTCGAGGGCCTTGGCCATTTCGATCGCAGGTAGCTTGCGGAGTTCGAGTCTGAGGACCGCGTTTTCCGCAGCAGTCTCCTTCTCTCTAGCGATTGCAATCGCAGCGTTTGGATCCTTCTCGAATTCCGTGATGACCTTGGTTTCTGGATCTTCCAGGTTCATCACATAGAAGATCGAGCCGGCGACCGCTAGCAAGGAAACTCCTGCTAGGCCGTAGATCAGCCCGCGCCGAACCGGGGGGTTGAGCCAGCTCTCGAGGTCCTCAACCACCTCTTCGGCTGACTGATAACGTTCGTCAGGATCCTTGGCCATCATCCTGTTGATGACTTCGCTGATCTCCCCGGGCACATCAGAATCGACCTTGTGTGCAGGGACTAGCTCTTCCTTGACCTGAGCAAGGAGGATCGCTTTGACCTTCGATCGCGGGAAAGGATTCTTCCCTGTCAGCAGGCGGTAGAAGCTGCAGCCGAGTGAGTAGATGTCACTGCGGTGATCAAGGGGTTTGCGAAGAGCCTGCTCGGGCGACATGAAGTGTGGTGTCCCCAAGAGCTTTCCTGGTTGATCCTCATCGCTTTGGGCAAGGCCCAGATCGGCAATCTTGGCATTGCCGTGATGGTCGACCATCAGGTTATCTGGCTTGATGTCGCGATGGACTATGCGGAGAGACTCGGCATAGGCCAGCCCGCGGGCTGCATCGCAGATCATGCGCGTAGCTGTATCAGGGTCGAGCTTGCCTCGTTCCTTGAGTAGGTCTTCCAGAGAGCCGGCACTCATCAGCTCCATGGAATAGAAATAGGTATCGGCTTCGTGATCGACATCGAAGACTTGCACCACATTGGGGTGGTGCAAGCGAGCAGCTGCTTTGGCTTCGGCCTGAAAGCGAGCTACAAAGACCGGGTCCTTGGTGAGGTCCTTCGAGAGAACCTTGAGAGCTACCTCGCGACTCAGGCTGATTTGTTCGGCGCGATAGACCTGGCCCATGCCGCCTTGTCCCAGGAGGGAAAGCAGGCGGAATCCGCCAAGCTGCTTATCGCCTGCCGTCGAGTTGCCCTCGCCAAACTGCAGCTCGATGTCACCAATCCGGATGCGATCGCCAGGCTTCAGTTTGGCCGCCTCGGTCATGCGTCCATTGATGCTGAACGCTCCTGCGAGCCCCTTCATCCCGAAGCCGCCTCCCTTGAGAGCCTTGACCAGCAAGTGCTTGGCAGCGATCCCTTCGCCGGAAACCTGCAGGGATGCTTCCGGACCGCTACCAATCAGGTAGCTGCGATCCTCGGAAAGTGCTACTGCCTGGCCCGCGGTCGAGCCTTTGGTGACAGTCAACTGAGTCATGCGTAGCTGGGCGATCGTCTACAGGGAATTGGCGGGGGCGCGCCGTTCGCATCAGTATGGGCTTGACTGCGGCCGGAAGCTAGCCAGCCCGTTCTGCGAAGATCTCGATGCAGGGGCCGGAATCCGGGCGCAGCTTGGCGTTTTCGGCGATCTCGACCCCCGGAGTCCAGAGAATGCGATCCTCTGAATCTACCAGGAGAGGCATTCTGTCCCGATCGAAGCGCGGCACGTGGCGCCCCTGGAGGAATCGCCTCAGGTCCACTGGGGTATTGGCGCCAAGGGGCCAGAATTGGTCGCGGGGCTTGCGGCTGCGCAGGAACATTCCGTCCTTAACCGATTCGGCGTCAAGCAGCGCCCGGAACCGACCGCAGGCCTGGGGCGAAGGATCCAGGGGTGGGCTCTCGTGATAGCGTGCAGATAGCTGCCACTCGGTGCTGCCAAAGCGCATGGACTGTGGCCCCACAGCGAAGCTCAGTGGCTCCTCCGGTGGCCTGCCAGCCTGACTGACATTGAGAAGCAGGAGGCCCTTTTGGGTCCGTTCGACCAGGAGATCCCCGCCAGCAGCAAGTCTCTGCCCAGTATTTGCGTGCAGCATGGCGGCAGCGCGTTCGAGCCAGCTGCTCTTGGGTGCCTCAGCGCTCATGGCTTCATGCAGTCTGCGCAGGGCTTCGCTGAGGAAGGGGCGGTCATCTTCGGAGAGGCCGCTGAGGCCTAGTTCAAAACGCCATGGTGCGATCGCGGCTCCACGGGTCTCGAGGATAGTCTCCGCGTGTCCGCTCAACATCTCGTCAACGGCCTGTGCAGATCGCGAAATCGCCACGAGCGTGGCATCCAGGCGCCGGCCCATCTTCCTGCGTAGTTCTGGGATCATCCTGTGGCGGAGATAGTTGCGGGTCTTGCCAAGATCCAGATTGCTCGGATCCAGCCAGGACTCGTGGCCGGACTCAGCGAGAAGTCTGGATAGCTCGCTTTTGCGAATGCGCAAGAAGGGCCTGGCCAAGAGAACTCCCTCGCCGAGGCTGCGCGCTTCGGGAATGCCGCGCAGGCCTCGCAGGCCGGTCCCGCGCAGGAGGCGGAACAGGACGGTCTCCAGGTTGTCATCCGCATGGTGTGCGGTCAGAACAAGACTGGCTTCCTGGCGTGTCGCGATCTCGAGGAGGGCCTCGTAGCGCGCCTTGCGCATGCTCAACTCGTCCGCAGAGGGCTCGAGTCTCAGTCGGACATAGTCGAACTCGACCCCGAGCCTGCTGCTCAGGTGCTGGACCCGGGAAAGGACGATCGCCGACTCGGGGAGCTGGCCGTGGTCGAGGTGGGCGATGACGAAGCGCCCGGGAAGGTGCCCTGCCTTGGCGATGCGAGCGCAGACCAGGGCCAACATGGTTGAATCGATGCCACCCGAGACTGCAGCAACAACCGCCCCGGGGGGGTGAAGTGAGTCGATCCGTTGCAGCAAGGCACGGGTTTCTTCGATCAAGTGCTGCAAGACACGCCTTTGGGATAGGGAGGGCTGGGCGCTATAGTCGGCCGCTATTTGGGTCTTATGAATCTCCGGCTGTGCCGGGCAAGTCAAAGGAGTCTACCTCGCCATGGCCATCAGGGTTGCTATCAATGGATTCGGTCGGATTGGCCGTCTTGTCTTTCGTGTTCTCCAGCAGCGCAGCGAGTGTGAGATCGTTGCCATCAACGATCTGGCCGGGTCCGACGTGCTCGCCCATCTCCTGCGTTACGATACGGTCCATGGCCGATACCAGGGGACGGTCGAGGCCGAGGAGGGTCTGCTGCGGGTGGACGGACGAGAGATTCGAGCCTGCGCTGAGAGGGATCCTGCGGCCCTGCCTTGGGCGGAGATGGATGTCGACTTCGTGGTCGAATCCACCGGCTTTTTCGCTTCGCAGGAAGACTGCTTGAAACACGTCTCCGCTGGCGCCAAGAAGGTCCTGTTGACCGTCCCTCCAAAGGGTGACGTGGACGCGATGATCGTTATGGGGGTGAACGAGGAGGCTCTGCAGGCCTCTGATCGGGTGATCTCAAATGCATCCTGCACTACCAACTGCCTGGCGCCACTGGTCAAGGTGCTGC
The DNA here is from genome assembly GCA_021776805.1 of Planctomycetota bacterium. Lineage (GTDB taxonomy): Bacteria > Planctomycetota > UBA1135 > UBA1135 > UBA2386 > JAJFFD01. Next base: position 3,691 of record JAJFFD010000118.1, read on the forward strand.
ATGACAGCTTTGGCATCGAGCGGGGCCTCATGACGACGGTGCACGCCTATACCAACGATCAGAAGATCGCCGACCAGGTGCACAAGGATCTGCGCCGCGCCCGCGGTGGTGCCAGCAATATCATTCCAACCACGACCGGTGCGGCCAGGGCCGTCGGCAAGGTGATTCCGTCACTGAACGGCAAGCTGGATGGATATGCCTTGCGGGTGCCGGTGCCAGACGGTTCCGTCGTGGATTTGACTGCCAATCTCAGCAAGGCCACCAGCAAGGATGAGCTGAACGCCGCTCTCAAGACCGCAGCCAATGGCCCTCTGAAGGGGATCATGGCCTACACCGAGGACCCGATTGTCTCCAGCGACATCGTCGGCGATCCGCACAGCTCCATCATCGATTCGGCCTGCACCCTGGTCGCCGATGACGGCAAGCAGGTCAAAGTCGTGAGCTGGTACGACAATGAGTGGGGTTATAGCAACCGGGTTGCGGACCTGCTGATCAAGGCCCACGGACTCGGAAGCTAGTTGTCCATGAGTATCCGCCGCTTGAGTGAACTTGATCTGGCGGGCAAGCGTGTCCTCATGCGTGTTGATTTCAACGTGCCCCTGGATGCAGATGGCCATGTAACCAGCGACGCTCGCATCCAGGCTGCCTTGCCCAGTATTCGCGAGGTTCTGACTCGCGGCGGGCGGCCTGTCCTGATGTCGCATTTGGGACGCCCCAAGGGCAAGGTCGTCGAGAGCATGCGGCTGCAGCCGGCGGCGGATCGGCTGGGCACGCTCCTGTCCTCGCCGGTTGCGTGCGTCAGCGATTGCATCGGTCCCGAGGCTGAGTCCGCCTCACGGAGCCTGGAGGCCGGATCCTGCCTCGTCCTCGAGAACCTTCGCTTTCATCCGGGGGAGACCGCTGGTGACGACGACTTCGCTGCCGCTCTTGCCAAGCTTGGCGATGTCTACGTCAACGACGCATTTGGTACGGCCCATCGCGCGCACGCGTCTGTTGTCGGAGTGCCTGCGATCCTGCCTTCTGCAGTCGGGCTTCTCATGGAATCGGAGCTGGCTGCCTTTGAGAGGGTGTTGACCTCTCCGGAGCGCCCCTTTGTCGCCATCTTGGGAGGTGCCAAGGTGAGTGACAAACTGCCCGTCATCATGAACTTGATGCCGAAGGTAAACAGCCTGATTATCGGCGGTGCCATGGCCTACACCATGTTGGCGGAACGTGGCGGCAAGATCGGCAACTCGCTCTTCGAAGCGGAGCTAGTAGAGGAAGCGCGCCGAGTGCGGAGTATGGCCGAGGAGATTGGGCTTGAACTGCTCCTCCCAAGCGATCATGTCTGCGCGAGCTCGATCGATGCGCCTGCGGAGTCGCGGGTTGTTCATGGTGATATTCCCGATGGCATGATGGGGTTGGATATCGGACCGGAAACCATTGAGCGATACTGTGCAGTGGTCTCGACTGCGCGGAGCATCCTCTGGAACGGGCCGATGGGGGTCTTTGAGATAGAGGAATTCAGATCTGGCACCGAAGCCGTGGCAAGAGCCGTTGCGGATTCGAGCGCCTGGTCGGTGGTCGGTGGCGGCGATTCTGTTGCCGCATTGGGCTTGCTTGGCCTGCAAGGCTCGGTGAGCCACTTGTCCACCGGCGGGGGCGCAGGCCTTGAACTCCTGGAAGGCAAGGTGCTGCCCGGAATTGCAGCTCTCAGCTGAGGTCCTCCAGCCTGGTCTTGGCTCGGGCTTTGAATTCACGTTGAATCTCTGCAGCAATCCGGCCGTGAGCTGACGGCTATCTTTTCCTGTGGAGATCCACCTTGCGCCCATTCAACCTATCAATCATTGCATTGCTCGTCGCCCAAGCGACTCTCGCCAGCGCCCTGCGGGCTCAAGTCCAGGCTGTTGCGGGCAGATCTTGGACTGCAGACGACGTCATCATGCAGGAGCGGAGCTCCGGTTGGCAGCTCAGCCGTGATGGGAGCAAGGCTCTATGGCTTCGGCAGAAGCCTGACCGCGAGAAGGACGGCAGCGTCGCAACCTTGATGCTCTGCGATCTCGGGACGGGGGAAAGTCGGGCACTGACGGTCGGCAAGGTGGCGATCAGCTCGCCGCAATTCTCTCCATCGGGAAGCATGATCGCCTTCTTGACTGCGAGAAAGTTTCCCGATGGCATGAAGGGGCCAGAGAAGGATGAGGCGGGCAGTCAAATCTGGCTCCTCGACCTGCGTGGTGGGGAGGCACGGCCGCTGACCAGCATCGCCTTCGGTGTTCGTGGCTATGAGTGGGTCGTGGAGGAGCACATATACCTGACTGCGCGAGAAGCCTTGAGTCAGCGCGAATCCGCCGAGAAGAAGCGCAAGGACAAGTCGAGAGTGGTTGAGGATGAGCTGAACTTTCGTGAGAGCGCTCGCCGTCTCTTTCGTTTCGACGTGAAGCGGAAGAAGCTTACGCGGCTGAGCCAAAACGATGACCAGATTGGCAGCTTCTCTGTGTCGCCGGATGAGAGATTCGCGATCGCCCTACACAATACGGATCCATCGCAGCGGGCTGAGGGCAATTCACCGCCACAATGCCAGCTGCACGACCTCTCCTCTGGTCAGGTCACCGAGCTATTCGCTGAGCGCCAAAACAAACCTCGCGCCTTCTACTGGCGAAAGGATTCTTCGGCCTGCTACATCCTCTACCCCTACAGCACGGTGGATGGTCAAAACAACGCTACGATCTCCCAGGTCAAGGAGCTGAGAGTCCCCGATCTTCGTCTGCAAGACATTGACTTGTCCTGGGAGCGAGGGGCAGCTGGTGAATTCACAGTGACTGACGACGGCTTCATGCTCGCCTTGGCGAACGGCATGCGCCCACTATTCCGGCGATATCTGCGCGAGGGCGAATCCTACCTGGGGAGCGATCTCAGCGGTGAGCTGAGCGAGGAGTTGCTCTCGGTCATCAAAGCCCTTGATGACAATCGTGTGATCCTGACAACTGGGTCTGCCTCTGATCCGGATCACCTTCTGAGTGCCCGTCTTTCAGGGACCAAGCTCAGTGAGGCCAAGGAGATCTATCGGCCCAACGGCGGCTTCAAGGGTTTGGCGATTGCAGGCACGGAGATTATCAAGTGGCAAGGCGCCTTGGATGAAGAGATCGAAGGCCTGCTCTACTACCCACACGACTACCAGGCGGGTGAGCGCAGGCCCTTGGTCTTGATTACTCATGGGGGTCCACACAGTGCGGACCGTGATCGTTTCAGTGAGCGCTACGCAAACAGTCCGAACCTCTACGCGCAGCGCGGCGCCTTTGTGCTCAAGACCAACTACCACGGCAGCTCGAGCTATGGCCTTGCTTTTGGAGAGTCAATCAAGGGCCGCTACTACGAACTCGAAATCCTCGATATGTTTACCGGGATCCAGAAGTTGATCGATGATGGTCTGGTCGACCAGGATCAAATGGGCCTGGTTGGCTGGTCAAACGGCGCCATTCTCTCGATCGCGGCATTGACTCATGCTCGGGACTACGCCCCCGGCTTCGACTTCAAGTTCAAGGCCTGCGCTCCTGGTGCCGGAGACGTGAACTGGACCAGCGACTACGGCAACTGTGCATTCGGAGCCAGCTTCGACGATTACTACTTGGGTGGTGCGCCCTGGGAGATGCCGGACCTGTACATCGAAAAGTCGCCCTTGTTCAGGGTGGCGACCGTCGATACCCCAACCATCATATTCTTTGGCAGCGAGGACACCTCGGTGCCGACAGAGCAGGGTTGGCAGTGGTACCGTGCCTTGCACAAGGTCGGGACGCCGGTGCGCTTCCTTCTGTTTCCGGGTGAGCCCCATGGCCTCAGAAAACTTACCCATCAGAGGCGGAAGCTGGTGGAGGAGTTGGAGTGGTTCGATAGGTACTTATTCGAGACTGCCAGTGAGTCAGCATTGCCTATCAAGGAGGGGTCGCTGTTGGACCTCGCCATGAAGTTGCGCGCGGTAGCGAGGCATGATGGTGTGTATGGGGTTCTCCGTGGCGATCTCTTGCTGCCGGAAACAAGGCCTTTTGAAGAGGGCGTCGCTATGGGGCGATTTGAGGTGACCAGGGCGCAGTGGCGCGCTTATCAGCGCGACTATCAAGTGCCTGCTGGCACGGAGAACTATCCTGCACAGGGGATCAGTGCCGCGATCGCCAAGGAGTACGTGCAATGGTTACGTGAGCAAACAGGTGATGATTGGCGTCTGCCAACAGCTGAGGAGTTTGCCGCCCTCGCGAAGGCCAAGAGCTCCCGGGAGAACACTCTCGAGCATTGGCTTGGATTCACGCCCTCGCAGCAGGAGTCTGGAGAACTCTCAGGCGCCGTTGCCTCCCTTGGCTGGAGAGGGGCTCTGTGGGCAGTGGGGAGTGGTCAGCCGAGTTCTCGCGGCGAAGATCCCGATGCTGAGCTCTTTTTCGATGTCAACGGCAACGTGGCAGAGTGGGTCGATGCAGGCGACAAACTCGAATTGCGAGGCTTGTCTGCGGTGACTACTAGTGACGATCGCGGCGAGCTTGCCCTGGCGCCAACGGAGTTCGCTGGAATCCGTATTGCCAAAGGACCGGTTGCCGGCAAGGATTCATCCAAGAATGACCGTTGATCAGACCAAGCTTCCGGTTCATCCGATTCGTATCGCGCCGTCCTTGCTTGCCTCTGACTTTGCTCGCCTGGCTGATGCTGTGAGTAATGTAGAGGCAGCTGGTGCCGATTGGTTGCACATCGATGTCATGGATGGGCATTTCGTTCCCAATCTGACGATTGGGCCACCAGTTGTGCGCGCCATCAAGGAGGTTGCGACGGCCTTTCTCGATGTTCATCTGATGATTGATGACCCTTGGAAGTACGCAGATCCCTTTCTCGACGCCGGTGCTGACATGTTTACCTTTCACCTCGAAGTGGTTGGCAGGGGAGACCCCATGCAGTTGATCGAAAAGGTGAGGGAGCGGGGGGCCAAGGTCGGGATGGCGATCAACCCGGATGCAAAGGTGCGGGATCTCGAGCCCTACTTGCCATCCCTGGACATGGTCCTGGTCATGAGTGTTTTCCCTGGCTTCGGGGGGCAGAAGTTCATGGCTGAAGTTCTCGAGAACGTGCGCGTTTTGCGGGAAGAGCTGGGCTTCGCCGGTGAGATCGAAATGGACGGTGGGATAGGCCCGGAAACCATCGCTGACTGTGCCCAGGCGGGGACGAATGTCTTTGTGGCTGGCACCGCCATCTTCGGTGCCAGCGACCTTTCAGAGCGAATCAACCTTCTCAGAGACCTTGCCGAGGGCAGCTATCCGCGGTGAAAAGCGTGTGGAGCGCGGGATTCTGAGCGTTAATTGGCTATCTTCAGCCCATTCCTTGACCACACACCCGGCGGGCGCGCCGGCTAGAGAACAAGCAAGCATGGCCTGGACCAGATTCGGCAAGAAGAAGGACATGCCCGGGGGGCTGTGGATCAAGTGCGAGAACTGCGGAGCCATGCTCTTCCGGAAGGAATTCGAAGCACGGCACCGAGTCTGCGGCGCATGCAGCTACCACTTTACTCTTCCCGGTCGAGAGCGTGTCGCGCTCACTGCAGACAAGGGTAGTTTCAAAGAGCTCTACACCTCGCTGCGCGCCGAGGACCGGCTCGGCTTCATTGACCGCATCCCTTACAAGGACAAGCTCAAGGCATCGCAGAGCAAGACTGGAGAGAAGGATGCGATGATCGTTGGAACCTGCACCATCGAATCCAAGCCCGTAGTCCTTGCGGTCATGAACTTCGCCTTCATGGGAGGGTCCATGGGAGTCGTGGTCGGCGAGAAGGTGACCTTGGCGATTGAGAAGGCTCTCGAGCTCAGTCTACCAGTGGTGATCTTCTGCTGCTCCGGTGGCGCGCGCATGCATGAGGGTGCCATTTCGTTGATGCAAATGGCGAAGACTTGTGGGGCGCTGTGCAAGCTCGAGGAAGCTGGGGGCTTCTCTATTTCCGTCATGACCCATCCGACTACGGGTGGTGTGACCGCCAGCTTTGCCTCCGCTTGCGACGTCCTCTTGGCCGAGCCGCATTCCTTGATCGGTTTCGCAGGGCCACGGGTAATCGCGACCACGATCAAGAAGGAGTTGCCCAAGGGATTCCAGCGGGCTGAGTTCTTGCTCGAAAAGGGGCAGGTCGATCGAATCGTCCCCCGTGAGAACATGCGCCGGGAATTGGCAAAGCTCATCGCCTATTCGCAGGATGAAGAAGTGATGATCGCTGATGCGAAGGAGTCCGCTGCAGATTCCAAGGCGAAGCCCGAAAAACCTGCAGCTCAAGCTGCGGAGAAGAAGGACAAGTCCAAGGGCAAGAAGAAGCATCGGAAGGATAGCGCTGCCAAGTCGAGCAAGAAGGGAGGCTGAGGGTCCTGAAACCATCGGTTCCCAAGGCACGCACAGGGCCCTCGCCGCTCGTGCCTGGCCGCTACAAGCAGATCCCCGAGGATTTTTCTGTCACTGAGGTTCCTCTCTATGAACCCTCCGGTTCTGGGGAGCACTGTTTCCTTTGGGTCGAGAAGTGCGGCATCTCTACCTTGGATGCAGTCGAGGCCTTGGCCGCCGAGTTTGGCAGGCCAGCCCGGGACTTTGGCTACGCTGGCCTCAAGGATGCCAGGGCGGTTACTCGCCAGTGGCTGTCGATCAATGGAGTGGATCCGGCGAGGGCCTCCGGGTTGGAGCTTCCAGGCTTGCAGGTCTTGTCCGCCTCGTTGCATGAGAACAAGCTGCGCATGGGACACCTGGCAGGGAATCGCTTCGAGATCGTGGTTCGAGAACTGGGTCCTGAGCACCTGCCTGCAGTCAGCGAGAACCTTGATCACCTGGCGAAGTTCGGAGTGCCAAACTACTTCGGCGAACAGCGCTTTGGGAAGCGTGGTGCCAACCTGGCCAAGGGGATCCGGATTCTGCAGGGTAACCCGAAGAAGACCGCTCGCCGCATTCCCAAGAGGCTCCTGCGCTTGCTGATCTCGGCTGTGCAAAGTGAGGCATTCAATCGCATCCTGATCCGTCGAATCGAGGAGATCGATCAAGTCGTCGCCGGCGACGTGGCTTGGATCCACGCCAGTGGTGCGTGTTTTCTCGTGGAGAATCCCGAGCAGGAAGCGGCGCGCTGCGAGCAACTGGCGATCTCGCCATCAGGACCCATGCCAGGCCCAAAGATGCTCCTCGCCGGGGGTGAGATAGGCAGGCTCGAGGAAGAAGTCATGGCAGAGCTAGCCATCGACTGTGAGATCTTTGCGAAAGTTCCCGGGGGCACCAACAGCGGTGTGCGTCGGCCATTGCGTGTGCCCTTGGGTTCGCCCCAGGTAGAACTTGTTGATGGCGGGCTCAAGCTCGAGTTTGAGCTTGGGAAGGGCAGCTTCGCTACCGCTGTATTGAGGCAGCTCTTGGCAGGCTTGCCCTGGGTGTGATGGAAGGACCCGGCAAACAATCGTCCAGCCAGGGGTGGTGGACGACCGCCTAATCGTTTTGCTGGATGGGCGAGTTCACCGGGTCTGATCGGCGACTATGCAAAGCGAATGCCGGGGGGTGATTTGGCGATCGAGGACCGTTCGTTGTCGGGATTGTGTGCCACAGGTAACGATTGTCCAGGCCGGCTAGTGCAGCTCGATGGCCTTCCCCTCGATAACCAGGATCATGCGAGCGCTGAAGGCCAGGTAGGGTGCTATTTCCGGGTGATCCGAGAGGAGCTGGAAGTAAGCCTCGGTAAAGGCTTCTACGCGCTGCTCCTTGCCGAGCATTTCAGGTCGGAATAGAGAGTCGACCCAGATGCCATCGACAAGGTGAAAGCTGCGGTCAGCGATTCGCTGGGAAAGGAGCTTTGCCTTCGCGGGAAGGACGGAGGAGAGCGGTGTCGATCGCCGGTAGAAGTCGTCGAGAGCCAGGCTATCGGCAACTGCATTTCTGCCGCTGTCCTTCTTGCCAAGGCCTGAGAGCCGTCGACCCGACTCCTCGCTCTCGGCATTCGCTCCTTTTGCGGAGCCCCTTAGGCTGCCTGGCGAATCCTCCGGAATGGCACCTGCCTGGTAGAGCTCCCGTGAGATTCTTGCCAACACCCTGCTGTCTTTGCCGAATACATCATCGAAACTGCGCCGATGGTCTGGTGATGGGGTATGGCGGCGAGCTCGGGAAACTCGCAGGCCTTCTTCGAGAATCAAATGTGATGTGTAGGGAGTGACGACCGCGTGCTCGCGGCCGAGCCGGTGCACTTCTTGGACGAGCTCTGGGAGGGCACCGTTGAGCCGGATGGCGTCTAGCAACTGAGCGATCTTGCGTTGCGCCCAAAGGCTTGGGATGAAGTTCTGTGCTTGGTCGTTCTCGGCAAACTTTCCCTCAAAGACGAATTCGCGCTCTTGTCCTTGGACATTGGCCCTGAGTCGAATGGCTCGCATGCCGTGACCTCGATAGCGACCGACCGAGATGATTCGTCCACCCTTGAACAGGTCGGGGAGCTTGCCAGGGAGTATCTCTGATGTCTCGAGTCCATCGATAAACAAACGAAGGTCGGTCATCACGGGATGGCTGAGCTTTTCGAGAAGGACCGAGGTCTTCAGCTCGATGTTCTCCTCCTCCTTCACGTAGTCTCGATCGCCACCTGTCTGTACGGCGATCTTGTCGAGCAGGCTGGTGTTGACCTCATTGCCGACTCCGAAGACAAAGAAGCGAGTGCCCGAGGTATTACGCCTGGCTAAGGCTGAGAGTAGATCCTCGGTGTTCGTCGCGCCCACCGTAGGTTGGCCGTCCGTCAAGAAGACGACGATCCGAACGTCTGCCACCTGGTCTTGCTGATTCGGGACTGCCCTAGTGAGGGCCCGATCGAGTGCGTCATCGATATTCGTGCCGCCTCGAGCAACAAGCGTTTCTATGTTCTGCATCGCCTTGGCGATGCTCGACTCACTGACGGCCTGCGGGCCGTCAAAGAAGGGTCTCGCCTCGGTGGCAAAGGGGATGACGTTGAACTTGTCACTGGGATTGAGTGACTGGACAAAGAAGCGCAGGGCAGCTTTCGCCTGTTTGATCTTCTCGCCTTGCATCGATCCGGAGGTGTCGAGTACGAATTGCACGGACTTGGATGCGAATTCGGATTGCGGCCACTCAGCCTGGGGAGAGAGCATCAATAGGAAGTAGCCAGCATCTTGTGCCTTTCGATAGGAGAGGAGGTTGAGTCCGACTCTCTCCTTGGAGACGCTGTAGAAGAGGTTGATGTCACGCCTGGGGTAGATCGTCTTCGCTAGTTCCATGCTCGCGCGCGCGTGATGATCGTCCTTCCTGACCAAATCCAGGGACGGGTGGGGGGAGTAAAGGTTTTTGATGGGTACGCGAGAGTCGATGCGGAGATCCAGGACGGTCTTCTTGGGCGCTCCTCCCTGCCAGCGCGTGGCCTTGAGAGGAAAGTTCCACTGGTAGACTCCGGCGTTGAAGGGGATGACCTGCGTGTAGCGAACTTTGACTTGGACAGAGTCCTTGGCAGGAATCGGGAAGATGCGTGCGCGAAGGCATCCCTTTCCGATGTATTCGAGAAGACCTGGGTCACGGCGGCTGCGTACGATTCTCTCGTAGATTCTGCGGGCCTTGTCCGGGGGGAGGATCTCGCCGCTAGTTTCCTTGCCTCCCATGGTCATGGTGAAGCGATCGGCGATCGCGTCGACTGGCAGGGGGAGTAGCCAGGTGGCTTCCAGGGGGCGGGAGCCTGCGTTATGGATCACCTGCAGGATCTCCGTGCTGGCTACCCCATCTTTGATGCTGACATCGATGCGGTAGAGGCTTGTGCTCAGCGGAGCTGGCCAGTGCTGGCCCACCCGATCCTGCTGTCCCTGAATCGGTGAGGCGCTTAGGGCGAAGTTGAGAAGGCAGCAGAGGATAGTGAGGCGCATCGAGTTTGCTCCGATTGGTGAATCCTCGCCTTGGGGCGAGGCTCGGGCTGAACTCGGGCCAAGGGATCAGGTTCCGCAATTTCTGCGGCTCAGTGCTTTTCGATGCCCTGGGTATCCTGGGTGCCGGTTCTCTGCGTGGGTGCAGGATCGATGACATCGATCTCCCATTCTCGGTCGCTGAGGAAGACTCCGAGCTCCTTGTCCCTGTTCTGAATTACCAGGTTTCGCTTGCAGGCGGTCTTTTGCAGGCGATTGAGGCCGCGTTCATCCAGAAGCCATACAGGAACGATGAACTCACCAGAAAGGAGTGGGAGCCGCGGTAGTTTGAGGGTCACGATGCATTCTTGTGCTTCGATGAGCTTGTCATCGAATTCTGTGCTCATGGCCATGCACAGCATGCCGCTCACGCGATGAAAGCCGACAACCAGATGTAGCGGCTGGTACTGAATCCCGCTCTTGAGGTGGACTCGAACCGCGACATCCTCACGGGGCGAAAAAGTATGTCGGGGTTCCCCGGTCTTGGGGTCTATGAGCTCCGCAGAGACGATGTGGGCATGATCTCCGGAATCGACCGGCTTGGGAGCAGGGCGACCGCTTCCTTCCTCGTCCCATGCACTGGCCTCGTGTTCCGCAATCGTCTGATTCTCGTAGGTGGAATACTCATTGGTGACGAGGTTTGTCTCGTCGAACATCTGGACCTCACCCTTCCGCAGCCAGATGCTCCGTTCGCAAATCTGACGGACGTCATAGAGGGAGTGGGAGCAGAAGAGCATGGTCTTGCCACGCTCCTTGTAGTCCATGATGCGTTCGATGCACTTCGAGCGAAAGTGGAGGTCACCAACGGCGAAGACCTCGTCGAGGATCAAAATGTCAGGATCCAGGGTTGTCGCAACGCTGAATCCGAGACGGCAAACCATGCCGGAGGAATAGGTTCTGATTGGTGCGTTGATGAACTCTTCAAGTTCTGAGAACTCGAGTATCTCATTGTACTTGGCTTGGGCTTCACGGCGATTGAGTCCCATCAGTGCGGCGTTCATGAAGATGTTCTCCTTCCCGGAGAACTCTTGGTTGAAGCCTGCGCCCAGCTCGAGAAGGCTTGCAACGCGACCACGGGTAGTGAAGCTGCCGCCGGTGGGGTAGGTCGTGCCAGTAAGGATTTTCAGCAGAGTCGACTTGCCGGCGCCATTGCCTCCGATCAAGCCGACACAACTGCCCCGGGGGATCTCAGCAGTAACCGACTTGAGAGCATCGACAGCCCGATAGAGTTGCTTCGTCTGCCATGGCAGCTTCTCCTTCAGGCGATTCCAGGGATTGCCGTAGATGCGGTAGGTCTTGGACAGATCGGTGATGCTGATAGCCGAGTCCATGCTTACACCAGATCAGCGAACTTGCGCTTGCGACTCATGAAGAAGCCGTAACCGATGACGAAGATGGCGATGGCCCAGGTTGCAGCCATGAGAAGGTTTTCGCCCAGGGTGGTGGGGAAGATTTGGGCGTACTTTTGAGGGGAGAGGTTGGCGCCGACGCCAAAGACCTGTCGCTGCGCCATCAAGAAGGGAAACATCGGGTTGAGCATCATCAGCAGATTGGCCGTGGATTCGGAGAGCCCATAGTCCTTGGCCGTGCCATAGATGAGGCTGGTCGTCCAGAAGTTAGGCGAGAGGAAGAACCATGCTTGCGTGAAAATCGCGTAGAGATAGCTCGTGTCGCGGGCAAATACGTTCGTGGCCGCCAGGAAGAGACCCAGGCCAACTACGAAGATGATGTGTAGGCAGAGCAGGATCGGCAGGGCGAAGATGCTAAAGCCAATCTCCAGGGGAGGGCTTGCCGCGCCCGCATCAGCGTTCGCAGCGAGAAAGCCTGCAGCAACAAGACCAGCGATGAGAAGGACGAGGCTTCCAACCAAGTAGACGACTGCGGCTACGAGGGTTGGCGTAAGCGGTAGAACTTCGCAGGGGAAGGCGACCTTCTTCACCAAGTTTGCATTCGCCAGAATGCTGCGCATGGCGGTGTTCGTTCCCTCGACAACCGAGGAGAAGAACACGATGCCGGCGAAGAGGTAGATCGCGAAGTCGACCTTTGGGAGCTCCGAGCTGCGAGCGAACAGAATGCCAAAAACGGCGAAGTAGGTGAGGAATTGAAATGCGGGCTGCAGGAGGACCCAGAAGACCCCCAGGAAACTTCCGCGAAAGCGCCCGAGCAATTCGCGACGAAAGAAGTTCCAGGCCAGGACGCGGGACTTCCAGAGCAGCGGGGCATAGGCCCCAGCCCGCATGGCATAGCCCAGCACTCCCTTC
>JAJFFD010000119.1 GCA_021776805.1 Planctomycetota bacterium
GTACACCCCATGCCGCACCCGAATCACCTGCCAAGGCTCCGCCGCATCGATGGCAGGCTGCAGCGCCGTGTAGTCACCACCCCCCGCGGCGTCGACGATGATCTCGTCCTGCGCCGCAGCCGGTACAAGCAGCGCTAGGGCGAGCAGAGCTGCGCGGAACGATTTGTGTCCTGCGTACATGATCAGAGCACGATGATGTAGGGCAGGGTGTACTTGGCTACGCCATCGATGAGGAAGGCGCCTTGGAAGACGACAGGGATGCCTTGAAGGCGGGCGTCGGGGAGAGCAAGTCGAGCTCCAGGAGGATCGAGATCAAAATAGCGACTCGGCTTAAGGACGTTGGGAAGGTGAACTCGAGTTTCTTCGCCAGTGAGGCCAAGGGCGAAGTGCAGCAGTTCTGAATCACTCGGATCAAGGAACAGCTCGCCATTGGGAGTGGCAAAGGGATAGATCGGGAGGCCTGCGACGATCGCCTCAGCCTGAACATTGCCGCTCACGAAAGGGCCAAGCTCGAATAGCAGATAGTCCGCAGACTGTTTGCGCGGCGGAAGCCCATCATTGCTGTTGAGATTAAGGTACTCCAGGATCCTCTCATCCACCGTGCCGTCGATGATGTCAAATGCTGGATCGCCAAAGATCCCTCCGTTAATGGCAGAGTCAAAATCAGCAATGAACCTAGACCCGCCATCGACCCTGACCGCATGATCGCCAGGCTTGCTCGGCGATGTGATCAAACGTGTAGCAATGAAGGTGGAATCGTAGAGATCGATGGTCGGCCCTTCCCATTCAAAGAAGGTGCAGTAGCTGGCTACGACTGTGCTGCCTGTAATCCTGAATCGACCACCACCATGATGATCGTTGATGGTGACATAGGCGCAGTTATCAAGGATCACATCACCAGCACCAGTAAACGCCAAGTGGATCGCGCCTTCGCAATCCCTGGCGTCGATGAGATCGTCGAAGTCTTGGAACTTTCCAACTGGATCTGCTGCCAGATCCGTGATGACAACAGCAACACCCTTCGGCAGGTCACGGATGTAGATCGGTGACCTGATCTCGATCACACTGATCTCGAATGCATTCTTGCGCTGGTAGGGGTCCCCAAGAATCCGAACACTCTTCCTGATCGTCGCCCCGGCGTAGCTCCCATGCCGCACCCGAATCACCTGCCAAGGCGCCGCCGCATCAATAGCAGGCTGCAGCGCGGTGTAATCACCACCACCTGCCGCATCTACAACGATCTCACCCTGCGCCGCAGCCGGTGACAGGAGCACCAAGGCCAGCAGCGCTGCGGTAACTAGGTTGACCTTCTTCACGCCGGATAGGGTACAGAGGAGAAGGGAGCTGGATAGCCCCTCGGAACCCGCCTAGAGGACGATCACGAAGGGGAGCGTGTACTTCGCAACACCATCGACCAGGACCGCGCCTTGAAAGACCACGGGGATTCCTTGGAGACGTGCGTCGGGCAGAGCGAGTCGGGATGCAGGAGGATCAAGGTCGAAGTATCGGCTCGGCTTCAGAATCTTGGGCAAGTGGACTCTCGTCTCTTCGCCAGTGAGGCCAAGGCCAATATGCAGCAGTTCTGAGTCACCCGGATCCAGGAACAGGTCGCCATTGGGCGTGGCAAATGGATAGACAGGAAGGCCTGCTACGATCGCCTCAGCTTGGACATTGCCAGGTATGAATGGGCTCAATTCAATCACCAGAGAATCCACAGATTGATTTGGTGGCGGAATTCTGTCGTTACCGTTGAAAACAAGGTACTCCAGCCTTCTCCGATCGACCGTCCCGTCGATGATCTCGAAGTCCGGTGCACCCAATCCCCCAACAATGGAGGAGATAAAGTCAGCACCAAACCGAGACCCGCCATCGACCCTGACCGCAAAGTCGCCGGGCTTGCGAGGCCCTGTGATCAAACGTGAGGCAATGAACGTGGAGTCAAAGAGATCGATGGTTGGCCCTTGCCACTCAGAGATGGAGCAACGGCTTGCCACGACGGTGCTACGGACAGCTTTCAATCGACCCCCACCGAAATGCTCGTTGATGGTGACGTAGGAGCAATTTTCTAAAAGCAGGTCTCCCGCACCGGTGAAAGCCAAGTGGATTGGGCCTTCACAGTTCTTCGCATCTATCAACTCGTCGAAGTCTTGGAACTTACCTACAGGGTCCGCATAGAGATCCGTGATGACAACGGGGACACCTCTGGGCAGATTGCGGATGAATATGGGTGACCTGATCTCGATCGCACTGATCTCAAATGCATTCTTGCGCTGATACGGATCCCCAAGAATCCGAACACTCTTCCTGATCGTCGCCCCGGCATAGCTCCCATGCCTCACCCGAATCACCTGCCAAGGCTCCGCCGCATCAATCGCAGGCTGCAGCGCCGTGTAGTCACCACCACCCGCTGCGTCGACGATGATTTCGTCCTGCGCCGCAGCCGGTGACAGCAACAGCAAGGCCAGCAGCCCTGCAGGAACTGGGAAAACCTTCTTCACGCAGCCCAGCTTAGGCCCATCCGCCAAACCTGAGGAGCACCCCCCATCCCGCACCGCTCCAGGTCCAAGTCCAGGGCACCTGCAATCTCCGAGATAGCATCTCCAGCCGGAATGGTCCTGCCCGCGCGGTTGTCCTCCATACCCTTCTCCATCTCTCGGTAGGAGCTCACCAACCCCGCCTTCTTCGGCAACCGTCTCAGGAGCAGGCCCCAGTCAATTCAGTTTGTCCGGCCAGTCTGCCCAGACCCATTGCCCAGCTTGTAGGCCCCGTCGAGGCGCGCCAGAGCCATCCACCCTTACCCCTTTATTATCCAATCATTAGAGCGCACCACTTCAATAAAGATAACTTTACCCTCCAAGCTATCTAAATATCGAGAGTATCGATACCTTAGCCAAGGGCGTGCTCCCAACCCCTTATTTCAGTGGATCTTACCGACTTTTCTGAAAGATACCCAGGCAAGCTTCTCAGCAACCGAGATGGAACCCAGGCCTTCTTGCCGGACGCTCTGCCAAGAGGACTCAGCCTCGACTCTGGCCTAGCCAAACTCCTGGGCGAGGCCAGAGCCACACTCGGCAGACTGGATGAGGGTGGCCGCAACCTACCCACACAGAAGCTCCTGCTGGGCCCACTGCAAAAGCAGGAAGCAGTTCTCTCCAACCGCATCGAGGGAACCCATGCCAGTCTCGAAGATACCTACCTCCAGGAGTCATCCGGGGACGCAGCGACTGTCGAGGGCGAAGTCCGCGAGGTCTTGAACTATGACCTAGCACTTCGGGTGGGTCTTGCAGCCCTGAGACAAGGTCGCGCGCTGAACAACGTACTTACTCGCGAACTCCATCGCGTCTTGTTGAGTGGAGTGCGAGGCGAAGACAAGAGCGTCGGTGCCTATCGGACTGAGCAAGTTTGGCTAGGCGGGCCTGGAAGTGGCCTGGACATCGCCGATGCCAGATTCGTTCCACCCCCTCCCGAACACGTGGGAGCCTGCATGGACCAGTTGGAGGAATTCCTGCTGAGCATCCATGCGATGGACGATCCTCTGGTGAGAATCGCTCTCACCCACTACCAATTCGAATGCATCCATCCCTTCTTCGATGGCAACGGTCGGCTGGGCAGGCTCCTGATCTCGCTTCAACTCATCCACGAAAGGGTCATGGAACAACCCTGGCTGTACCTATCCTCATTTTTTGAAGCGAACCGGGATAGGTACTACGAGCAGCTCTATGCAGTGAGCACGAGAGGCTCCTTCGAGCAGTGGATCGAGTTCTTCTTGCAAGGAGTGCAGTCCGCAGCTCGTGGCACGATTGGCAAGGTGATCGCCATCCGCCAGTTGGAACACGAATTCAAGACGCAGTTGGTCAAGTGCAGGAGCCCGAAACCTACACAGCTGATCGACTGCCTTCTGGCTTCTCCCTACATCACGGTCCCGATCGCCCAGCGCGCCTTGCAGCCATGCACGGCAAAGACGGCAAGATCTGCCATCGAGCAACTTCTACACCGCGGCATCGTCTCCAGACTGAGTTGGAGACCAAAAGGGAAGGCTGGGCGTCCCGCGGTCCTCTATCGCTGCGACCAGATCCTGGCGATCTTGCTTTCCTGAAAGGGGCTTCAATCGAGGACCCCCACAGGAGTCCCCGGCAGCTTCCTATCAGCCCCCCATCGCACTCACACAGAACAGCTTGTGGTTTGTGCGGATGAACACTTCGCCCTCCGCCACCACAATCGAGGACCGAGTCTTGTCGTCATCCTCTTCACCCATGTCGATGGTGTTGAGGACCTCGCCCGACTCCGCATCGACGATGCAGACCTGGCCGTTGTGGTTCATGAACCAAACCTTGCCGTCGGCCACGGTCGGCGAGGCGCGCCAGAGGTAGTCACGGGATAGGGGCGTGGTCCAGGCCACGGCACCATCCATCATATTCACCTTGGTCAGGGCGTTCTGCACATCGCTCAGCACATAGGCAAAGCCGTCATGCACTGCCGGGGTCGGCACGTCGGAGGAAACCGGGTTCGGACGCCCTTCGCTCTGCCAGACGATGGCTGCGTCGTCGAGCTCGCCTTCGCCACCCAAGGAGATGGCGTAGACCGGGGCGCGCTTCGGAGCGGAGACCAGGGCCATGCCGTCACCGACCACCGCTGAGGGGACGATGCGCCAGGAGCGCTGGCGATGGCCCTCGTTCCAGGTGCCCCAGCGGAAGAGTTCTTCGCCGGTCTCCGGGTTGTGGCCGGTGAGTACGTCGCCGCCGACCAGGAGGATCACCTTGCGACCGCTTTCCTCGACGACGGGGATGACGGTGGTGTAGGCCTCTAGGGATTCCATCTGCGCCGGAGCCGGACGGGCATGCTTGTAGATGTTCTCGCCGGTGGCTGGGTCGATGGCCAGGAGATAGGACTCGATGGGATTCTCGACGGCCTCGATGGGGCGTGGCTGGCGCTGTCCGCCCTGTCCGCGACCGCCCTGGCCGCGACGTCCTTGCTGGTCACCGCCACGACGCTGTCCACCGCGACCTTGCTGGTCACCGCCACGACGTCCAGCACGTCGGCCCTGACCGCGGCCGCCACGACCGCCGCCGGAGCGACGTTGGATGGGGCGGTCGCGCTGCATGACCGGGAGGAAGATCTTGCCTTCCCAGATGGTCGGGCTGGTGGAGAAGGTCCAGTTGAAGGCGAAGTCGCCATACTCTTCTTGGATGTTGCGGCGCCAGAGCTCTTCGCCATCCATGTCGTAGGTGACCAGGTCGCCGTTGCCGTAGAAGAAGACCACGCGCTCACCGTCGCTGACGGGAGAGGGGGAGGCGTAGGTGGTGCGGGAGCCGCTGGCGATGCGAGTGCCACGACCGCCGGGCTTGTAGCCCGAGTCCGCATCCTTGGTCCAGATGACTTTGCCGTCGACGCGGCTGATGCACATGGCAACGAGGCGTTCGCGCTCCGTATCGACAGAGCTCAGGTAGATGCGATCGCCGACGACGATGGGAGTGCATGGGGCCGGGCCCGGCATGTCGGTGGACCAGCGGATGCCCTTCTCCTTGTCAAAGTCGATGGGTAGGCCTTCGGCTTCGGTGCTGCCGTCAAAGTTTGGGCCACGCCAGTGGGGCCAGTCCTGAGCGCCGAGGGAGGCGAGGCAGAGGGAAGCACTGAGAAGGGAGGAGACGAGGGACTTGGGGGACATGGCAACCTCTTCAGCGGAGAAGGAGAGTCGTTTTCTAGGGGGATCCGACCGGGCTCACAAGCGCCGGAGGAAGGCCTGACGATGCATGAATCTGCCGCTTCACCGGGCTCTGCGCACCAGGGAGAGGCAGCTGGGACCAAAACGGGACAGGGTCCTGATGCTGAGGTTTCTCACGCAGAAGCTGGAGCTGCTGCGTACTGAGAGTCTGCCAAGTTGCCAGATGGCAGCACTTAGGCGATCCTGAACGCGGATCCCTCGCCTCATGAGTAACGAACCCAAATCCAGCGACCTGCAGCTGAACACGCAGGAAGAAACCAAGGTCGGGAATTACTTCGTCTCCAACTACCCACCCTTCTCCTCCTGGAGCAAGGACGAGGTGCCCAAGGTGCATGGCCGCCTGGACCGCCAGGAGCCGGCGGATCGACCTCTCGGTCTCTACGCGCACATTCCCTTCTGTCGCAAGCGCTGCGACTTCTGCTACTTCCGGGTCTACACGGACAAGGATTCGAAGGCCATCCGCCGCTACATGGATGCGCTCTTGGCGGAGATGGAGATGTACGCGGAGCAGGCAGCCATCGAGAACCGCAAGCTGAGCTTCGTCTACTTCGGTGGCGGCACGCCCTCCTATCTATCAGTGGAGCAGCTCGGTTACTTGTTCGATGGCCTGCAGAGTCGCCTGCCCTGGGACGATGTGGAGGAGATCACCTTCGAGTGCGAACCGGGGACCTTGCAGGAGAAGAAGATCTTCGCCCTGCGCAGCATGGGTGTGACCAGGCTGAGCCTCGGTGTGGAGAACTTCGATCCGAAGATTCTCGAGCTCAACAACCGGGCGCACCGGGCGAAGGAGATTCACACGGCCTACGAGATCGCGCGCAAGGCGGGCTTCCCGCAGATCAACATCGACCTCATCGCTGGCATGGTCGGCGAGACCGATGAGAACTGGCAGAGCTGCATCCAGCAGGCGCGGGAGATGGCGGCGGAGAGCGTCACCGTCTATCAGATGGAGGTGCCGTACAACACGACGGTGTACAAGCGCATGAAGGATGGCGGTCAGGAGGTCGCGCCAGTGGCCGACTGGCAGACCAAGCGGCGCTGGGTGGACGAGGCCTTCCGCGCCCTGGAAGAGGACAGCTACAAGATCGGCAGCGCCTACACGGCGGTGAAGGATCCGAAGGTCAAGTTCCACTATCGGGATGCGCTCTGGACCGGTGCGGACATGATCGGCCTGGGTGTTGCCTCCTTCTCGCATCTGGCGGGAGTGCACTTTCAGAACGAGCACAACTTCGAGCCGTACATCGAGGCGGTGGAAGCCGGCAACTTGCCGATCCATCGCGCCCTCGAGCTCAGCCAGGACGAGCGCCTGATTCGGGAATTCATCCTGCAATTGAAGCTGGGTGAGATCGACCTGAGTTACTTCAAGAACAAGTTCGGCGTCGATCCTCGCGAGCGCTTCAAGGAAGCTCTGGCCGGGCACTTGGCTTCCGGGGTGATGAGCATCGAAGGCGACATCCTGCGGCTCAGCCGCAGCGGTTTGCTGCAGGTCGACCCCATGCTTTACGACTTCTTCCTCGAAGAGCACCGCGCCGCCCGATATGCGTAATCGGCTGCGGGCCAGGCCCGCGTGATCATGGCCTACGAATACAAGACCAAGCGCATGGTGGAGTTCGCCGACACGGACATGGCGGGCATTCTCCACTTCTCCAACTACTTTCGCTTCATGGAGTCGGTGGAGCACGCCTTCTTCCGCTCCCTGGGCCTGAGCGTGCACCCTCACTCCCAGACGGGAATCTGGGGTTGGGCGCGGGGCGAAGCCGAGTGTCGCTACGAGCGGCCTCTGCGTTATGAGGAGACCGTGGATCTGCACCTGCGGGTAGCGGCGAAGGGATCCAAAAGCATCACCTATGAGGTGACCTTCGTTCTCGACGGCGAGCGCGTCGCCTTTGGCAGCATGACTGTGATCTGTGTCGCCCGCGGCGAGGAGCCTGGAACCCTGCGCTCCATGACCATCCCCGCGGAGGTGGCGGACTTGATCGACGTGGCCCCGACGGATGGGGACTGAGGCGAGGCAGCTGGAGCGGCTGCGCCGAGTGATCGGCGAAGTACTGCCGGGCAACGCCTTCTATGCACCACGCCTGCAGGCAGCGGGTATCGACGAGGGCATCGCAAGTCTCGAGGACTTCGCAGCCAGGATGCCCTTCACTCGCAAACAAGAGCTGGCAACAGACCAGCAGGAGAAGGGCCCCTACGGCAGCAACCTGAGCTATCCGATCGAGAAGTACACGCGTCTGCATCGCACCAGCTCCACCACGGGCAAGCCCCTGAAGTGGCTCGATACCCAGGAGAGCTGGTCCTGGATGACCGAGGCCTGGGCCGAGGTGCTGCGTGGCGCTGGAGTGAGCGCCAAGGATCGGGCCATGGTCGCCTTCTCCTTCGGCCCCTTCATCGGACTCTGGCTCGGCTTCGAAGCGGCGCAGCGTCTGGGTGCCTTGACCATCCCCGGCGGGGCCATGAACAGCGAAGGGCGCATCGAGGCCATCCTGCAAAACCAGGTAACCCTCCTGTCCTGCACCCCCACCTACGCCCTCCGTCTCGGCGAAGTCGCTCATGAGCTCGGCATCGATCTGGGCCAGAGCTCAGTGCGCAAGATCGTCGTCGGCGGCGAGCCGGGGGCCAGCGTGCCCGCCACCCGCAGGATGATCGAAGCCGCCTGGCCCGGCGCGGAACTCTTCGATCACTATGGCCTCACCGAGGTGGGACCGGTGACCTTCCAATGCGGGCAGAACCAGGACCTGGTGCATGCGCTCGAGGAGTTTCAGTTCTGCGAGATCATCGATCCGGAATCGGGAGAAGTCCTGCCTGCAGACTCGACGGCGGTGGGCGAGCTGGTGATCACCAATCTCGGCCGCGCCGGATCGCCGGTCCTGCGCTACCGCACGCGCGACCTGGTGGCGCGTTGGCAGGGCGATGCCTGCGCCTGCGGGCGAAAGGGCCTCAGCTTTGCCGGTGGCATCATCGGCCGCGCCGACGACATGGTGGTGGTGCGTGGCGTCAACCTCTACCCCACTGCGGTGGACCAGTTGGTGCGCAGCTCTACCGAGATCCTCGAATACCAGGTGCGCATCCATAATGAGCGCGGCATGTCCGAGCTGGAGATCCACATCGAAGTGGAGCCGGCTGCAGACGAGAGCGCGGTCTGCGCCCAGGTGGAAAAGGCCTTTCGTGATACCTACGCCCTGCGCATACCGGTGAGTGCCAGCCCGGCCGGGTCTCTGCCGCGATTCGAACTCAAAGCCCGGCGTTGGATTCGCGAATAGGACGCAGCCGGCGGCTATGATCCCGAGCTTGATCCAAGTCCCTCCTACTGCCCCCTAGAACCATGGCCAAATCACCAGAAGAGATGGCGGACGCCATGCGCGCCAATCTCAAAGAGAAGACCGGCAAGACCCATGCACAATGGTTGAAGATCGCCAAGGCCTGCAAGCTCGAAAAGCACGGCCAGATCGTCAAGCACCTGAAGAGCGAGTACGAGATCGGTCACGGCTTTGCCAACCTCATCGCCCATGATCACCTGGCCTCCGCCGCAGGGCCCTCCGATGGCGGCGATCTGGTGAGCAGCCAGTACTCGGGCAAAAAGGCGGGACTGAAACCGATCTACGATGCGCTCATCAAGACCATCGGCAA
>JAJFFD010000120.1 GCA_021776805.1 Planctomycetota bacterium
CCCAGCCCCAGACCCTGGGTCATGAGCACGAGAAATCCCTGGGCCTGGCCACGAATGGCGGTTGGCGCCGCCTTGTCCACGTAGATCTGGCCGGTGACGAAGAAGAAGTCATAGCAGATGCCGTGCAGGGCGATGCCGCCGTAAATCATCCAGACCGTGCCCGCATCCGCGCCCATGGAAAAGAGCAGGTAGCGCAGCACCCAGGCAGCCATGCCCACCATGAGCATCCACTTCACGCCGAGTCTGGCAAAGAAGAAGGGCATGAGAAACATGAAGACCACCTCCGTGGCCTGCCCATAGTTGAGTGCGCTGGCTTGGAAGTCGTGTGTGGAGATAAATGGCAGGGCGAAGGCGTAGTACCCAGCGAGAGGAATGCAGATCAGAAAGGAAGCCAGCATGAAGACCGCGAAGGCTGGGACCTGCATGAGCGAAAGAGCATCCAAACACAGAACTTCGCGCAGACTCACCGCCTTACCAGCCAGAGGTGGCGGCGTATGTGGCAGGCTGAAGCTGTAGAGCCCGAGTATCAGGCCGGCAGCCGCGGCAAGCTGGAAGGGGAAGACCTCCAGACTGTGATCGCTGGCGAAGTACACCGCGACGATCCAACCCAAGGTGCCGAACATGCGAATGATCGGGAACTGCTTCTCCTGATCTTGAATGTGATGAAAGGCAAGAGTGTTGGTCAGCCCCAAGGTCGGCATGTAGCAGAGCATGTGCCCGAGTAGAAGGCCGACGAAGAGGTCAGAGGACTCGCCGATCATTGGCGCGAGCAGCAAGAGCACTGCACCCAATATGTGCAGGACGCCAAGAACCTTTTGGGTCGCAAAGAAGCGGTCAGCGACCATCCCCAGAAAGAGCGGCGAGATGATCGCGGCAATCGGCCCCACGGTGTATGCCCAACCGATGACTCCCTCGTCCCAGCCCCGCGTCGGTATGTAAGCACTGGTCGTCACATACCAGCCCCCCCAGACGAAGAACTGGAGGAACATCATGATCGATAAACGCAGGAAGACGGGTTGCTCGCGCATGCAGGGCTCCAGGTCGCTGGGACGAGGAGCAACTTAGCCGGCCAGCAGCCTCAAGCCAGCAGGCAGCTGGGTTCCTTCAGCTCTGCTCCGGATCGAGCCAGCGTCGCAGAGCTGGCGGCTCACGGGCCTGCAGGCGATCGAGCAGGACTCCGGGCTCGGCAGCTACCTGCAGCAATTCGCGATGCACGGGCAATACAAAGCCAGCTCCGACCTGCCCATCGAGGAATCCCAGGAGAGGACCGTAGTAGCCCGACACATCCAGGAGGCCGCAGGGCTTCCGATGGATGCCGAGCTGTGCCCAGGTCAGCACTTCGAAAAGTTCTTCCAGAGTCCCGAGCCCACCTGGCAGAGCGATGAAGGCGTCCGCCTCCGCAGCCATCGCCGCCTTGCGTTCGTGCATGGACTCGACCACTCGCAACTGGCTGATGCCGCGGTGCGCAACCTCGCGGCGATCGAGTGCGCGCGGGATCACTCCGATCACCTCGCTACCGGCAGCCATGGCCGCATCGGCCACCGCACCCATCAAGCCGATTTGGCCGCCGCCGTAGACCAGCCCGAGACCACGCCGGCCAAGCTCTGTACCGAGCAAGCGGGCGCCCTCCGCATAGGCTGGCAGGGCGCCGGACTTGGAACCGGCGAAGACGCAGACCTGTTTGAACTTGCCGGCTGCCAATGGTTCGTATGCGGACTAAGTGCGGGCCGAACCACCCTTGGCTTGCATGGCCTGATTCCAGGCCAGAGTCCCGAGCACCAGGAGCCCTTCGATGCTGTAGAAGACGATCAAGCTCCAGAAGATGCCGGCGGTGAAACCGTAGCTATGCAGGCCCACTCCGAGCAGGTTTACGTGCCACCAGGAGAAGGCCACCACCGCATTGCCAATCACCGCCAGCAGGGCTACGCCCAGATCACGAACGAGCCCCCCCATTCGCGCGTGCAAGATGATGATGTTCCACAGACAGATCATCAGGGCGCCGTTCTCCTTCGGGTCCCAGCCCCAGAAGCGGCCCCAACTGTCATTGGCCCAGACTCCACCGAGGATGGTGCCCAAGACGGAGAAGAGCAGGCCAAAGCAGATCACTCCGTAGATCATCCGCCCGAGGTTGCGGTAGTTGGCATAGCTGCCACCGCGGATGCCCAGCATGCGACCGATGATGTAGAAGTGCGCCAAGAAGCCGGCGAGCAAACCTGCTGCATAGCCCATGGTCACCGTCGTGACGTGGGTCGAAAGCCAGAAGTTGGTATCCAGGACAGCCACCAGATTGGGCATGGTGTCCTCCCCGTCCAAGGTCTCGTAGGCCGGCGCGAGCAACATGCCGCCGAAGCCGAGGATGACCGCCATGGACATGCCGACGCGACGCTTGTTCATCCACTCCATGAGCAGACAGACAATGACCACGACCGCGGTAATGAAGAGGATGGTCTCGTAGAGCGTGCTCACCGGTGGCCGGCTGCGCAGAATACAGCGCACGACGATGCCCCAGACCAGAATGCCCAGCCCGATGCTGCTGCCGAGCCAGAGAAGCTTGGGCATGAAGCGATTGCGCGGACGGAGCCAGGAGAACAGCACCACCAGGAAGGAGCCGCCGAAGAAGAGCAGGCTCTTATAGAAGTAGTCCCCTTGGTGATAGCTGACCTCGAGGGACACCTTGCTGTATTCGTTGCGTGCCTCAGCCTGCTTCGCGTTGGCGTCGCACCACATGCCCACGGCCTGATCGAAGACCCCCTGCTCATGAATCGCAGCCACCGCGCCCTCTATCAGTTGCAACTGATGGAGCACCTGAGCAGGGGGGCTGCCCTTGGGGGTCTGGATTTGCATGACCACTTCAGGGACATCCAGCCATTCTTCCTGACCTAGGCCGGGCATGGGAAAGAGCCTCACGAATCGGCCCGTGCCGAAGATCTCGTTGAGACCATGCTGCACCTGGTGCAGGCCGTCCTCCTCAGGATGCGCATCAGGATCCGCCGCTGCGAGCAGCCCTCGGACCTCAGCTCCACGACTCATCACGTCGGAAAAGCGGATCTCATCCTTGCCAGGAAAGAGCTCGGCCAGGCGACCATTGGCAGCAAAACGCTTGCGGGCAAATGCCAGGGTACTGGTGAATTGGCCGTACTCGAAGACGTTGCGCCAGAGATCGACCACCTGCCGCTGCACATCGCTTTGATCCTTCTGATCGATGCGGTGGTACTGCTGATAGAGCTGCTCCAACTGCTTCAGGGCCGGACGCAAGTCCTCATAGCTGTAGCGGTCGCGCTTGCGCTTGCCTTCGTGTTGCAGACCGATGGCAGTGAGGGTCTCGTCGTTCTGGATGGTGAAGACCGGATACTCATGCGCCTGCTCCGGGTAGAAGAGGCAATCCATGGCCCAAGTCATCGGGCTGAGCTTCTCGTCGGCGATGGCGCCGTAGCGAGGAGAATCCGGCACACGCATGCTCCGACTCTGGTGCACACGCAACATCAAGAACGAAGCCGCAGTGTACAGCGGCTTGATTCGCCCATGTTCCTGCACTGCCAGCTGCGCAACCCGGTTGACGAGTTCCGGATCCCATGGCTGGGTGCGGCGATGACCCTGACCAGTCAGGCTCTGGGCCGAGAATAGAAGGCTCGCCAGGGAGATGCCCAGCAGGCAGAGAGGCCGTGAAATCGAATGCATTCTGAAGTGACTCATGTTGCCTCCCTCGCCTCACGCTTGATGTAGCGGAAGAGGAGCCGCGAAAAGTGAATCGTCAGTCCGAGAGTGATGATGATGCAGGCCCAGAGCGGCCATTGGTCCGAGGGGTTTTGCACCACCGCGAGCACGGTGTACTTGCCTCTCGGCATCTCGCCCCAACCGGATTGGAAGAGCACCAGCCCCTTGTAGCGCAGTGGCTCGTTCATCTGAATGCGCGCCTTTTGGGTGACGCCGGCATCCGTCACCACCACGTCGCTCAGGAAGGAGCGCGGCATGGTGGTTCCTGGGTGCTCCTGCTTCTCCGTGTATTCGAGCCGCACGGAGAAGGGCATCGGCCAACGCCGCTTGCGAAGCACGGCCCCCCAACGCGTTCCACCGGCATCGAAACCGAACATGGTTTCGTTCAGACCGGATTCCCCCGCCCAGAGGATGCCTTCCTGTGGCAGGCTGGTTTCGGGATCGACCACCGAGATGTAGACTCCCGCCAGGTTCGCCTCAGCCTGCAAGCCGGGCGCCATCTCCCGCAGGTAGAAGCCATCCACCACGGGCACACTCACTGTGAACATCGGCCCTTTCTGTGCAGGCTGACAGTTGGTCATGAAGTGCTGCACCACCAGGTCGAAGGGCAGCTCATCACTTCCGTAGGTAACCTTGTTATCCGGGCCGAGATCGATGAAGTCATCTTCGGGGATCACGTATTCGCGATACCCGCCTTCGGCCATGGTCTCGACCAACTGGATTTCCCAGGCGTAGTAGCTGCTGTATTCGGCCTTCTCATCGCCCTCGAAGAGCTGCAAGGGCCCCTCGTTCGCGTAGTACATCTTCACGAAACCGGCAACTAGCAAGAAGCCGATTCCCAGGTGCGTGATCAGGATGCCAACTCGATCCCAGCGGCGCCGAAGACGAACGATGCCACCGCAGACAAGGTTGACCACCAGCATCAGCATGAGCAGGAAGCCACCGGGTAGGGGCAGGGCCATGCTCCAGTCACCGATCGAAAACAGTCGCTGCACCAAGAACCAGGAGTCGAAGTACTTCTTCTGCGCCGCGTGCAGACCCAAGTCGACCTGAGCCAGAGTGCCTAGCCAGGTCAGGATAAAGAGCCCGAGCAGGATGCCTACGCTCAGCTTGAAGCTGGAGAAGGACTCGATCAGTTTGCCTCCCAGGGAACTCATCAGTGGTTCTCCAGGGACTTGCAGAAGTTCATGAAGTTCTCCCGTTCGGATTCGATCTGGTCCTTGGGACCGATCATCTTGACAAAGGTGCTGCGTCCGTCGACGAAGACCGACAGCGCGAGGAGCGCACTAACCACACTGCCGTCGGGATCATCTTCAGGGATGGCCTCGACGATCACGCCCTCACCCCCGAGCACTTCCAGCTTGGGCAGGGCGGCAACCTGAACCGGACTCAGCGGCCCCAAACCCATCTGTCGCCGCCAGCGGGCAACGTTGGCCTGCAGGCCACCGACTTCGCCGGGCCAATGACTCACCCAGCACTCGGTTTCCGGGTTCGCTGTCGCGCGAAAGGTGACGAGGGTCATGTTGCGAGTCTCGATCTGATTCCAGGTCGCCGGCGCCTCCCAGGCAATCGGACTGGCGCCGTTCCCTGGAGCAGCAGGCGGAGTACCTACATTCCCCGCCGCACCCGAGTCATCAGCCATGGGCCCGGGTCGCAGGGTCTCGCGCAGCTGCTCGAAGCCGGGCTTGGCAGCATCCACAGCCTCCGCCTTGCCAAGCATCTTGACGAAGAGGCTGTTGCCGTTGCCCATGTCGGAAACCAGGCCGAGCATCTTGGCGCCAGGAATTGGATCCTGGCCCATGCCGCCGGAAGAGTCGCCCTCGATCTCAACATAGATGGCCGGCACCCCGAGAAGATCCTTGCGGGGTAGGGCGTCCACCTCTGCCTGACTCATGGCAGCCTGACTCAGCTGCCCACGCCAGCGATTCAGGTTCGCCAAGAGAGCGCCCCCAGCCGTGGATACCCAGCATTGCACCCCACCCGGGGCCATCAGATTGATCAGCCGAAACTGGGTCGACGGCTCTTCCGTCCAGCCATCCGGCAGATCGAAGGCGAAGAGGGCGCGGCCACGCTCCGCCGCCCCTGAGCTGCGTTGGCGGAAACCGAAGCGCTCTGCAGAGCTGGCGCTCAGATCGAGGGGCTCGGCAGCCACCACCCGCGGGGGCGCGACTTCAGCCTCCCGATCTCCCATGGAACAGGCGGGAAGCAGGAGGCAGATTAGGATCCGGGAGCTGACGGTCTTCATGAATGGGCTGCAACTTCGAGGCAACAAGGGTCTTTCAGGCTTTATCGCCCAGCGAGGACCCAGTGGTCGGAAAAAAGGCAGATTACCGTCTCCTTCGTCCCAACCTGCCTCAGTTCCCCTTGCCATGGCCGGATTTATGCCCCCTCTCGGATCAGGCCGAGCTCTGGACCAAAAGGCCCGGGAGGAGGCGGATGGCCAGGCCTCAGCTCGAGCGAGTTTGCTCGCCAGGGCAGTCCGGTGATCCCAGCCCGGAACCGAGCCCGCGCTCACAAGGCTCGCAGTGAGGCGGGAATATGACATGCGGCGCAGTGCCTCCAATTGACGCCCCAGGGGGTGGGGTTAAGGTTTTCCCCATGGGAAGAACACCCCGCTCTCCCCATGAAGGCCTCCCTCAGGAGTTGAAGCGAGCCCTGCAAGCTCTGCTCACCGGCCCAGAGGAGCAAGTCGAGGCCGCTGTCGACAAGTTTTGCGCGAAGCACCCCGAACACGAGGAGGCTCTGCGAAGGGTCGCGCGTGGAGAAGCGGAAGCACCCATGCAAGCGGAGCCTGGGGAAGTCGGAGAGGTCGAACTGCCGGCCACTGCCAGTCTGCCCGAGTCCGCCCCCAGCGAGAGGATCGGTCCCTACCGCATTCTCGAAACCCTGGGCGAGGGTGGCATGGGGACGGTCTACCTGGCCGAACAACGCGAACCGGTGCTACGCCGAGTTGCCCTCAAGCTCATCAAGCTGGGCATGGACAGCAAGGACGTGATCGCCCGCTTCAAGTTGGAAGAACGCGCCCTGGCGGCGATGAATCACAACTGCATCGCCAAGGTCCTCGATGCGGGTACCAGCGAGCGTGGCCAGCCCTACTTCGCCATGGAGTTCGTGGAGGGCGTGCCCCTGACACGCTACTGCGACAAGCACCGGCTTACCCTCGTCGAGCGCATCGAACTCTTCAAGCGCATCTGCTCCGGAGTCCAGCACGCTCACCAAAAGGGCATCATCCATCGCGATCTCAAGCCCGGCAATATCCTCGTACGCCGTGACAACGAGCAGCACGTCCCGAAGATCATCGACTTCGGCCTCGCCCGCGCCACCAACAAGGACCTGATCGGCCAGTCCATCCACACGGAGATCGGCACATTTCTGGGCACCCGCGAGTACATGGCCCCGGAGCAGGCCCGGCACGACACGGAAGGAGTCGACACACGCGCCGACATCTATTCTCTGGGCGTCATTCTCTACGAGCTACTCACCGGCGAACTACCCTTCAGTGCCATCGAGCTCAGCAAAGGCGGCGACCTGGAGTTCCTTCGCAAACTCACCGAAGTCGACCCACCTCTGCCCAGTACCAGGATCGCTCGCGGCAGCAAGGAAACAGCCCAAGCCAATGCGGACAAGCGCCGCACGGTCAGCGCCACCTTGACACGCAAGCTCAAGGGTGACCTGGATTGGATCGTGCTCATGGCCATGGCCAAGGAGCCGGAACGCCGCTACGACACGGCGAACGCCTTGGCGATGGACCTAAAGAGGTACCAGGCCTTCGAGCCGGTGATTGCCGGGCCACCGAGCACCTCCTACCGGGTGCGCAAGATGATCCGCCGGCATCGCGGTCAGCTGTCGGCAGCGGCAGCGGTGTTCTTGTCTTTGTTGGTGGGGATGGTCGCCTTCTATCAGCAGTGGACGAAGGCGGAGGACCTGGCGAC
>JAJFFD010000013.1 GCA_021776805.1 Planctomycetota bacterium
GTCCAGTAGCTCGAGTTCATCATCAGCATCGGGTTCAGCTGCTTCTTCGGGTTCCGTGCCAGGATCGCGCAGAGCAGTTCACCCAGAGTGTCCTGAGAAACCAGCTCAGCAGATAGCAAGTCCGCCAACTGCCCACCGAGCGCGTCATTGTCCACGAGGGTTACCGGTAGATCTCGAGTCTCCGCATCCCAGTACTTCTGCGGATGCAGAATCTGCTCCGAGGACAGGGGCACATCCGTTAGAGCGATCTTCAATTCCTCACCGATTCCCCCCGGCTTACCCATCAGACTGGTTATCGGCTCCCCCTTGATCAGAAAGTTCATCCCCGCCATGTAGCGTGCAATCAAAGTCGAGAAGTACAAGGGCGCCTCCAGCAGCACCTTGTTCTGTTCCTCCTGCTGCGCCATCACCTTCTGCATCTCCTCCATGTTCAGCAGCTCCGGATGCATGGCCTGCCAGCGGGTCATCAGTGCGGTTGCAGAACCCTCCACTACCGCGCCGATGGCGAAGCCCGCGTCATGCTCGTCTGCCCGTGCTTCCATCAAACTTTGCAGGTCGAAGTACTGATCATCGAGAGCATGGGTCAGCTCGTGGGCGATCATGGTGCGGTTGGCGAACTCGCCGAAGTCCGCCGCCTGCTCCATCATGAAGAAGGAGTTCATCTCCGGGTCGTAGAAGCCGCCGACCTGGGAGAGGAGCACATTGATGATCGTGTCCGCCAGGTCCATGTCCTTGGGTAGAAAGCCGAGGTCGCTGAGCATCCACTGGTGTTGCTCGAGCTTGCCGTCACCGAACTCCTCTTCGAGGAGCTTCTTCTTCAGGTAGGCCTTGAGTTCGTCGGCGGAGTGCACGCCCTTGTCGACCTTGCGCTTGAAGTCCCAACCGCGGAGCTCGGCGACTTCCGCCATGAGTTCGTCGGCGGTTTCCAGGAGCTTGGTGGCGACTTCGCGCTGGCTGCTTTGTTCCTGTGCGATGCAGGGTAGGCAGAGAAGGATGGGAAGGGCTCGTGTGGCTAGGGTGAAGTGGGTCATGCTGGGCTTCTGTGGACCTTGCCGGTCTCCGTAGGTCGAGGACCGGCAAGTTTCCAGGAAAGCCGCCGCGAGCCCTAGCAAATGCGGCGCGGAATCTTTGCCTATCTGATTGGCAGGCTACGGATGACGAGGCCTTCGGAGCGAACGTTGCCGGCGAGGAGTTCGTCTGCGGAGACGCTGATCGCATCCGGGTGCTGGCCGGCGCCGCGAGATCCGCCCTGGTTGACTTGATCCAAGATTGCCGCGAGATCGGCTTGGGACACTCCAGCATCGAACTCACCGGCTTCTCCCTGGAGGAGCAGGTCGAACTCTCCCCAGGCGGCGACCAGTTTGCCTAGCTTCTCCTGGGTGTCCGCTTCGCAGAAGATCAGGTTTGGCTCGGTGCCCTGGGACCAGTCGAAGTTTTCCCGATTCGTCTCCAGGCTGAGTTTGGATTCGCCGAGCAGCACCGTCTGGGCATAGCTGCCCTGGGATTGACCCGGGGACATGAACTTGAGCGGCAGGTAGACGGGCAGTTCTCCATCGGGCCGACTCAGCTCGAGCATGGCCAAGACCGCCTGTGCCCGGCTTGCCTGCACGGTGATGTCGAGGCCGCGTTCGGTGGTGGCGGTCTCGATCACTTCCACCTGCGAGTTCATGTCCTGCCAGAACATGATGCTCGGCGCGAGGCCGATGACCAGGGCGGCGGCGACCATCACGGGCACCTTGTGTCGGCGCATCATGTAGCGGCCATTGCGGATGGCGCTGCCCATCTTGCCGCGGCAGGCGATCGGCAGTTCGGCGCCGCTAAGGAAGCGTTCCAGGTCCTCGCGGAAGTCCTTGGCAGTTTGGTAGCGAAGCTTGGGGTTGCATTCCATTGCCTTCAGGCAGATGTCCTGCAGCTCGCGGGGCAGGCCGGGCATGCGCTTGTGTGGCAGGGCGAACTCGCCGCGGCGCACCTTGCTCAGGATCTCGCCGATCTCCTCCGGTGCGTAGGCTGGCTCCAGGGTGACCATGTCGTAGAGCACCAGGCCGAGTTGGTAGATGTCCGAGCGGACGTCCACACCAACCTTGTTGTGTTGGATCTGTTCGGGAGCGAGATAGTTGACCGTGCCGATCAGGCGCTCGGTCACATTGGTGGTGCGTTGATCTCTCAGGGAGGCCAGGCCGAAGTCGAGGAGAACCGGGTGCCCACCGCCGGTCAGCATGATGTTGCTGGGCTTGATGTCGCGATGGACGATGCCCTGTTGGTGGGCGGCTTCCAGTGCGCGGAGGATCTCGGTGCAGATGCGTGCCACGGAACGGAAGTAGCTCTTCGCATCGTAGAGAGCGCTGCGGCCACTGGGAGTGGAGACACCGATGGCCTTCTCCAGGTCTCTGGAGCTGGGTGTCTCGAGGGATTCGCCGCGGCGTTCGGAGAGCATCGCCATGCAGTCTTCGATCGAATTGCCTTCGATCAAGTCCATGACCAGGTAGTAGTCGTCGCCGTCCCGGCCGGCGGCATGGATGGCGACGCTGCCCGGGTGGTTGACCTTGGCCAGGGCGCGGCGTTCTCGGTTCAAGAACTGTTCCAGGTCCTCGCGGCCGCTGGTCACCATGCTCATGACCTTGACCGCGACCAGTCGTTCCATCTCTTCGTCCCAGGCGGCCCATACCTTGCCCATGCCGCCGCGACCGAGTTCCTTGCGCAGGCGGTAGCGACCATCGAGAAGGTGTTCGCTGCGGAGTTGGGCCGGGAAGTGGCTTTGGGCGAGGGTGGCAGCGGCGATCAGCTCGCGGAATTCTTTGCGCTGCTCCGGGATCTCCAGTTTGGACTCGTAGTCCTCGGGCCGAGGGGCTTCGCCTGCTTCCTGGGAAGCGAGGTAGTCCATGGCCACTTCTTCTGGGTTCGTTGGTGTGTTGTATTCGGACACGGAGCTCATCTAATCACCTGCTGACCGCTTCACATTTGGGTGCTGTTGCATGCCTTCCGATTCACGAAGGGAAGGAACAGGGGGATGAGGGGAATGCAGGCGAAATGCGAAGGTCGATTCTCTCAGGATTGGTCCTTTTGCACCGGCCCTTCTATGCCGTGTTTCTTGAGAATCTTGCCCAGCTCGATCATGGCCTTGGCGTGTTTCATACGCGCAGCCGCATCGCTGGGGCTGTTGGTCTTGGCGGCGATCTCCTTCCAAGAATGCCCGACATAGTCACGGAGGATGATCAACTCGCGGTACTCCACCGCCAGTTCTTCCATGCAGGCCTCCATCTGAGCGCTGTGCTCGTGTTTGGCTGCCTTGTCCATGGGTCGCGTTCGCATGTCCGGTAGATCGAGGGGTTTTTCTTTCCCATCCGAACTGTCGGCTGCGCCATCCAGAGCGACTTGTCTGCCAGGGTCCCGCTTCTTGGCGCCGTAGCGGTCAGCTTCGTCGGTGATTTGGCGCTCTGCGTACTTGGCCAGCCAGTTGATGAGACTGGCCTCATCACGCATCTCGAAGCCATCGAAGTGCTGGATCGCGGCGAGGAAGGTCTGCTGGACGATGTCGCCGGAATCCAGGCTGCGCCGCAGTTTCTTGCCAAGCCGCATGCGGACGACACTGCGGACGCGCTCGTAGTAGCGTTCTATGAGCCGGTTTGTTGCCGCCTCATTGCCGCCTTGCGCGTCGCGGACGAGTTCGATGGTTTTGGTTATCGCTTGCTGGTCCATTCCGCTTGGGTCGGCATTCTAGCCAGGAGGCCTGTCCAAAGGCGATGCGGTCCGCCGCGAAGCAGGTCAAGTGGCTACATATATTGCAGCGACAGGAGGGGCTGGACCGCGCCCCCAATCTCGAATTCGAGGGCTTTTTTCCTTCGATCCCGGACAGGGGGCCCCTCATGGGGGCTCAGACGAGGTGACCTTGTCTGAACCATCCAATGGAGGTGGGTTATGAGACCCAAGACCGCTCGGCCAGAACATTGCTCGGAATGGATCATCGTCCTGCTCGAGTCCTGCACTGCGGTCCGGCACACGGGGGGTTGCTCGACGACGATGAGGGGCCAAAGGAGATATGTCGACGAGCTGACCTGTGCCTTACCCCATTCTGGATGGGGGAGCTTGCACTGACTGGGAACTCCGGCCGGACTGGCCGGCTGGGGTTCCTGGTTCATTTTTTGGAGTCAGTGCCTGTCTCGCCTGGGCGACACCTGCGGGAAGAAATGCCCCGCAAAGGCCCTTGAGAAGGCGGTACGGGATTTGACCTGACTAGGGCATGCGATCATGCCTGTCCACCTTGCCGCTCTTCCTCCTGCTGGCCTGCCATTCCAGCTCCCATGACGACCACCTGGTGCCCGTACCCGTGCCAGCTCTGCCCAGGCCGGTTGCCATCGAGGTCGAGGTCTATGACCCGCTCAGCGGTTACGTCTGGGAAGACATGGGAGTGAGAATCGTGGAGGCGGAGGTGGAAGCTACCGGTTGCTTCTGCTTCTCACCCTATCCGGACGACTGGTACTACAGCGATGCCTATGGCTTGGTCTACTTCGCGCCTCTCGACATCTCCTATGCAGATGTTGGCTTCGTCGAGAATGCCTACCAGGAAGCGGTCTTGCTACCGGATGTCGATGGCGACGAAGCCCTGGTCATCCTCGAAATCTGGGCACCTGGGTTCTTGCCAGTAGAGGTCGAAGTCTACTTGGATTGGACTCAGCCGGAGGCCTTCGTTTCCATCCCCATCGAGTTTGTCCCTCTCGACTAGAACTCAGCGCAGTTGCTCGCGCAGGCGCTCGCAAAGGCTCGAATATCGGTCGCCTTCGCTGTGATTGCGCACGGCCATGGCGAGTGCCTTCTGCGAGCCGACGATCACTACCAGCTGTTTGCCGCGGGTTACCGCGGTATAGAGCAGATTGCGCCGCAGCATCATGTAGTGGTCCGTGCTCATGGGGATGACTACCGCCGGATACTCGCTGCCCTGACTGCGATGCACGGAGATGGCGTAGGCGGGGACGATTTGATCGAGATCGGTAAAGGGGTAGTCCACCATGCGGTCGCCGAAGTCCACGCGCAGGTACGAATCTCCCTTCTCGATGCGGTCGATGCGGCCGCTATCGCCATTGAAGACTTCGGTCTCGTAATCGTTCTTGGTCTGCATCACCTTGTCCCCGACGCGAAAACTCTTGCCGAAGCGCTCGAGGGTTTCCTTGCCGGGATTGAGGCGATCTTGCAGTTCACGGTTGATGGCGTCCGCACCGGCCTCGCCGCGATACATGGGGCAGAGGACTTGCACCTCGCGACGGGGATCGAGGCCAAATGCCTTGGGGATGCGTTCGGCAACCAGTTCACGCAGGAGAATGCGTGTGTGGCTGCTGCTCTTCGATTCGACGAAGAAGAAGTCGCTGCCTTCGTCACCCTTGTCCGGAACCTGGCCGGCCAAGATGTCGTGTGCGGCGCTGATGATCTTGGACTCGCCATGTTGGCGGAAGATCTCGGTGAGCTCGACGACGGCGGCGCGTCCGGAGGTGATCAGGTCACCGAGCACGTTGCCCGGTCCAACCGCAGGTAGCTGATTGATGTCGCCGACGAGGACCAGCTTCATGCCCGGGGGCACCGCGCGAAAGAGGTTGTAGGCCAATTGGATATCGAGCATGGAGGCCTCGTCCACGACCAGCATGTCGCCAGCCAGGGGTTCCTCGCTGTTGCGCAGAAAGGTGCCGATGCCAGCCTGAAACTCGAGCAGCCGGTGAATGGTGGAGGCACCCCGGTCCGTGGACTCTTCCAGGCGCTTCGCAGCCCGGCCAGTCGGAGCCGCCAGACGGAGGGTCATCTTCTTCGCGCTGAGGATCTCGGCGAGGGCGCGGATGATGGTTGTCTTGCCTACCCCCGGGCCACCGGTGATCACGGTGACCGGATTCTCGAGGGCGGAGAGGATCGCCTGCTGTTGCCCTTCCGGCAGCCGCATGCCGCTCCGCGATTGAAACCAGGCGAGTGCACGTTCTGCATCCAGGGGCAGGGATCTCGCCGCGCCGGGAACAAGCAGCTCCCCCAGTCGCTTGGCCGCACCCCACTCAGCCTGGTGCAGGGCGGCGGGGTAGAAGGCCATGGGAGAGTCCTCCCTGAGCACCGGTGGGCCGGGCGGGCGCTCCTGCACCGCCTTGCCTGAGGCGACCAGATCCGGAAGAACTGCTCGGACCTGCTCCCCTGCGACCCCGAGAAGTTCGGCGCTGCGGTTCTCGAGCTCCGGCTGGGGGAGAAAGCAATGACCATCCCGAGCAGCTCTACCGAGGATGTAGAGGGTGCCAGCCTCGAGCCGTTCGCTGGCATCCTGGTCCATGCCGATGCTCGCGGCCAGGCGATCGGCGGTCTTGAAGCCGACGCCGATCACATCGTCCGCCAGTCGATATGGGTTGGCCTGAATGAGGGCGGAAGCACCGCTGCCCAGACGTTTGACGATCCGCGCTGCCAGGCCTGGGCCCAGACCATGGGTGCGCAGAAAGACCATGACCTCGGTGACGTCCTTCTGGGCGCGAACGGCGGCGACGAGCTCATCGATGCGCTTCTGCCCGAGACCCTTGATCTGGCCCAAGCGCTTCGGTTCATCCTCGATGACCTGCAGGGTTTCCTCTCCGAAAGCATCGGTGAGGCGCTTTGCCGTGGCTGGGCCGATGCCCTTCACCAGGCTGGAGGCAAGGTAGGCCTGAATGCCCTCGATGCTGCTCGGCAGGCGGGCTTCGACCTGCTCAACCTGGATCTGGGGGCCGAAGCGAGCATGAACGGATCGCTGGCCTGAGATGATAACTTGCTGACCTTCAACAAGTTGTGCTAGTTGCCCCACGGCCTGGATGGGCTCGCTGCCGTCCTCCGGTCGAAAGCGTAGGACGGCGAAACCGCTCTCCTCATTGCGGAAGGTGAAGCGCTCGATGCTCCCGGTGAAGTCATCCACCCGGCTTGTGCTGCTCGGATCTTTCTCAGGCTTTTGTATCAAGGGCCGTTGCCCTCCTGCCGATCCTAGTTATTCTCTCGCGCCCGCTTAGCCGCCCGGCAGCGGCCATGATCCTTAGCAGCCCGCGAGGGCTCGGGACCATTCATAAGCGAACACTCTGCATGATCAAAGTCCAGGTCCGTCCGAACGAGCCTCTCGAAGCTGCCATGCGCCGCTTCAAGCGCCAGTGCAACTTTGCAGGCATCTTTCGCCTCGCCAAGAAGTACAGCTTCTTTGAAAAGCGCAGCGACAAGAATCGCCGCGAAGACAGGGAGCGCATCCGCACCCGTCAGCGCGCGCAGCGCAAGCTCACCACTGGTCGCGGCCCGACTCGACGCAAGACGAAGTCCCGCTCGCGCGGCGGCAGGCCAGATACGAATGAGCCGGAACAGACGGCATTCGCTGACACTGGCAAGCCCCGTGAGAAGGTGCAGCCCAAAGAGCCCGCAGCCGCAGCGGCACCCTCCGCAGAGTCCTCGGCTGCAAGCCAGGCCTGAGGTACGCGGTTCTCTGGTTGGAGGGGCATGATCCCTCGCCTCCCAGGTGAGGGACCCAGAGACCTGAGCAAGCCCCTGGAGGAGATCCAGGTTCAGGTCCCGCAGGAGAGCGATGGTGCGCGGCTGGATCAGACCCTCCAGCAGTTTCTGCATTGGCGCTCGCGCAACAGCATCCACCGCCTGATCAAGGGTGGCTATGTGACCCTCGCCGAACGCAGCTCGCGTCCCTCGCGCCGGGTCCATGCGGGAGAGGTCATCACCGTGCGCATTCCCCATCGACCACGAGCGGAGGATGTCGCCCCCGGGGACTTCGATCTACCGGTCCTCTTCGAGGACCAGTTCATGATCGCCATCGACAAGCCTGCAGGTCTGGCGGTGCATCCAGCTGGCAAACGGGTGAATGACACCCTGATCCACCATCTGCACAAGCGCTACCGGCGCCCGGATGATCCGGCTCATGACGTGGTGCCGCGACTCATGCATCGCCTCGATCGAGAGACCTCTGGGGTGGTGGCCATCGGTTTGGACGAACAGTTCCACTCGGAGGTCACCAAGCAGTTTGAAGATCGTGAGGTGCGCAAGACTTACCTCGCGGTGGTGCACGGCTGCCCTGCCCAGCCCTCGGGCATGATTGACTTCGGGATCGGGCCCGACAAGCGCTCAGCGATTCGGCTCAAACTCGCAGCCCATCGAGATGGTGCTGGTCGACCGGCGCTCACGCATTACTCGGTGGTCGAGAGAAACGAGCGCTATTCGCTAGTCGAGCTGCTACCCAAGACCGGTCGCACCCATCAGCTCAGGGTGCACATGTCCGCCATCGGCTGCCCC
The DNA here is from genome assembly GCA_021776805.1 of Planctomycetota bacterium. Taxonomy (GTDB): domain Bacteria; phylum Planctomycetota; class UBA1135; order UBA1135; family UBA2386; genus JAJFFD01. The sequence goes on from JAJFFD010000013.1 coordinate 8,266, forward strand.
CTGGTCGGGGACAAGATCTACGGGCTCGATGAGAACATCTTCCTCGAGCAGCTCGAGGGCGAACTCAGCGAGGAGAGTCGGGAGAGATTGGTCCTCCCAAGGCATGCGCTCCATGCGCATCGTCTGCGCATCTTTCACCCGCGGCAGGGCGAGGAGCTCGAGTTCGTCGCCGAGCTCCCTGCGGACATGCGCCAGCTGATCGATTGATCAGGAAGGGGTGCGGTACTGTTCTTCCAAGAAGGACTTGAGGAACATCAGTCGACCGTGGTCGGCGGGCGCGAATTCCAGGCCGACGTCGTAGCCACCGCGATCAGTCTCGCGCACCCAGCGAACCGTTGCCTGCACGACGTGCACTTCTTCGCAGACGCTGATGCGCAGCTCGACTCCACAGGCCTTCGGTGGGGGCTGAGGGGTCTGAATGCAGATGCCGTCTTCGGAGACGTTTTGCACAACACCGAAGCCTTGATCGGAGCCTTGGAAACCTTGCACGGTCATCGCCGCGAAGATCTGATCCGCGGGCATCCGCTCATCCTGACGCTTCTCTAGTTTCTTTTTCCCGGAAGACATTGTGTACGCAACCTCCGCAGCATGGCCCTAAGGACTAGTCCTAGATCGGCCTGCGGTGCGCCTTCGGTTTAGTGCGGAATTGCGCCACGCCTGATTGGGCGCTTTTTTCACCCCGGCGCCTGTGGTGTTTCGCGCCAGTTTCGCCTGAGTTGGCGACTCGAGCAGGCCTACAGCGAAAGCTTGTAGGGGGTGACCAGGCGGTAACGATCCGTCCGCGACATGGGGTCGGGGCTGCCCAAGAATCGGGTCTGGGCGCCGTGGGATGAGCCCTTCTCCGTGGAGGCAGTTCCTGGCTCGATATCGATCGGAGATCTGCACGCCGATCCTGCGGGCGTCTCCTGGCATGCTGTCGGTTCCTGATCGCCTTGGGCGAGGGAGCCGGATGATTCGATGCGGGTGGTCATCGTTGGGCTTGGTTAGCGCCGATGACAAGCAGGGTACAGAGCCCCAGGGACAGCCGCAAGCACCTCAAGGACCGAAGGCGAAGCCGATGAGAATCGGCAGAATTGCGATGCAGAGATAGAGGACGAAGATCGCCTTCAGCTCCCTTGTCAGGGCCTGTTTATGCCTTCCTGATGACATGGCTTCGTTTCGGGGCCGAGCGCAGTCTCATGACTGCGAGGGTGCAAAAGACCAGGCCTGCGCTGAGGCCGGTGGCGGTCGGGGCGATCAAGGAGAAGCCACCGCCTACCAGGGCGAGCGCCATTCCCAGGCCGACCAGGCCGCCAAATTCCATACCACCCTCCAGTGCTTCGCCTTCGACGGTGAAGGGCATGTCGAGAAGGCTGCGCAGCTGGATGCTGGCGATGAGCACGGCGAGTCCCCAGGAGAAGCAAGCCAGAGAAACGCCGATCACCCAGTCCACTCCCGAGAGAAGCATGATGATCATGGCGAGGGCATGCACCGGCAGCAGGATCCTGGTGCTCAAGGCGATCAGGCTCGCTTCGCGAACCAGTTCCATGGAATGCGCCGGGCTGGATTCGAAGAGCCAGGCGGAGGCCTCGTGGTCGGCCTGAGGAAGAAAGAGGATGAGGAAGGGCAGGTAGATGGCTGGAAACTGCAGGGACACTCCGAGGAGGAACATGGCCTCCTGGCCCTCTTCACTCCAAAAGGCGAGCAGGACCATTGCAAGTGGCAGGCCGAAGAGCGGCAGAACCCGGGCTCGAAAGCCCGGGCTGCGGTAGAGCATCTTGGCCACAAAAGCGGTGCAGCCCAGAAGGGGGCCGGACCGCGCCAAGCTGCGATCGATCCAGCCGAGGATGCCAGGCCTGTTGCGCAGTGTTCTGGCGATGCTCTTCTCCCGGTTGCCGAGCCAGGCGAAGGCCAGGTAGAGGCCGAGGGCCAGGGCGAGAATGCCGAGCACGAAGACCGCGTCGTCGATCGGCGCTGCGAGCACGCGAGCAGCCCAATAGGGTGGCCAGGCTGATGTGAGTCCGGCGCCAAAGGGCAGGTCTGCGGCAGTGCCCTGCAGATGAGGCAGGCAGGTGGCCATCGCCAAAATCAGACCCATGAGCAGAAAGCCGCGCATGCTGCCGGCGATGAGCCAGGTGCGCCCCTGGCCGAGCAGGCGCAGCAGGATGCGAATCAGCAGATGAAAACTGGCGGCCATGATTCCGGCCAGAGCGCAGGCCAGGATCAGATAGGCCGGCACGACCCAGAGCTGATGTCCACTCACCCAATAGAGGAGGATGCCAGGTGGGATAGCCATGCCAATGGTTACCAGGATGATCTGAAAGCCGCTATGCAGCGCCCGAGCGAGGGGGGGGATCAACCTCGAGATTGGCGCCGTGTCCAAGAGGATGCTGTCCGCGACTCGCCGGCGGAAGCTCTCCTGATCGGCGATCGCCGACATGCCCACGAGCATGGTGGAGAGAGAGAGATTGGCTGCGGCGAAGGCCACGGGCATGGCATCGCCATCGAAGATCAGGGCCGCGAAGAGCAGGGCCATGAAGGACTGGGTGAAGATGGTTGTGGTGAGACTGCTGCCACCCTGTTCCGGATCTCTCCCCTCGCCGAAGAAGTCCAGCTGCAGCCAGGTGCTTACCAGAGCCCGGGTCTTCGTCATGTTGCTAACCCTAGGGAGATTTGCAGGTCAGGCCAGCCTGGGTTACACCAAGCTCTCATGCGTATCCTGTTGGTCAGCACTCGGGGCGGGCCCCCGGGAGGTAACTGGGGAGAGATCGCTGCCCGACAGGCAGCTCGACTCACTCAGGCCGGGGAAGAGGTCACATGGATGCATGTCCGCTCACCGATGCAGGCGGCACCGGTGCCGCCAGAGGGCGTGCGCCTTCTAGCCTTGGAGTCGCCGCTGCCGCCCTTCAGTAATATCACCGCGCGCCTGGGTGATCTGGCGACGGAGCGAGTGCTGAGCAGAGAGCTAAGGAGCGACCCCCCGGACATCCTGCATCTGCATGGCTTTGGCAACACCGGCTCTACGTCCATTCCTTGGCTCGCCGGCCGCCTGGGCGTGCCCTCGCTGGTCAGTCTCGACTTCGCAGAAGCATTCTGTCACCGCGGGGACTTGATCGACTACGAGGGTCGGAGCTGCGAGCGAGTGGACGAGCCTGCACGTTGCCTGCAGTGTTGCCTGAGCAGCTTTCCCGGCGGCCTCTCTCCCCTGCAATCCAGGATGGCGAAGGCGCTACGAGGACTGGGCGGCCTGTCCCCTTATCCGAATCTTGTTTCCTGCATGAATCGACTCGATCTGGTGCTCGGTGGACTTGGCGCGGCTTCTCTCCTGATCCTGGAAAACGCAGCGGTCCTGCAGCGTCTGAGCGAACTTGGCATCGCCGCGCGCAGTCTGCGGATCAGTCCGGCCGTGGACGCAGATGCGGCGCAGTGGCTCGAGCTCTATGCCAGCTGTCTCGAAGGATCTGCATCGATCAGTTAGGACTCGACTCGCGGCGCTGTATCGAGGGCGGCATCGAGCATCGCGTTCTCCGCGGCGTCCTTTCTCCAGACTGCGTAGACGGGAAAGTCGATCTTGGGACGGAGCAATGGAATCGCCCGCAGGTGTCTGCTCTTAGGACCTGTCGCATCCAAGGAGGGCACCAGTGAGTAGCCGAGCCCCGACTCGACGAAGGCGATGATGTTCTCCGCCGAGCCAGCGGAGATCGTGTTCTTGGGCGAGATCCCGTGCATGCTCAAGGCCTGCATCTGGAGGTCGTGAGCGATGAGCCCCTGGTGATAGGCGATGAAGGGATCGTCACCCAGGTCCTTTGGTTGCAGGCGTGCACGCTTCGCCTTGGGATGGTCGGCGGGAAGAATGAAGAAGCCCCGCAGTTTCGCGACCTGCAGGGCGGCAATGTCCTCGGGTAATTCGGGGAGGTAGCCCACCAACAAGTCAGCCTCGCCAGCACGCAGCGGTTCCAGATCTGTGCTCGCCACCTCGCGTAGATCGATTTTCACCTGCGGGCAGCGCTTTTGTAGACGTTTGAGCCAGCCTGGGAGCAGCCGGTGCAGCATCATGGTCTCTGCATGGATGTGCAGTTCACCGCTCTGTTCACCGGCCTTGACGGCTCGGATCACCGCTGCCAGGCCTTCGAAGAAGGGGCCGATGAACTCGTAGAGGCACTGCCCCGCCGGCGTCAGCATCATGCGGTCCTTGCCAACCCTCTCGAAGAGCTCCATCTCAAGTTCGGCGGCGAGCTTCTTGACCTGCTGATGCACAGCCGGCTGAGTGATCGGGTAGGGGAAGGCGCGGGCGGCGCGGGCGTAGCCCCCGGCCTTGGCGACCCAATAGAATCCCTCCAGACGGTGAATCTGAATCATTAAGCACAGCTTATAGATGCGTATCAAATGCTTATCCACAGTTGATCATGGTTCTCGGCGATAGTGTCCTCAGTCAGCGATCAGGAGATCCGCCATGAACCATCACTCGGAGCGACCACTACTCGGCTTGTACGTGGCCCAGTTCCTCGGGGCCTTCAACGACAACGCCTTCAAGCTCTTCATCGTCTTCCTCGCCATGCGGGGCATCGCCGGTGGGATCGAAGCAAATGAGGCGGAAGCGCAGTGGGTGACGACTCTCACCTTCGTGGTCTTCACCCTGCCGCTCATGCTCTTCTCCTTCCCCGCTGCCTGGCTGGCGGATCGCTGGAGCAAGCGTCGTTTGATGGTGGCCATGAAGGGCTCCGAGATCCTCCTCATGCTGGCCGGCTCCTTTGCCCTCTCCCTCGAGCCTCAGGGCGGAGTGTTCTCCTTTGCAGTCTTGGCGTGTATGGGCGCACAGAGCGCGGTCTTCAGTCCGGCCAAGTACAGCATCCTGCCTGAGCTGGTCGAGCAGGGCAATCTGCTGCGTGCCAACGGGACCATGGAGCTCTTCACCTTCGCGGCAATCATTCTGGGGTCTGTGGCCGGTGGCGGCATCTTGGACTTGATCACGGGGATGGACTGGCAGCTCTGGTATGCCGGCGCCCTGCTGACTCTGCTGTCCGTGATTGGTTTCTTTTCGATCAGGCTGCTGCCGGAGGTTCCCGCTGCCAACTCGAGTTGCAGTTTTCGGGCGACCCTTCTGGGTGCTTGGCAAGGCATGCGTTCGAGCCGCATCCTCTGGCTCTCGGTGCTGGGTTCGGCGATCTTCTGGGGCCTTGCTAGCTTGTTCACTCAGAACATCCTGATCTACGGCAAGTTGGTTCTCGCGCTGAGCGATACGGAAGCATCCATCCCCCTCGGTGTGACCGTGATCGGCATCGGCATCGGTTGCTTTCTCGCCGGCCGCCTTTCGCGACGGGGTGTGGAGACCGGTTGGATTCCCGTGGGCGGTATCGGACTCAGTCTGTCCGCAGGGATGATGGGCTTATGGAGTCCTGGCTATGCGGGAACCCTGGTTTGGATGGTGCTTCTCGGGATCAGCAGCGGCTTTGTCGTGGTGCCCATCAATACCCTGATGCAAGTGCACTCACCTGCGGATCGCCGGGGGTCGGTGGTGGCCCTGGCCAACGGCATGGCCTTTGGTGGCGTGCTTCTCGGCACACTCGCCTGTGGATGGATGGCGGACAGAGGCATGGGTGCGGGGGAGATCTTCATCTGGGCCGCTGGCTTGACCTTGATCGCGACTCTCTGGGGTTTGACTCGCATGCCCGAGAGTGCCTTTCGCTTCGGTGCGCACATCATCACTCGATCCATGTATCGCATTCGCCTGCGTGGTCTCCGCAACATCCCGGATGAGGGTGGGGCGCTGCTCATTCCGAACCACCTCTCCTTCATCGATGTCTTTCTCCTGCAGGCTGCCTGCGCGCGGCGGATCCGCTTCCTCGCCGACGAAGAGTACTACCAACGTCCTCTCATGGGTTGGATCATGCGCATCTGTGGCACTGTGCCCATCTCGCGCAATGCCGGCCCGCGCGATCTTCTGCATTCCATGCGCAAGGCTGGCGAACTACTCGACGAAGGCGAGTTGGTCTGCATCTTTGCCGAGGGAGAGATCTCTCGCACCGGTCAGATGCAGCCCTTCCAACGCGGCTACCAGAAGATTCTCAAGGGCCGTGAGCTGCCAGTCATCCCGGTGAGTCTTGACCGAGTCTGGGGGAGCATGTTCAGCTTCGCCAAGAACAAGAGCATGGGCACGCGCCTGCGATCCTGGCCCTTCCGGGTAGGTGTGTCTTTTGGGGAAGCGATGCCCGCCAAAACGGAGCCCGCCCTGCTGCGGGATGCTCTGCGGGCCCTGAGTGCGGACTCTTGGATATCCCGGGAGGGTGAGCGGCAGGCACTGCATCGCAGCTATGTGCGTTCCGCCCGCCGCCGTCCTTTCCGGCTCGCATTGGCGGACGCTCAGAACCCAAAGGTGAATCGCATCAAGTTGCTGGCCGCTGCGGTAGCGATGGCCCGTGCCCTGCGTCCACATTGGCAGGGGCGAGAACTGGTTGGTCTGCTCTTGCCGCCGAGCTTGGCGGGAGCGGCAACGAACATGGCTGCCTCGCTTTCGGGCCATGCGGTCGCCAATCTCAATTACAGCATGGGTGCGCATGACATCGTTGCATTGGCGAAGCAGGCGGGTTTGGATCGGATCGTGACCAGCCGGGCCTTCATCGAGCACCTTGGTTTGGAGCTGTCCGCTGATCTGCAACTCATCTACTTGGAAGATCTGCGCGAGAAGATCGGCTTCAGGCAGAGAGCCTGGGCCTTGCTCTTGGCTTGGTTCGCCCCGCAGGGCTTTCTTGAACGTTCCTGCGGAGCCAGCAAGAAGATCAGGAGCAGTGATACGGCCACGGTCATCTTCAGCTCCGGTAGCACCGGGCGACCCAAGGGGGTCGTGCTCAGTCACGCCAACCTGGCTGCGAACGCCGAGGGGGTTGGGCAAGCTCTTCCGGTTACGGATAGAGATCGTCTGCTGGCTTCTCTGCCCCTCTTCCACGCCTTTGGAACCTTCAGTCTTTGGTTCTGTTTGCGCCAGGAGATCGCGCTCATCTGCCACCCCAATCCTTTGGATGCGAAGAGTCTTGCCGAAATGGTCGAGCGTTACTCCGCGAGCATGCTGGTGGCGACACCGAGTTTCTTGCAGCTCTACATGCGTCGAGTGCACCCGGGTCAGTTCGGTTCCTTGAGCTTTGTCATCGCCGGCGGAGAGCGCTTGCCGCCGCGAGTCTCCGCAGCCTTTGAGAAGCGCTTTGGGGTCAAGCCACTGGAAGGCTATGGCTGCACCGAGTGCTCGCCGGTCATCGCCCTCAGCAGTCCCTGCTTTCGCGCCCCCGGCGTCTATCAGATGGGTAGCAAGCCGGGCAGCGTTGGCATGCCCATGCCAGGAGTTGCCCTCAGAGTCGTGCACGTCGACAGCGCTGAGGATCTGCCTTCCGGTGAGGAGGGCCTGATCCTGGTGCGTGGGCCGAACTTGATGAAGGGCTATCTCGATTGCGAGGATCTCACTGCAGAAGTTCTCATCGATGGTTGGTACCGGACCGGCGACATCGGCTACGTGGATGAAGACGGCTTCCTTTTCATCACCGACCGCCTCTCGCGCTTCGCAAAGATCGCCGGCGAGATGGTTCCCCTCGGCCGCGTTGAGGATGCACTGCAGGAAGCCGCGGGTATCAGCGAGCAGGTCTTCGCGGTGACCGCGGTCGAAGCGGAGGGGCGCGGCGAGAAGCTCAAGGTCTTACATACTTGCGACCCTGACTCTTTGCCTGATCTCCTCGATCGTCTGCGCGCCTCAGGATTGCCAAAGCTCTTTCTACCGAAGGCCGAGGACTTCCACAGGGTCGATACTCTGCCATTGCTGGGCACCGGAAAACTGGATCTGCAGGCGCTGCGAGTTCTTGCTGCCAGTCTGAACTGAGTGTCGGCGGCCTGTGTGCTTGACCCCTTCCTCCGCAGGCAGGACTCTATGCCCCTTGGCGCGGCCAGCACCTCGCCGCGTTCCACTGAGAGTACCGGATCCAATCGGAGTCCCCCAATGCTGCAAAAACAGGTCGTTTTCTCCGCCATCCTCGCCGCATCCCTGACTGTGCCTGTTCTTGCGCAGGGGGAAGAGGCAGAGGCCAACACCGCCTTCCTGCGCGAGCAAGGTCTCGAGCATTCCAAGGTCATGGACCACCTGAGCTGGATCTGCGATGTCTACGGACCTCGTCTGACCGGCTCGGACAATCTTCGCCGGGCCCAGGACTGGGCTATCAAGACCTTCAACGAATGGGGTTTGAGCAACGCTCACCTCGAAGAGTGGGGCCCCTTTGGTCGTGGCTGGCAACTCGAAGGCTTCAACATGGAAGTCGTCGGCCAGAATGCCTGGCCCGTTCACGCCTGGCCCAAGGCCTGGTCGCCGAGCACCGCTGGTGCGGTCGAAGCCGAGGTGGTCTATGTCGCCGAAATGAACGCCGATGATCTCCGCGCTCTCGACCTCAACGGCAAGATCGTGATGATCCAAACCCCGCGCGAAGTGAGCGAGCCCTTTGTGCCACCTGCCAAGCGCCATGATTCGGACAGCCTTCTGGCTCTTGCCGATGGTGTGCGCACCAACCGCCAGCGCGGACAGCAGGCGCAGCAGGGTCGCTTCCGTCAGGGTTTCGCCCGCCAGGGCCAGATGCTGTCGATCATCTACGAGAAGAAGCCCCTCGCCATTCTCGATCGCGGTTCGAAGGGTGACTACGGCACCATCTTCGTCTCCGCTGCATCGACGCCTCCGCCGCCTCAAACTGAGCAAGAGGCTAGCGAAGCCGGTGCCGGTGGCCGGCGCGGTGGTCGTGGTCGCGGCCGGCGTGGTCCTCGGGCATGGAGCCCGGACGTCAAGGGTGTCGTGCCGCAGTTCACCCTCGCCGTCGAACACTACAACCGCCTGGAGCGGATGTTGGCGAAGAGGGTGCCGGTTCGCATGTCCTTGGAGCTCAAGGCCAGGTTCAGCGACGACGACCCAATGGAGCGCAACGTGATTGCCGAGATCCCCGGAACGGATCCGGAGATCGGCGATGAGGTTGTCATGCTCGGCGCCCACTTCGACTCATGGCACTCGGGCACCGGCGCTACAGACAACGGCGCAGGTTCTGCGACCATGATGGAGGCCATTCGCCTCATCAACGAGATGGTCAAGAAGACCGGCAAGGGCCCACGGCGTACCATTCGTATTGCTCTGTGGAGTGGTGAGGAGCAGGGTCTGCTCGGTTCTCGTGCTTACGTGAATCAGCACTTCGGCGCTTCTGGCGAGCCCACCGCCAGTCACGAGAAGATCTCCGCCTACTACAACCTGGACAACGGCACGGGCCGTATTCGTGGGGTCTACCTGCAAGGCAATGATGCCTGTGCGCCGATCTTCCGCGAATGGCTGCAGCCCTTCCATGATCTGGACGCATCCACCATCACCTATGGCAACACTGGTGGCACGGATCACCAGGCCTTCGATGGTGTCGGGATCCCTGGCTTCCAGTTCATCCAGGATGCAGTCGCCTATAGCACCCAGACTCACCATTCCAACATGGACAACTGGGATCACGCCGTCGCCTCCGATCTGCAGCAGGCCTCCACGATCATTGCTGCCTTCGTGTGGAACACCGCGCAGCGCAACGAGAAGTTGCCGCGCAAGCCGCTGCCGGATCCTGGGTCGCAGAGGCGTCGTTAATTGCCTCCCGCGGGCTACTCGGGGACTCCCCTCCCCAAGAAGCTCGGCGTCAAGGAGGGGCATAGTCTGCTCCTTCTTGGCGCGCCGCCCGGCTTCGATAAGACCCTGGGCAAGCTGCCCGCGGATCTGCGGCTGAGGCGAGATCTACGCAGCAAGGCTGCAGTCGATGTTGCGCTGCTCTTCTGCAAGAACATCGCCGACCTCGAAAAGCGCTTTGCTGCCGTGGCAAAGCTCCTCAGCAAGGCCGGCGGCCTGTGGATCGCCTGGCCGAAGAAGAGCTCCGGCGTGCTCACGGATCTCAGCGACGGTTTCGTGCGCGAGTACGGGCTTGCCGCCGGCTTGGTCGACAACAAGGTTTGCGCGGTGGACGAGACCTGGTCGGGCCTGCGCTTCGTCTACCGGCTCAAGGATCGCTAGTGCCCTCGGCTTCAGCCGGTAGATCGCCAGCGCGAGTCATGCGTTGCACCCGGCGCATTTCCGCGGTCTGTTCCGTGGACATGCGGCCGAGGAAGGCCTCGCCCTCTTGGGCGCGGATGTAGCAGGAGAAGAGGGGGGCGACCTTGCGCAGTTCTTGCATCATGTCCAGGGCCACCTGGCGATAGGCGAAGTGTCCCTCTGGCCCCGAACGGAGCTCGATGAAGTAGCCGAGCTGTCGAGGGTCGAAGATGATCCGCACTCGCTGCAAGAAGGCGAAGGGAGTCACATATCCGGCAGCTTGTGGGAATTTGGCAGCGACCTTCGCTTGCAGGTCGGCGCAGCGATCGAGAACTTCTCGGTAGCGATCCTCCATGCCGGCTTCCGTCACCAGTGGCGGCACTAGATAACCATGCGCCGTGCTGAGCAGCTGCTGTTGCTGGAAGCCCTTGCGGTGGCGACCGATGTCCCGGTATGCACCGAAGTCCACCAGCACTTCGAAGTCGAAGGGCTGGGCACCCTCGAGGCCGATGGGGAGAGGATCCCGCTGGCCACGCTGCTGCAGGGCTTGTTCGAGAATGGCGCCGCGTTCGTCGGCTGAGAGCTTGCTGACGGCCGCTCGCAGCTCCTCGAATCCATGTTCGCTCTGCTCATAGATCAGCGAGGCCAGGAGTCGGTCATCGAGATCCGGATCCCAGGCCAGAAGGCGTGTGCAAGGCTCTCCAGGCTTTATGGCGGGCAGTCCCTGCTCGAGTCTGGCAGCGATCTCGGGCAGTTGGCGGTGCTGGGCAGCGAGAAACTCGTTGGGCTTCGCGTGCGCCAGCAGAGTTGTCAGCACCTTCTCTGCCTGCCGCTTCATCTTCTCACCGACGTCTTGGAATTCCTTCAGTGGATGACTCAGTAGCTCGGTGATGATGTCGGCGAGGGTGCGCGCGTCTGCAACCAGTCCCCACTTGGTGTTGATTGCGGGAGTCAGCAGGTAGCGGGCTGCATCGAAGGCCTCCGCCTTGAGGGCCCGCATGTAGGGGCCCTTCTTCTCGCCCTCAGCCAGGGGTCTGGTTTCCTGTAGGTAGGCGATCAGAGACTCGCTGAGTTCCTGATAGAGGGCGAAGCTCTCGTCCAGGATCGCATCATAGGCGGCCAGAACTTCGCCGCCGGCGGCGAGCACATCCGGGTCATGCCAGTGATTCTCAGCGCTGAATGAGATGTAGCGGGTCGATGACTCCTCGAAGCTACAGCGTCGTTCGCGTTGGACGAAGCGGGTCACCAACTGGGAAACCCGCTCGACTCCCAAATGAACGATGGAACCCTCGCGCAGAGAATTGTGCCCGTGGTCTATGGCGTAGGTCTTGAGAAACTTACCTGACTTGTCGGCCATGACCTCGCTGAGCAGGTCTTCTTGCAGGGCGGAGACTTCGAAGTCCTCCAGGCTACGACCGGCCTCGTCCAAGCCCTTCTTCAGGCGCTCGAGGAAGTTGTCCCGCATGGACAGGGAGCTGCGGGAGTAGACGCCATTCAGTGTGGCAGCAACTTCCTGCGGCAGGTTCTGCACCAAGAAGACGTCAGCGTGATCCGCTGCGTCCACTTCGGAGAAGTACCGGGCGAGGAGAGCGCGTTCCTGGTCGGTGTAGGGCATGCAGGATCCGATCCTACCCTGCGACCGAGCCCGCTCAACGGCACTCTTGCTCAGTCGCCGCTCAGCCGGTCAAACTGATCGCGTCCAGGTTCTTCCCGCTGCTGTAGACCGCAAGGCCCCCTTCGCGGAGCAGGCGGGTCAAGTCATCCATGATGGCCTGACGTGCGACCTCGAAGATCGCCTGCTGTTCCGCTGTGGGTTTGGTCGCTTCCAGCAGGTCGAGACGCTTCAGGAGTTCGTCAACCTTGATTTGGCGTTGTGATCTCATGCTATGGACGCGGTTTATAGTCCGAGCATGTGCGGAGGTTTCGTAGTTCCTGTGCCTAGGGCGTGAACTCGACTCGGGCGCTGGAGATTCCCTGCGGCCGAGTCTCTATTCCTGCTCTTCGAGCCAGCGTTCGGCTTCGATGGCCGACTGGCAGCCGGTGCCGGCAGCGGTCACCGCCTGGCGGTAGTAGCTGTCCTGGCAGTCCCCGCAGGCGAAGACACCGGGAATATTGGTGGCGGTGCGATCTGGCTGGGTGATCAGGTAGCCGGTCTCGTCCATATCCAACAAGCCCTTGAAGATCTGGGTGTTTGGCACATGACCGATGGCCAGGAAGAGCCCATCCGCGGACACCTGGCGCTTCTCCTCGGTCTTGGTGTCCTTCAGCTCCAGGCCGGTGACCTTGCCAGCTTCGACATCCAGGACATCGGTCACTGCCGTGTTCCAGAGCATCTCGATCTTTGGGTTTTCCAGGGCCCGGGCCTGCATGATTTTGCTGGCGCGGAGCACATCGCGGCGCACGACCATGCTCACCTTGCTGGCGAACTTGGTCAGAAAGGTGGCTTCTTCACAGGCCGAGTCGCCGCCTCCGACCACGAAGACTTCTTTCTCTTTGAAGAAGAAGCCATCACAGGTAGCGCAGGCGGAAACGCCGCGGCCTTGTAGAGCGGTCTCATTGGGAAGTCCCAGGTATTGGGCCGCTGCGCCGGTGCTGATAATCAGGGTCTCGGCCTTGTACTCCTTGTCCGCGGTGGTCAGCACGGTGAAGGGCCGCTGACTCAGATCGACCTTCTCGGCGACTTCGTAGAAGACTTCCGTCCCGAAGCGCTCCGCCTGCGCCTTGAAGAGCTCCATCATGTCCGGGCCCATGACGCCTTCCGGGAAGCCGGGATAGTTCTCCACGTCGGTGGTGATGGTCAGCTGGCCACCGGGTTGGTTGCCAGCCAGGACCACCGGCTGCATGTTGGCACGTGCACAGTAGATCGCAGCGGTGTACCCGGCGGGGCCGGAGCCGAGGATGAGGCTCTTGTGGACTTTACTCATCGATGGAGGGATTCAGTTCGGTCTCGAGGATTGGGGGGGAATCCTGGTTCAGGGAGGGGGGAGGTTAGCGCTGCCGACGGAGGATGTCGAATTCGAGTACCAGCAGTCTTGGCGCTCAGTCCGGGTCGCCGAGGATGGCCTGGGCCCGACGCTCCGGATCGGCGCTCTCGGTGAGCTGCTGGAAGAGGGCCTCCAGACGTGCATCCGCCTTCGCACCAGCTTGCTGGCGCAATTCATCGATACTGCCTTTGGCCAGGAGCTTGCCTTTGTCGATTACCGCCACCCGGTGGGCCAGATTCTCCACCACATCCAAGAGGTGGCTGCAGTAGAGGATGCTGCCCCCACGGGCGGCGAAGAGGCGAAGGACCTCCTTCACTACCATGGTGGTCTCCACATCCAGGCCGGAGAGAGGCTCGTCGAGGACCAGGATCTTTGGCTCGATTATCAGGGCCGCGGCCAGGGAGACCTTCTGAGTCATGCCCTTGCTGAAGCCGAGCATGGGCTCGCTGCGTCGACTTGCCAGCTCAAAGCCTTCGAGCAGGCGGTCGATGCCAGCGTCGATCTTCCCCTCGTCCATGTCGAAGAGGCGGCCCTTCAGGCGCAGGTATTCTTCTGGGGTCAGGGCGTCATAGAGACGGGCCACTTCTGGGGCATAGGACATGGCCCGGCGTGCCTGCAGGGGCTCACGCTTCAGGTCATGGCCAGCGATCTCAATTTCGCCGGCATCCGGGTCCAGGAGACCGACCATGCACTTCACGGTGGTGGTCTTGCCGGCGCCGTTCGGGCCGAGAAGGGCGAGGATCTCGCCGCCAGCCGCATCCAGGTCGATGCCATCAACGGCAACCAGCTTGCCATAGCTCTTGCGGAGACCGCGAATTCTCAGCATGTCTGGCTTCTATCCGGCCTGCGGTCCGGAGACAAGGCTCGCAGATTCCAGAGGTCGACGTAGAATCCTCCGCTCGAATCCCAGCACCAGGCTGCAAACCTTGAAGATCCGCCTCCTCAGCGCCCTCCTCGTCCT
>JAJFFD010000121.1 GCA_021776805.1 Planctomycetota bacterium
GGCTTCTTTGGCGGCCTGCAGGGACACATGGATCCTGCCTGGTTCTTCCTCCTGCTGGCGGGCTTGGTGGGTCTGGTGGCTTTGTTTGTCTACATCAAGCTGCCGAAGTTGGACGAGGCGATTCAGAAGTACGGGGGCTGATCCGCTCCACTGTAGGTTGAGAAGGCTGGCTCCTCGGGATCCAGCCTTCTTTCGTTAAGCGTTGAAAAGGAACGACTTAGCGGTTTCTAGGCAGGTCCTCGAATTCCGGCTCCCAAAGCGAGTAGACATCATTATGATATCATTTCCATATCACAAGGAGACTCACAATGGATAACGCTCGCTCCCTCGAGACCGTCAAGGACATCCCGCGACTGGGACTGCCCATGCTCTTCGTGGCGGTTGCGCTGCCGCCCTTAGCGGTCTTCCTGTTCTTCCAAGCCGATGCGGCATTCCAGGCGGATGACCGGCAGGGAGAGGGCTACGTATTCGGGGGCATCCTCAGCATTCTCGCGTTCATCTTCGTGCTGCGTGGCTTCGTTTTGGTCAACCCGAACCAGGCGAAGGTCATCCTGCTCTTTGGGCGTTATGTCGGCAGCATCAGGAAGTCGGGCTTCTTCTGGATCAATCCATTCACTGCCCGACGACCAGTCAGCTTGCGTGCGCACAACTTCAATAGCGAGACGCTGAAGGTCAACGATCTGACAGGGAACCCCATCGAGATCGGTGCGGTGGTTGTCTGGCGCGTGCGCGACACGGCGCAGGCCATCTTCGACGTAGAGGATTACGAGTCCTACGTGGCGATCCAGACTGAGTCTGCCCTGCGTCATCTTGGCACCTGTCACCCCTACGACACGCGTGAAGATGGTGAGACCTCTCTGCGCGGCAGCGCGGAAACAGTCAACAAGGAGTTGCATGGCGAACTCACCGAGCGCCTGTCCATGGCGGGCATCGAGATCATGGAAGGGCGCTTGAGTCACCTGGCCTATGCACCGGAGATTGCTGGCGCCATGCTCAAGGTTCAGCAAGCGGATGCGGTCATTGCGGCGCGTAGCCGAATTGTCGACGGTGCAGTTGGCATGGTGCACATGGCTTTGGAGCACCTCAAGGAACGAGGTGTCCTCGACCTGGATGAGGAAAGACGCGCCAACATGGTGAGCAATCTGCTCGTGGTGCTCTGCTCCGAGCACGGGACTTCACCGGTGATCAACGCCGGTAGCCTCTACCATTAGTCTGCAGTGGCTGTACGAAAGCCGTTCTTGTTGCGTGTGTCACCGGAGCTCCTCGAGGAGCTTCGGGGCTGGGCCGGTCAGGAAATGCGTAGCCTGAATGGCCAGATCGAGTGGATCCTTCGCCAGGCTCTGCGTGACCGAGGCAGAAAGGTCAAGGGCGAGCAGGATGATCGGCGTTCCGGTCCTCAGGATTCCGATCAGAATTGATCGGGAAGCAGGCCTTCTGGCAGGGAGCGAATGAACTCGCGTCCGTAGCTGCGAGTGCGCAAGCGTGGGTCGAGGATCAGTACCCGACCATGGTCCTCGCGTCGGCGCACCAGCCGACCGAAGCCTTGGCGGAATCGCAACACGGCTTCCGGTAGCGATTGCTCGGCGAAGGGGCTTCCCCCGCGCTCGCGAATCTTGGCCAGGCGAGCGCGAGTCAGTGGATGGTCCGGCTGGGCGAAGGGCAGTCGCGTGATGATCAGCAGAGTCAGCACTTCGCCAGGGAGATCAATTCCTTCCCAGAGTGACTCGGTGCCGATGAGAACCGAGCTGGGATCGTTCCGCTTCTGCTCGAGAAGATTGCGCAAAGTTGTTTCGCCCTGCACTAGCAACTCGATGCCAGCTGCGTCGAGTTCGGGCCGCAGCACGCTGCTCAATTCGTGCACGAAATTCCAGGAGGTGCAGAGGATCAAGGCGCGTCCACCGTTTTCGAGGACGGCTTCGCGCACGAGATTGCCGCAGGTTCGCAGGTAGCCCTTCGCGTCCTTCACAGGATCGGGGACTGCTTCGGGAACATCGAGTCGTACCTGCCTGGCGTAGTCGAAGGGGGATCCCAGACGGAGGGTTCTCGCTGCGGCAATTCCCAATCGACTTCGCAGGGCAGTGTAATTCGGGTCGCTGGCGGTTCCGAGAGTTGCGCTTACCAGCACTGTCGAACGCTCCGCAAATACGGCCTGACCCAGGGCCTGGCTTACCTCCAGTGGTGCGGAGCGGAGCTCCGGACTGCGTCGTCCCGCCTCGATCCAGCGCACCATTTCTACGGGTTCGGCTTCCATGCCAGTCTGCGGCTTGCAAAGACTGGTAATCGCCATGCGCAAGCCCTCGATGCCCTTGGCGCGGGCCTGCATCTCCATGCGCAGATCCACCTTGTTCATGGCCATGGCGATGCCGATCAGTTCTTCATTCAGCAAGTCCAGGAGGCGGGTCAGCTCTTCTTCGATGACCTCTTCCCCGAGCGCCAGAGTTGGCGAACCGGAGCTCTGAACACGGTTTTCGAGGACGGCAAAGAAATCATGCGCCGTGGCGCGTAGAGCCTCCACCAGTTCGAGGCTGCTGGGGCTGCCGTGGGAAGCGAGCAGGCCCTTGCCACGCTTGGGCAGTAGGCGACGCAATTGCCAGAGCACCGAGCCGAGACTCACGCGCAGACCGAGGCTCTCGGTGGCGACCTTCTCCAGGTGATGGGCCTCGTCAAAGATCACCAGCT
>JAJFFD010000122.1 GCA_021776805.1 Planctomycetota bacterium
CGCGGCGACCAGCGCCTGGCCGCCCTCGAGCTGCTCCTGGCGACAGCCCTTTGGTGGCATCCCCTGTTCTGGTTCGCCCGTGGGCGCATGCGCGAGCAGGCGGAGCTCTGCTGCGATGCCTGGGCGGTCTGGGCGGTTCCCAGCTGTAGAAGCGAGTATGCGGCGGCGCTTATCGATGCCGCCGCGAGAAGATCACCAGCGGTTCATGTCTTGCCCGCCCTGGGGGCGCGCCCGGCAGTCCGCGCATTTGAAGCAAGGTTGCTCATGATTCTCCATAAAGAAACGTCGCCGAGGCTCTCAGCCTTCCCGTCCCTTCCTCTTGGGCTTCTCGCCCTGGTCTCCATCTCGGGCCTGAGCCTGGTTCAAGGCAGTCCCGCCCAAGGACTGGTCGTCGGGTTGCAGAAGATGCAGCAGGATCCACAACAGGATCCACAACAGGATCCGCAGCAGGATCGCCACTGGGTTGTGGACTTCGTTGAAGAGATCGACTTGGCGGATAGCACCAACGAACTGCATGCGCGCATTCGGGTCGGTTCGGTGCGAGTCGTCGCCGGTGACGCCGCCGTACTCGAGCTGCGCATCAAGGTGGACAAGGATGCGATCGCTGAAGAGGACATCCCGAACCAGCTCAGCGATCACCTTGCTATCGATCAGCAGGATGGGCGCCTGAGCCTCCGTGATTTGCACCTGGACAGCGAGGACGAAGACGCCCCGAACTTCCAGGTGGAGGTCACAGTCTCTCTACCGCGGGCCATGGCAGCGAACATCGGCATCGATGTGGGCTCGGTCAGCGTGAACATGGCGCGGCAGCCGGACTTGAAGGTCGACTGCAATGTCGGTTCAGTCAGCATCACCACGGCCGCCTGTGAGGATGGCGTCGACATCAAGACCAAGACCGGCTCGGTGGCGATCAGCTCCAACGAGTACCAGGGCAACGTCAAGGTCGAGGTGGACGTGGGGGACATCGTGTTCGCCGCGGCCAGTGGCCAGAGCGGTAGCATCGCCGCCTCAGCGGATCTAGGCTCGGTGACTGGTGCCAAGGACTTCGGCCTGAAGAGCGAGCGCAATGGCATGGGCGCCTCGGTTGCCGGTGAAGCCGGGCAGGGTTCAAGCCCGCAGATCTCACTGAAAGCGGACGTTGGCAGCATCAAGCTGAAGAAGAGCGAGCAGCGCTAGCAGGGAAGTCCTGCAGAGGATCGGCGCCTCTGGGCTTATAACACCAGCCCATGACGGCGCCGCTCCTCATCCTCGCCCTGCTCTCCCTCAACATCGCCGTCTGCGAAGTCCTGACGCGGCGAACCCCATTGCGGCACCTGGGCACGGCGCTGCTGGTGATCATCCTCACCGCGATCACCGCCAACCTGGGTTTGATCCCCACCTACAGCTCAGAGGTGGCGATCTACAACGGCATCTTTGACGTGCTCGCACCCATGGGCATCTTCTGGCTGCTGCTGCAGGTCAACCTGCGCGAAGTGCTCAAGGCGGGAATGGCCATGCTCAGTCTGTTCTTCCTTGGGGCGATTGGCACCATGCTCGGCGTCATGATCGGCATGTACGCGATCGGTGGGCAGGAGGCCTTCGGTGAGAAATCGGCGGCTCTGGGTGGCATGTTCGTGGGCACCTACATCGGCGGTAGTATCAACTTCAATGCCATTGCCTTGGCAGAAGACATGCGCTCTGCGCCCCTGCTCTTTGCCGGTGCCAATGCGGTTGATGCCCTCATGACCGCTGTGTGGATGGCGGCGACCATCGCACTGCCGCGCTTGCTGCGCCCCTTCTGGCCCAAGAGCTCGGGCATCGATCGCGCGCGCACCGGGGCTGCGGCAATTGGTGAGCATCTGGATCGGGAGGAGATCGGACCCCTGCGTCTCTCCGCATTGATTGCCATGGCGGCGGCCTCCCTTTGGCTCGCCGAGTATCTCGGGCCCCGGTGGAACCTGCCCCCGATCCTGATCCTGACCAGCATCGCACTGATTCTGGCCCAGACTCCCTTCGCCAGAAAGCTAGCTGGCTCCCGCCTCCTCGGCATCTACTCGGTCTACATGTTTCTTGCCGTGATCGGCGCGCACTGCGACCTGGCCGCCATGAGCGAAATCGGTGGACTGGCGCTGACCCTCTTCTTCTTTGTCAGCATCGTGATCACGGTGCACGGGCTGATCATCTTCGGTGGCGCCTACTTGTTCCGTCTCGAGCCCGAAGTGGCGGCGGTCGCCTCGCAGGCGAACGTGGGGGGCAGCACCTCGGCTCTGGCCCTGGCGCGCAGTCTGGGGCGCGCGGAGATGGTGCTGCCGGCGATCCTGGTCGGATCCCTGGGTACCGCCCTGGGCAACTTCGCCGGATTCCTGACCGTGGAGTTTCTTCGCTAGTCCGCCGCTCCGGCTATAACGATTGCCCATGCCAGGCAGGAAGGTCTTCGCAGCCACCGGATCGAAAGTTTTCGCAGTCATATTTGTGCTGCTCTCTGTCCTCGCGTGCATGCACTTGCTGCGCGCTGAGGAGGGCGGCGCCCGCGTGCTCGAGTTTGCCTACGCCTTCTGGCTCGCCCTGGCCTTCTTCGGCTTGCAACTGGGCATTGGCCGGGCGATTCTCGACCTGCCTATCTTCGCTCCTCTGCGCGGACCCGGCAGCGGATTCATCGCCGTCTCCCTGGGTACCTTTCTCAGCAGCTGGCTCCTGACCCTCCTCGGCATCCTCGGGCGCCTGGATTGGACGGGTCTTGCCCTCTACCTGGTCTTCGCCCTGGTGCTTTCCTTGCGGTCGATGTGGCGTGGGCTGTCGACAGAGTCGAGGGGCGAGACCGGCGAGAAGAGCGGATTTATCGCCGAGCATCCCCGGCTCTTTGCCTGTGCCCTGCTGGCCTTTCTTCTGCCCTTTGTCCTGCAGGCCCTGCTGCCAGATTCGGATTGGGATGCGGCTCAGTACCACCTACCCATGGCCAGCGCCTTCCTGGAGAAGGGCATCCTGGCTTCG
Organism: Planctomycetota bacterium; assembly: GCA_021776805.1. GTDB lineage: Bacteria > Planctomycetota > UBA1135 > UBA1135 > UBA2386 > JAJFFD01. The sequence continues at coordinate 2,971 of JAJFFD010000122.1, forward strand.
GACTACGCGCTCAACGCCCAGTTTCGACCGGGTAACGCTCAGCTCCTCTATGCGAGCTTGATGCTGCTCGCAGGCGAGGTTGCCATTCAGCCACTCAATCTCCTCGCCCTGCTGATCACCTGTGGATTGGTCTACCAACTTGGCGCGCGCATGCACTCGCGGGCGGCTGGCGCCTGGGCCCTGGGCATCACCCTGTCCTGCAACATCCTCCTCGAGCTCGGCCTGGACGCGCGGGTGGAACCCTTTCTCATCTGGTTCTTCGTCGCCGGCTGTCTGGCACTCTTCTCCTGGCTGCGCGCTCCCGAGGAGAAGGGTTGGCTCCTGGTCTGCGCCGCCATGGCGGGGATGGCGGCAGGCTGCAAGTACAACGGGCTGCTCTATGCCACCCTGCTCATGACTCCCGCCGCGCTGCGCTTGCTCTTCCTGCGCATGCCCCTAGGGGGGAAGGCCCTGCTCGGCGTCGGGGCCCTCTTGCTCCTGCTCTTCCCTTCGGGGACTTGGTTTCTGCGCAATTACCTGCACACGGGCGATCCGGTTTATCCCCTGTTGCAGGGGCCCATGAACCAGGACCGCAATGGCGAATTGCGGCGCTTCGGCAGCGAGCTGGACCGACCACCCGCTGCTGTCCGTCCACCGACCCGCATCGATGAGCGCATCGAAGGACTGGCGGGTAAGCGAGTCGAGGCAGCGGTGGCGAGCAACTACTTGCTGCCTTTCGCCGCGCAGCTCGCGCCGGAAGACTACAGCGACAAGCCTTACCACTCCCTGAGTCCTTTCCTGCTGCTCTTCCTCCTGCTGCCCATCTTCGATCGCAGGCGACGCTCACTCTGGCTCTTCGCCTTTCTTCTTGCCGGTTACCTGCTGGCCTCCGGAATGACGCCGCGTTCCCGTTACTGGTCACCACTCTTCCCGCTCTTCGCTCTCGCTGCCGGCATGGTCTTGGCGCGGGCAGAACGCGCCTGGTTGCGCGGCCTCCTCCTGCTGCCTCTCATCGGCTTGCTCGGCTTCAACGCCTTTCGAGAGTACGCCAAGCTCTTCGACCTGGGAGCGGACCGCTACCTCACCGACAAGGAGAGCGGCATCGAGTATCTGCAGCGAGTGGGCTACAACCAGGCGGACAAGGCCATGCCCAAGGTGATCGCTCACCTCAATCAGGCGGTGGCAAGGGGCACGATCCAAGCGGACTGGTCCGTCTTCATGATCGGCGAGGGCAAGGGGCACTTGCTCGAGTGTCGTTACCGCCCCTCGATCAGCGCTGGCGGCAAGGAGTGGCTCGTGGACTTGTACAATGCCAGCTGGGACTATCAGCAGCTGGCGGTCAATCTGCGCGCGCGCGACATCCGCTATCTCCTGGTCAACCAGGGGTTCTTGGATTGGAATCTGCAGAACTTGCGCGTTGGCAAGCGACGTATGACCGTGGCCCTCTACACCCTCAATCAGTTTCTCGAGACTTACGCCATCCTCGAATCGGAGGCGGACCTGGGAACGATGAAGCTCTACCGTCTGCGTGATCCAGGGAATTGATGCACGCCCTGCTACAGGAACAGGCTGCAGTCAGCGGTGACGGATCCTCCTTCTTGGCATGGCTGTCCTTCTTTCTCGTTCTCGGCTACGAGATCATCTTGGTTACGACTCTGGTGATCATCGTCCTGCGCAAGCGCGAACCCTCCTCTGCTCTTGCATGGTCCATGGCGGTGACCTTCCTGCCTTTGCTGGGGATGATCCTCTTCTATTCCATCGGCATCACCAAGGTGCCCTTCCGCCTCAAGCGCAAG
>JAJFFD010000123.1 GCA_021776805.1 Planctomycetota bacterium
TTGAGCGCCGTCGGCGTATCGCTCGCCAGTACCTTGCCGGCGTGCATCAGCGAGATGCGGTCGCAGCGTTCGGCCTCGTTCATGAAGTGGGTGGAGATGAAGATGGTCACACCCTGGCGGCGCGCGATATCAACCAGCAACTCCCAGAACCGGTCGCGCGCCACCGGATCGACGCCCGAGGTCGGCTCATCGAGAATCAACATTTCCGGTTGGTGCACCATGGCGACTGCCAGCGACAGCCGCTGGCGGATGCCGAGCGGCAGCGCGGCGGCCAGGGCGTCAACGTGCGCGCCGAGGTCGAAGCGTTCAATCAGCTCGTGGGTGCGCGGTGCGACCTGTTCAGCTGGCAGACGGAACAGACGCGCGTGCAGCACCAAATTCTGGCGCACGGTCAGCTCCGAGTAGAGCGAGAACGCCTGAGTCATGTAGCCGACCCGCCTGCGGGTGGCGAGGTCATGGGGATCGACCGGCTGGCCAAAAAGTTTTGCATAGCCGGCGCTCGGCGGCAGCAGGCCGGTCAGCATCTTCATGGTCGTGGTCTTGCCGCAACCGTTGGAGCCGAGGAATCCAAAGATCTCGCCGCGCTCGATGCGGAAGCTTACGCTGTCGACGGCGGTGAAGTCGTCGAAGCGCTTGGTGAGTCTGTCGGCCTCGATCGCCAGCTCGCTGCCAGCCTCGATGTCGCGTGCTGGCACCGTGACAATGCGGTGGCCGGCGCGCTGCGCCTCGGGCAAGAGCGCGATGAACGCAGCGTCGAGGGTCGCCTCGCCGACGCGCGCCTTCAACTCGGCCGGGCTGCCGGTTGCCAGCACCCGGCCGGCGTCCATCGCCACCAGCCAGTCGAAGCGCTCAGCCTCCTCCATGTAGGCGGTGGCGACGATCACGCTCATGCCTGGACGCCGCGCCCGCAGCCGGTCGATCAGTTCCCAGAACTGGCGCCGCGACAGCGGATCGACGCCGGTGGTCGGCTCGTCGAGGATCAGCAGGTCGGGATCGTGGATCAGCGCGCAGCACAATCCGAGCTTTTGCTTCATGCCGCCGGACAGCTTGGCGGCCAAGCGGTCGCGGAACGGTGCCAGCCCGGTGCTCGCTAGCAGCCCGTCGATGCGTGCCGCGCGCTCAGCGCGTCCCTGGCCGAAGAGCCGGCCGAAGTAGTCGACGTTGTCGAACACCGACAGCGTCGCGTACAGATTGCGGCCCAGGCCTTGCGGCATGTAGGCGATGCGAGGCGCGATCTTGTTGCGGTAACGGGCGCGGCGCATGTCGCCGCCGAAGACCTCGACCGTGCCGGTTTGGAGGCGGCGCGCGCCGCTGATCAGCGCCAGCAGACTCGACTTGCCGACCCCGTCCGGGCCGATCAGCCCAACCTGGCAGCCGGACGGGACCTCGAGTGTGACGTCGTCGAGCGCGCGCATTTTGCGATACTGGTGGCTGACGCCGGCGACCCGTGCGACGGGCACGGATACCGACACCGGCACGGACTCGGACACGGTGCTCATGGCGGTAACCGCACCTGCAAAGATTCAGGCCAGTCGACGTCGGCGCCGAGCCGCACGAAGGCCACACCCGGCACGCCGGTCTTCATGATCGAGCTGTGCTTGGCGAGCAGCTCCGAGTCGATGCGCACCTTGACCCGGAACATGAGCTTCTCGCGCTCGGTGCGGGTCTCGACTTCCTTGGGCGTGAACTGGGCCTCGGGCGAGACGAACGACACCGTGGCCGGGATGACGTATTCGGGAATGGCGTCGAGCACGATACGCGCTTCATCCTTGATGCGCAGCCGCCCGACCTGCAGGGTCGGCAGGAAGATGGTCATGGAGGCGTCGGTCAAGTCGAGCACCGTGAACACCTTGCCACCGGCCGGCAGGACCTCGCCCAGCTCGGCCAGCCGGTAGAGCACGCGGCCACCAAGAGGCGCCTTGAGCGCGCTGTCGTCTATCCGGGTGCCCACCGACTCGACCCGCGCCCGCGCCGCTTCGATCGACGCCTCGGCGTGCGCCAGTTCGGCCACGGCCGCCGCGCGGGCCGCCTGTGCGACTTGCATCGCTGTCTCGCTGTGCTGCAGTTGCTCGATCGGGATGTTCTGGTTCTCGTAGAGCTCGCGCGAGCGCGCCAGGTTCTTCTCGGCCAGTTTCACTTCGCTCCGGCGCTGTGTGATCACCGCCGCCGCGGCTGTGCGCTGGGCCTGCACCTGTGTGACCTGCGCCTGCGTCTGACGCAATTCCGCCTCGAGCTCGCGCACGTCCATGCGCGCCAGCACCTGGCCGGCCGTCACGTCGTCGCCTTCCTTGGCGTTGATCTCGGCCAGTCGACCGGGAAGCTTGGTGGTGATGTCGACCTCGATCGCCTCCAGGCGGCCGTTGCCCGAGGCGATGCCTTCCGGCAGCCCGGAGGGTTGCAGGTATTGCCAGGCGAGCATCGCCGCGAGCACCGCCAGCACCGCGAGCCCGACCTTCATTCTGTCGATCCTGACCATGGCCTCCTCCTCCTCAGCGTTGCGGCGCCGACACGCCTCGCTCGGCGAAGTAACGTTCCGCGCGCGCGAACCAGTCGGCCTGATCCCCCGGGGTGAGGAAGAAGTCGAAGCGCGCCGCCGCGCGCTCGACCTCCATCAGCCCGCCGACGAAGTCGTAGACCGCGGTGGCAGCGCGCAGGTCGGCCACCCGCGCCGCGTTCTGCGCGTCCAGCAGGTCGAGGATCGAAACCGTGCCGCGCGAGTAGGCGTCACGCACCACGTCGAGGTTGCTTTGTGCGGCGCCGGCCGCCTGCCGCGACAGACGGATGGATGTGTAGGCGCTGCGAGTGATGTGCAGGGCGGAACGGACGCGCTGCTCGACGCTCTCGGCCACGGCCTGGCGCTGCACGCGCAGCCCGCTCAGCTCCTCGGAGGCCTTGGCCTGTCGAGCGCGGCGTGCGCCGCCGGTGAATAACGGCAATGACAGTTGCAGGGCCACGCTGGTCTCGTGGTCGTCGAGCCCTGGCAACGGCGCGCCACGCACTCCGTCGCGCCCGAAGGTCTCGGTGCGGTCGACGCGCAGCCCGAGAGTCGGCCGCCAAAACGCCCGTTGGGCCGATTCGAGTGTACGTTTCTGGGCCCGGAGGCGGGCGTCGATCTGGCGCAGCTCGGGAACGGCGACCAACGCATCCCGCACGATAAAGTCGCGCAGCACCCGAAAACTCTCCGGGTTGTCGATCAGGTCGTAGAGGCGCTGCTGGCTGCCGATCAGCCTCGGTTCGTCGAGCCCGACCTCGACGGTGGCGACCGCCTGTTCGAGTGGCCGATGCAACAACGCGTTGAGCCCGATCTCGGCCACGCGCGTCTGCGTTTGCGCCTCATCCACAGCGCGCCGGGCGTTGGCGATCTCGCTCTCCCAGCGGTACACCTCGCTCGGACCCGCGGTGCCGATGCGCCGCCGCACTCGGGCCAATTCCAGGTTAGATCGCGTCAGGCGCAGATTGTTCTTCTGCACACGCTCGTTGGTCTTGGCGCGCAGCACGCCGAGATAGGCCTGGGCGGTCTCGAGCACGATGTCGAGACGCACCTGATCGCGGTCGTTCTCACGCGCGGCCTGCAACTGCTTTTGAATAACGAGGTTCGCCCGGGTCGCCTCCGAGTACAGGCTCTGCTCGACCGTCACCGAACCGCTGGTGATGCGTTCGGCTCGGCCGGGAATCGCGCTGGCGTCGTCTTTCTCGATCCCCAGGTGCCCACCGGTGAGCCCTATCTGCGGCAGCAGGGCGGAGCGCGCCTCGCGGATGTTCTCTTGGCCAGCGGCGACGTTCGCCTCGGCGATACGGACGCTGAGGTTCAGCTCGACCGCTTCGCGAATCGCTCCGGCAAACGTCAGCGGCGGTCCGGCCGCTTCCGGCTCGTCGTGCAGCAGCTCGGCGCGGGTCAGCAGCTGCCAGCTAGGCGAGAAGCCGATGGCGCGTGCGGTGCGCATATTGAGGACGAGGCCTTCCTGGCGCGCGAACGCCACCGGTAGGTCTGCTGCAGCTTCGCCGAGCAGGATACGCCGAGCATTGAGCGCCACGCGCCGCGCCAACCGATCCATCTGCAGCGCCGGCCCACTGCCGAGCAGCATGCCGAGCTCGACGTCGGATTTGCCGAAGAAGGCAAAGCTCGGCAGGCGCCGTTCGGTCAGACCGGTGATCAGCCGCTGAACCTCGGCCGACGACAGGCGCAGCAGCGGACCGACGTACACCGCTTGCACGTCGGCCGCGATTGCCGCGAGCGCGGGCGACGCCGCGTCCGCTACCGCCAACGGCGTGACCGTGATGTTGAGATCGCGCGCGCTGCGCGTCATCTCGTCTTGAATGCCGGGGATGGCTTCGATGATCGCGCCATCGAGCAGGACCGCCAGGCGCGTGAACGGCACGATCTCGCGAAATACCCTGAGGTCGCGGCCGATGTCCACGTCCAGGCTGATGTAGCTGAGGTTCTTTCTTCCGCTGGCGCCGTTCTCGTAGGGCAGGCCCTGCAGCACAGGATCGGCGACGAACGGGGCCAGTACCGGTTT
>JAJFFD010000124.1 GCA_021776805.1 Planctomycetota bacterium
CGTGCTGATCACCGATCAGGATGGTAAGCCGACCGTGAAGATCATCGACTTCGGCGTCGCCCGGGCCACGGATCACCGTCTCGTGGAAGCCACGATCTTCACGGAGCAGGGACAGGTCATCGGGACGCCCGAATACATGAGCCCCGAGCAGGCTGGCCTGGATGCGCTGGACATCGATACGCGCAGCGACGTGTACTCCCTTGGCGTCCTGCTCTACGAGCTACTGGTAGGTGAGCTGCCCTTTTCGAGTCATGAGTTGCGTCGCGCCGGCCTGCGCGAAATGGAGCGCATGATCCGCGAGGAGGAGCCACCAAAACCCTCGACCCGGTTGACGGCCTCTCGGGGAGAATCAGTGCAGGTCGCCAAGCAACGTCACACTGACTTACGTAACCTCACACGCAGACTGAAGGGCGACCTCGATTGGATCGCCATGAAGGCGCTGGAGAAGAACCGCGCTCATCGCTACGGCACGGCAGAAGCGCTCGCTGATGATATTCACCGACACTTGAGTCACGAGCCGATTCTGGCTGGCAAACCGAGTGCTGGGTACCGCTTCAAGAAGATAGTACGAAGGTACCGTGGCCAGTTCGCAGCTGCCGCGCTGGTCTTCCTCGTATTGATCGGCGGGATCATCGGCACATCGGTAGGCTTCAAGAAAGCCCGAGATAACGAGGAATTGGCGATTCAGCGCGCGGAGAGCTTGAGCCAGGCGCTCATGGAAACACAGGCCGCACGAAGCGCTGAGAGAGAGCAGCGCGAACGCGCCGAAAACGAAGCGAACAGAGCCAAGGAAGCAGAAGAGGAAAGCCACCGACGAGCATCGGAACTGGAGAGAGTCGTGGCCTTTCAAGAAACGCAGATCGGAGATCTCGACCCGATGATGATGGGCCTTGGCATGCGCAATAGTCTGATCGCAGAACAGCGCGCGGTCATGGAGCGCATGGGCGTCGCCAAGAAAGTTCTCGATGATCGACAAGCCGCGTTGCAAGAGCTGCTGGCGGGGGTGAACTTCACGAATATTGGCATCGACATGATCGAGACCAATGTCCTGGCGCAGGATCTCGCTGAGCTTGAAGAAGAGTTTGCCGGCCAGCCGCTGGTGTTGGCGCGCCTGTTGCAAGCGCATTCCTTGACACTCCGGCGCCTGGGTGCCTGGCAGGACGCAAGGAGCGCCCAGGAAAGCGCCTTGAGAATCAGACGGCGAGAACTTGGCGATGATCACCCCGACACACTGGCGTCGATCCACTGGATGGGTCATCTCCTCATGTCGCAGGGTGCCCATGCAGAGGGCGAAATCTTCTACCGCGAGGCGCTCCAAGGCCGACGAGCCCTGCTCGGCAACGACCACCGCCAAACCCTGCAGTCTATGTCCGACCTGGGCAATGTGCTCATACTGCAACGGAAGGACGCACTGGCCGAGAAACTCTACGTAGAAGCACTGGCAAGCCGGAGGCGAAAACTTGGCGATGACGACCCCGATACCCTGATCTCCCTGGACACTCTGGGCTTCCTCTACAGAAGTCAGGGCAAGTATGAGGAAGCAGAACCCTATTACGCTGAAGCACTGAAACGCAGCCGCCGCGTGCTTGGCCCAGATGATCCGACCACGCTGGAGTTACTCGAGAACATGGGGGACCTGTTTCGCGTCCAGGAGAAGTTCGATGAAGCCGAGCCCTACCTCATCGAGTCCCTTGCAGGGAGGCGCCGCAAGTACGGCGACAGGATGTCGGTGACTCTGACCGCAGTATGGTTTCTGGCTCGACTCAGACAGGAACAAGGTAGGCTTGTCGAAGCCGAAGCTCTCCACCGCGAGGCATTCGAAGGGCGGCGCCAGATCAGTGACGAGCGATCCTTCGTTGAGACCAGTCGCAGGGATCTGCGGTATGTGCTGGAGCAACGAGGCGACTATCTCGCCTTGGATGCAATGACCTATCAGGGCGATTCCTCAGAAGCGAAGTTGCACCAGGAGCGAATGGCGGCCATCGCGGATGGCGAGTTGACCGCACGTAATTCCGATGAGTGGGTGCATGCTGCCTATCACCTCTACGCGAATGGACGCTTCATCGATGCGGACCTGACCTTCTACGAGGCCTTTGACGCCGCTGGGGCAGGATTGCGGGAGAAGCATCGGTACAACGCTGCACGCGCGGCAATTCGATCGGGATGCGGAGAGGATGATTACGCGGGAGACCTCTCTCTCGCCGTGTCCCTAGAGTTCTCCCGAAAGGGTCGAGAGATGCTGCGGGAAGAGCTCGATTCCTTACGCAAGTTGTTGGCCAGGGGTGAAGTGGCTAGAGCCCTGCAGAAAGCAACATGGGCCACCCGCGACCCGGACCTGGCCTGCGTTCGTGACGAAGAAGCGTTGCGCAAGCTCGATCCGGAAGAGGCGAAGGCCTGGCGGGAGTTCTGGACGGAGCTCAGGGCAGTACTCGAAACCGGTCGCTGAACAGCACACTAGGTTGCCGCCTACTGCCGCAGCAACTTCGGATTCGTCACCAAAGTCTGGCAGTTGGTACGGAAGGGATTGATATCCAGCCCACCCCGCCGCAGATAATGCGCCTGCAGCATGAGCTCACTCGGCTGGCAACGCCCCATCACATCCACCCACATGCGCTCAACGCAGTGCTCATGAAAGCCCTGGTGATCGCGGAAGGAAACCACGTAGCGCAACAGTCCCTCCCGATCGATGCGCGGACCCTTGTAGCGAATCACCACCGTCCCCCAGTCAGGCTGGGCCGTCACCGGGCATAGGCTGCGCAGAAGATTGGAGTGCAAGGTCTCCTCGACCTCGCTGTCATCTTCTGCGACCCGCAAGAAATTCGCATCCGGCTCATAGGCATCGATCTCCAACTTCAACCCGTCGATACATACACCGGGAGGCTTGATCAGCTCTCTGCTCTCCGCTTCTTCGATGCTCTTGAGAGCCGCGCCTACGCCCTTTCCTCCACATGCTTCCCGCAGATCCATCCGGATCATCTGCTCCACCTCGTCCCAGTGCGCATAGCGCATCCCATTCAGTGAGCCGAGGTACAACTTCAGCGACTTGGACTCGATGATGTTGGGTGAGTCGGCGACGACACCGAACTCCCCCACCGCCACCACCGGCTTGCCCCGCTCATCCAACCAGGACAGCTCGTAGGCGTTCCAAACATCGCCGCCGAAGAAGGGCAACTCGTCTCCCAGGCCCAATTCTCTGCGGCCCTCCAGCCGAGGAATCCCATGCAGCAGCTCCGGCGCATAGCGCTCCGGGTAATCGCTGTGCTTGCCCAGGGGAGATTCGCTCATGGTCCATGGCTTCCGGAGGGAAGCGGGCAAGAGCATAGAACCTGAGCGAGTTCGAGCTAGCGGTGCTTCTTCAGCATCTCCTGGAAACGG
>JAJFFD010000125.1 GCA_021776805.1 Planctomycetota bacterium
GATCGCAATGACAACCGCGGGGATCGCAATGACAACCGCGGGGATCGCAATGACAACCGCGGGGAACGACGTGGTCGCCGTCCGGCCTCGCAGCATGATCGGCATTCTGCGAGCAGTGCACGCCCCAGACAGATTCGCCAGCGCCTCGCGGTGCTGCTGGATCTCGAACGCATCCTGCGCGAGGCGGAAAGCAAGGGTGGGGAGCTCGCCTTCACCAAACTCTTCAAGGCTCTGGTCGGCCGTCGTGAATTGATTCGCGCGATCGCCTACGGCAGCAGCGAACAGATCGAAGCCCATGCCGGGATCCTCGCGGGCAACGGTGTGGAACTACAGATAGTCCCCGGCCCAGACGCGCTGGCTGTCTCCATCGCCGTCGATGCCATGAGCATCGCCGCCAAGGTCGACTGCCTGGCCCTGGTCCCTGGGGAAGAAGCCCTGGCCCCTCTCGCCAAGAGCCTGCGGGCCAATGGGGTGCGTGTCGAATCTGCCAGCTTCAATGAGCCCGAGGGTGAAGCTCTGCCGCCTCAGAAGCATCATGAGTTGGGTGAAGAGTGCCTCTTCACCCCCTAGACAGCCGGTCATCAGGCGCACACTTCATCTCGCTGGCCTGGTTCCCGATAGACTAAGGGAGATGCTGCCCGAGCCGAGAAGACCATCTGCCTGGATCACCCTCCCCCTCTTCGCCCTGCTCGGCTGCTTTGCCGGCGGAACGCGGGCTCAGGGAGAGGTCACGACTGCGCAGCCGACGGCGGAACCGGTCCCGATCGAGTGGCAGCCCGAGGGGATCCTGCGCGTAGGCGCTTACGCCCAAGCTCTCAGCTGGACTCTCTTTGCATCCTGCGACCGAGACGCCGATGACCGCCTCGACAATCTCGAGGCCGAGGGCAGCATCATCCTGCTCGTGGGCGAAGACGCACGCGAGATCTTCCGACGACTCGACAAGGATGCGGACGGCTTTCTCTACTGGCCGGAGTTCGACGCCAACTATCGCGAGGCCACCAAGGATGGCGACGGCTTCTACCTGCGCCCGACCAGAAAGAGCCAACTCAAGGATTTGCCTGGACTCGAGTTCGATGCGGAGACAGTGGCTATACCGGTAGAGGACATCATTGCTCGCTTCGATCGAGATGCAGACGGCGCACTCAACAGCGTCGAGCTTGGCATGCTTCTCTCCGACTCGGGTCTCGATCCCCGCCTGGTGTCGCGCATGCGAGCCCTCGATTTCGATAGCTCCGGCAGCATCGATGCCCTCGAGCTCACAGAGATCCTGAAGTTCATCAAGCTACCGAGCCCCAAGCCGGTCAAGCTGACCCCCGAGTCCGGGGAGAAGCCGGTGGCTGTCCTGGACTTGAACGCGGATGGGGTCCTCGACCCGGAAGAATTCCGCCGTGGGCTGCTCGCCCTCGACCCAGCCCTCCTCGCCTGGGAAAAACTCATCATCGCCGGCATCGATTCGGACAAAGATCAGCGGATCACCGTGGAGGAGTTCACGATCCTGCGGACCGCCCAGAAGTAAGGCGGCCTATGATCCGTTGACTGCAGATCCCCGCGGTCAGCCCATGGACAAGAAGTTCAGACTCCCAAGCCTCGCCCTTCCCCTCATTCTCTTCACCAGCGCCGCTCCGGTCGTCTCTCAGTCCATCCCCCGGGCCGAGCAGGCAGCGCTCGAGCTCAAGGGCCAGGGACGCTACGGGGATGCGCTGGCTAGCTTTCTCTCGCTCATCGCTGAGCTTCGTGAGGGCGAAGGGCAGGCTGCCCTGGCGGAATACTATGCGGTCTACGCCGGTCTTCTCGCGGATCGAATCGGTGACAAGGACATCCTCAGCAGCTTCGAAGGCTTGGCCGCCTCCGACTTTGCGAAGGCCCATCCAAGCTATCGGGATCGACTCCTACATCTCTCGTGGGAAGCCGCGGCCCGCCTGGGCGATCTACCACGAGTCAATCAGCTGGCTCGCGAACTCGGCTCCATTCGACGCTTCTGGTTGCTCGGCCCCTTCGACAACGAACGTGGCACGGGCTACGCCAGGGAGCTCGATGCTGAGAAGAGCTTCGACCTACAGGCCAGTTATCAAGGCAAGAAGCAGGACATTGCCTGGCGCCGCATGGATCAGAGTCCTGGCCTCTCCCGCTCGATCCCTCTGGCGAGCATGTTTCGCCCGGAAGAGCAGGTCCTGGCCTACGCCGCCGTCGCCTTGCAGAGTGAGCAGGAGCAACAGGTCGTCCTGCATCTCGGCAGCAGTGAGTCCTTCAAGGTCTTTCTCAATGGCCGCGAGGAGGCTGGCAAGAACATCGCGCGCGGCTTCGCCGTCGACCAGGAGGCCATACCCCTCCGCCTTCAGGCTGGCGCGAATCTGCTCCTGCTGAAGATCTGCTGCCAGGAGGACAGCTTCGAATTCTCCGCCCGGCTGCGCGACTCGGGGGGAGGCCCTCTCTCCGGCGTCGAGCTGAGTCTCGCTCCTGAGGACATGGCTGCCGCTGCCACCGCCAGCCCCGGCGAGCCAAGCAGCCCCCTGGCAAGACCGGGGGCTATCGGCTTCTTCGAGGTCGCGGCCGCTGAAACCGATGCAGCTGCTGACAAGTATCGCCTGGCCTTCCTATTAGCCCTCGATCGAATCGAGGATCCCCTCCAACGTCGGGATCGCCAAATCCTGCAGGAGCTGCTCCAGGAGATGCCCGAGTTCGTGGCTGCCCGTTACCTGCTGGCCTTCACTCGCGTTCGCTCGAATTCACGAGCTGAGGAACGGGATGAAAACCAGCGCCGGCAGGACTACCTGCAGATCCTCGCGACTGACCCCCGGCAGGTTGAGGCCATGCGCTCACTGGCGGAACTCGAACTCGAGATGAACGGCGCCCGGCCCCGCGCGGAGACACTCCTCAAAGGCAGCCTGGAGGTCAATCCTGACTTCACCCTTGGCCGGCTTCTCCTGGCCCAGGTTTACCGGCAATCAGAGTTTGAGGCCCTGAGTGAGGAGAGCATCGCAAGGGCCGCGCAAGCGGACGAGAAGGGCCGCCAATCCACCCTGGCCATGCGAGCTTGGCTTGGAGTGCTCATCAATCGCAGCTCATGGCAGGAAGCCCGCCAAGTCTGTGATGCGATGCTCGCGCAGGATTTTCCAGCCGCCCTCGGCGATGCAGTCGAGCTCTATCTGCGCCTCGGCGAGACCGAGTCGGCCCTCGCCCTGCTGCAGGATGCGACCATGCGCCTGCCCTACCGGCGTTATCCATATCTTCGCCTGGCAGAGGTCCAAGCCGCGGCCATGGACCGGACCGCAGCACTGAGCAGTCTGGGGCGATGGCTGGAAGTCTGCCCTGACGACGACGAGGTGCTGACCCAAGTAGCTCACCTGCACGGCCTCCTCGGCAACGACGACCAGCGCATCCAATTCCTGCGCCTGGCCATCGAACTCAATCCGAATCGCAAGACCGAACAACGCCTCCTGGAGTTCCTCGAAGCCGATGAGCTCCCCTTCTACTCGGAACAGGTCCTGACAAGCGCGGACATCCTGGCTGCCGATCCAGGCCCTCCTGAGGACTCGCAGAGCGCCAACGACCCCTACTACTACCTTCTGAAACAGGTGGTCATTCAGGCCTATCGCAACGGCACCACCAGCCGCTACCAGCACGAAGTCTTCCGCATCCTCAATGCGCAAGGTGCGCAAGCTCGGGCCGAGTACTACGTCCCCCACTTCCGTGGCGAGCAGCGCGCTCGACTCCTTCTGGCCAGAGTGCACAAGCCAGATGGGCGAATCCTCTCAGCACGGATGCGCGGCGGCTACGTGCGCTTCCCCGCCCTCGAAGAGGGTGATCGAGTCGAAATCCAATCCCGCGTGGATGACCTGGCACCATCCTTCTTCGGCGACTACTTCGGACTCGTGCACCGCTTTGCAAGCCAAGAAGGCGTGCCGATCCGCCGCTCGGAACTCGTTCTGATTCTCGATCCCGGACGCAACTACAGAATACAAGCGAGCAACGGTGCACCTGCCGGAGACGAGAGCCGGGACCCCAGCGGTCAAGTCCTGCAGAAGTATCGGTTGCGAGACCTCCCACGCGCGGGTGTCGAGATGCGCAAGCCAGCTTGGACCGAGAACGAACCGCTCCTGCGCGTAACGACCTACCGAGACTGGAACGAATTCTGCACCTGGTGGTGGAACTTGATCCGCAAGCAGAGCGAAGTCTCTCCCGATATCCGCGCCAAGACAGCCGAGCTGACCGCCGGCCTGGACAGCACTCGCGCCAAGATCGATGCGATCTATCGCTTCGTGACGACCGACATTCGCTACAAGGCCTGGGAGTTTGGCGTGCATGGCTATCAGCCATACAGCACATCGGTCATATTCGATCGCCGTCATGGTGACTGCAAGGACAAGTCCATCCTCCTCAATGCCATGCTGGGAGAGATCGGCGTGGAAGCCTATCCAGTGCTGATCTACGCCAACCCCTTACGCAGCGAAGATGATCTCAACCTACCGATGGTCGAGCACTTCAATCACTGCATCTCCTACCTACCGGCGAGTGAGAATCGCGCCGAACTCTATCTCGACGGCACAGCAAGCTATCACCCCAGCGACACGATTCCGGAAATGGATCGGGGAGCGAAGGTCCTCGTGGTTCGCGGTGACAGGGGCGATATCAAACAGATCGATTGGGGTCGCCCGGCGGAGAACGCCTCGGAGATCGACTACCAGATCCAACTCGATGCAAGTGGCAGCGCCCTCATCGAATACCGCCAAGAGCCCAGGGGCAGCCAGGCCATCGGGCTGCGCGAACTTCTCAGCAACGAGGCAGGGCAACGACGGGAACGCCTCGAACAACTGCTCTCCCGCGTCTTCGGTGACATAGAAATCCTCGACCTGGAGAGCAGCGACGCTCTCGATCTCAACCAGGCCCTGCAGCTCCAGCTGCGCATGCAGTGCTCGGACTTTGCTGCCAGGCAGGGGGATGGTCTGGCGATCAAGTCACGACTAACCGGCTCCGCCATGCAATCTCTGACCAGCGATCGAGAAAGGCAGGATGCCCTGCTTCTCGGCCCCCCATCTTCGAGCCGTGAACGCGCCCGATACCGCCTGCCCGATGGCTATACCCCGCTCGACCTGCCGGAGCCTATCGATCTGGATACCCGTTTCGGGAGCTTCAAGCTCAGCTGGACCTACGCGGAGGGCCTGCTCACCGTCGAACGAGCCTTGAGTTGGAAGTTGCCACGCATCGAGAGTCAGGAGTATGCCGAGTTTCGGGAATACGCCAGCCGCGTGGACGCGGCAGACCAGCAGCTTGTCGTCGTGAGTCCAGGAGGCAGACCATGAGAGCTTTGACGAGCTGCATCATCTTGCTTGGCAGCCTCTGCCACTTGGCGAGGCCAGCGCAGTGCCAATCACCGGACAAGGCCATGCTCGAGCTGGCTGAGGCTCTGATCGAAGCTGAGATCCCCGCCAGGGACAACCCAGACCGCATCGTCAGCCAACTCCTCAATGCAGCCCGAGGCAGCGCATCCAGCTCGGCAACCAAGCTGGCAATCGATATGGCCAGCGGTTACGCCCAGTTTCTCGCTGACCCAGCCGCCGCTCTCGCCAACCTCGACGGATACCTGCAACTGGACCCCCATCCCCTCGCTGCTCAGTCGGCCAAGGCGATGCGCCAGCAGCTCCTGCGCAGAGCAGGCAACTTGAACCCTGAGGAAGCCGAGCGACTATTCACCGGATACGCCAGTCAAGTCATCGCCGTCGGCCCCTTCGGTGACGAGGGCGACTTCTACACCGGCGTTCCCTTTCGACCGGAGATCGCCTTCCCCGAGCAGAGCGAAGAGTTGGCCGGTCGCTACGCGGCGATCACTAGCTACCCGGTCAGCAGAACGCCACGCAGCATCTTCCTCTCCCTCCCTCGCCTGGGCTCCACGGAGAAGGGCTGCTACTACGGCCTGCATCAACTGCATTCGGATGCAGCTCAGCCCGCATACCTCGAGATCGACAGCCCTGGTTCCATCGAAGTCTTCGTTAATGGCGAATTACGAACTCGGGTCGATCGACTGAGTGGTCCCCAGAAGAGAATCGTCTATCTGCCGATCAGGCTGCTGGCAGGCGCGAATCAAGTGCTGGTCAAGACCACGACGAACCGCAGCCCGACCTTCTCTCTGCGCTATCTTGATGCCCGCGGCGCCAAACTCGAGGCCTGCCGGGAGCTGGCCAACGATCGCATCCATCCGCTCCTGGCAGCTGACCGGGAAGATGCACAGCAACTCCCACCCTTCGTCGATCCCTGCAGCGCCCTTGCATCCGCAGCCAAGGCAGCGCCCGACGATGCACGGCTGCAGATCGCCTGCATGCTTGCCGCCTATCGCTGCGGCGACCGCAATCTCGGCCTGACAATCCTGCGCAGCTTCGAAGCTTCAGCGCCGGCAGACCAACGCCTCTGCCTTGCCCTGGCCAGGGGCTACGACCTGGCCAATCGCCTGCCCGAGGAAGTCCGCCGCAACCGCAGCAAGAGCCTTCTCGAAGCTGCACGACTTGCCTTGCCCGAGCACTCTTGGGCGGTGATTCGCCAGAGCCGTCTGCTCAGCGGTGAGGATCAGCAAGAGGCGGCGATTCGCCTGCTACGCGACGAGATCGCTGCCGGCAGAGGCGGTCCCGAAATCTACTCTCAGTTGCATGCCATCCTTTCAGGCCTGCGCTTCGGCGCTGAGGCAGAAGAGCTACGCGAGCTCTGGGCAGCAGCTACTCCCCATGACGCCAGACCACAGCTCGCCCGCAGCAGATCCCTCAGCCGGGGGGGACAAAAACATGCCGCCCTGGAGGTCCTGCTCAGCTTCCTCGGAACAGTCCCCGGCGATCCAGCAGCACGACGACAGGCCATGGACATCGCCTTGGAGATCGGGGAGCTGGCAGTCGCAAGCAAGCTGGTCGGCTCCTTCCTCGCCGAGAGTCGGCAGCTGGCCAGAAAATTGGAACTACAACTCCGCCTGGCAAAGGCCAAGGGCGATGGGGATCGCGTTGCCGAACTCAGCATCGAGCTCGCGAATCTGCCTGAGGCAAATGCCCAACAACTGCGTCGGGCTGGACGCGAGCTCATGAGCCATGGCCTGCGCAGGGAGGCCCTGCTGGCCTACCGTCGTAGCCTGGGCATGGATTCGGCGCAGACGAGTCTCCGTCGCCTGATCGCCCGGCTAGAGGAAGGCGGGGAGGAATACCCACTGATCGCCAAGTACCGCTACAGCAGCACAGAGCTGCTGGCCGGATTCGAGAGTGCCGAGCGGGAGCGCAGTGCACCCAGCTCCCTGGTCCTCGACCAGATGATCATCCGCTACTACGAGGATGCTGGCAGCGTCACGGAGACCCACCAGATCCGCCGGATCAATGATCTGCGCGGGGTCGAAGCCCATGAGCAGGCCGAGCAAGCCGCAAACGCCGGAGAGGTCATTAGCCTGCGCACGATCGGCAGAGATGGCCTTTCCTATCTACCCAGCCGGGTGGCAGGCAGCTTCTCCATGCCCCGACTGGCGCCCGGGGTCTTCATCGAAGAGGAGTATCGCGACTTTTCCCCAAGCCCGGGAGCAAACCCAGTCCGCGGGACGACCTTCTTCTTCCAGAGTCAGGACGAACCATTCCTCCTCAGTGAACTCGTCGTCATCCTGCCGCCCAATGCGCGTGGCAGCTTTCGAGTCCGAAACTTCACCGGCGAGGTCATCGAAGAAGAGCTCGGTGACGGCTACCGCGCCCACATCTACCGCATGCGCGACGTGCCTCGGATCCTGCCTGAACCCAACAGCCCAGATCCGCAGGATGTGCTACCAGTGGTCGCCTTCGGAGAAGACCGAAGCCTGACCGCCATCCCGCGCGCCATGCATGCCAGACTGCGTGCACAATTGGCAACCAATCCACTCCTCGAGGATCAAGCCGCGGAGATCTGCAGGGGTCTTGGCAGTGATCTGCAGAAGGCGGCGACGATCTATGACTTCGTACAGGAGAAGATCCAGGACGGCAATGGCAACGGTTCCCCCACTGCAACTCTCCTACGCGGCCAAGGCGACCGCTTTCAAGTCTACCTGGCACTGCTCTGCGCCGCGGACCTCCCCCTGCAACTGGCCATCGCAGCACCGGCCCACGAGTCTCTGAGCGCCCAGCCAGAACCTTTCTTTCTCGGCGAAGACATCTACCCCCTGCCCGCCGCTGAGATCTTGCCGGGAACTCCCGAGGCCTTCACGGTCTATGCAGGCAGTCCGCGCTACGCGCCCATGGGGACGATCAGTGGCCATCTCATGGGCGCCCCCATGCTGCGCCTCTCCCTCGGTGGACAAGAGCTGAGTCGACTGCCCTCCGGCGACCGCAGCGAAGGCATGGGCTGGCATGTGCGCGCTTCTCTCCGCCTGGACGCCAGCGGCAAAGCGAGCCTGGAGGCGCGCGCGGAGATCGGCGGCGATTCGGGACTGCAACTCGCCGAACAGATTCGCAAACTGCAGGCCAATCGCCGCGACATGGTCGCCGGCAGCCTGGCCGGACAGATGTTTCAAGGCTGGACCGTGGAGTCTGCCCGCCTCGGCGCAATGGAACCTGGCAAGGGTCTCAGCCTGGAAGCCAGCCTGGTCAAGCGCCAGGCACTGAGTCCGGCTGGCAGCGAGTTCCTCATGGGACTTCCGATCTCACCAACCAACCTTTTCGCCAGCTACGGTGGACCAAGTGAGCGTAATCAGGCCCTGCAGCTCTCCGGCTTTCTGCACAGCAGCTGGGAGGTCGAGATCGACCCGGGAAAAGGCTATCGACTAGCTGAGATTCCTGAGAGCAGCCGGGTCCTGCACCCGCTGCTGGATCACGAACTCAACTTCTCCCTCGAGGGACAGAAGCTGCACCTGCGCCTCAGCCTGACCCGAAGGCCAGGTCGACTCGCGGCCAATCGCTATCCGGAATGGCGACAGCTCCTGCGCCGCTTGGATCTTGCGGAGAGCGGTCAGATCAGACTGCAAGCGCAGTAGGCGGGGAGCTCAGCCCCCGAAAAGTGCGGCCGAGTCCATGACTTCGGGCCCGTTCTCGGTCATTCGCGAATGCTGAGAAGGTCGCATGGCGGCGGCGCCGAGCTGACCTGCCTTGTTGATCGCATAGAAGTTGACCTGGAAGTTTGGCCGTCCCTGGGCATCCAGCAATCTGGGCACCTTGGTCATCCGGGCGATGTCGCGCAGGGCGTCCAGGCAGGCGTCCGTGGGGCTACGACCCTCGGCCATGTAGCGCACAATCCGCGCGGCACCATTGCTGAGGATGACCGCTTCGCCGCGACCAGTCGAACCGGCGACTCCGTAGTCGTTGTCCACGTAGTTGCCGCAGCCGATCAGCGGCGAGTCGCCAACCCGTCCAGGGATCTTGAAGGCCAGGCCCGAGGTGCTCGTGCAGCCGCCAATGTCACCCTTGTCGTTGACGCAGCCCACATGGATGGTGCCAGTCGGACGCTCCACGTGTCCGTCCACATACTCCTTACCATGGCTGCCGTTCTCGCTGAGATCGATCCAGTCGTCCTGATCGCTGAGGCCTTCCTTCCAACGCAACCAACGACGACGCGCCCGCTCGGTGAGCAGATTCTCTTCGGCAAAGCCGTGGGCTCGCGCGAAGCGTAGAGCACCCTCGCCAACGAGCAGCACGTGATCCGTGCGCCGCATGACCTTCAAGGCAACCTGACTCGGATTCTTGATGTTGCGCAGGGATGCTACCGCGCCGGCCAGACCGGAGGGGCCGTCCATGGTGCAGGAATCCAGCTCGACCACACCATCCTCGTTCGGCAGCCCACCGTAGCCGACCGAGGTGTCGTTGGGATCGTTCTCGACTCCCTCGATACCAATGACCGCCGCGTCCACTGGCGGCAGGCCCTCGTTCATCTTGCGCACGGCAATCTCCACCGCATGGATACCGTTGCGGCTCGAAATAGCTACCGGAGCTCGCGGTCGCAGCTTGGGCGACACGTGAGAGCAGGAAGTGGCTGCGGCGCCAACGGCTGCAGCCTTGAGAAAACCACGACGGGAGACGGGGGTGCTCATGGCTGGAGTGTAGCCAGTCCCCGGCAGCACTTGAACCTCGAGCAGGCCTTCCTAGCGGGGATCCTCGCCCGAGGGCTTGGCTCAGAGGTACTTGCCGATAATCAGCTCGAGGCGACGGCGCGCATCGGGAGTGATCGCATCCTTGGCAGTGATCAGGGAATTCTCCATCACCCCGGCACAGGAGATGCCCTCGGACGCAGCCATCAGCTCAGCAGCTTTGGCGATAACCTGCTTGGCCCGCTCGACATTCGCCGAAAGCACCGCCAGCACATCGGCGATGTGAATGTCCTCTTCGGTCTCATGCCAGCAGTCATAGTCGGTGGCCAGGGCGATGGTCGCATAGGCGATCTCCGCCTCCCTTGCCAACTTGGCTTCCTGCAGGTTGGTCATGCCGATGACCTGCACATCCCAACTGCGATAGAGCTTGGACTCAGCACGGGTGGAGAAGGCCGGCCCCTCCATGCACACATAGGTGCCACCGTCATGCACGCGTGCACCACTACTACGCGCCGCCTCGAGGGCAAGCTGGCGCAGGGGCTCCCAGATCGGGTCTGCAAAATGCATGTGCGCTACGCAGCCATCACCGAAGAAGGTCGACTCCTCCGTCCGTGATCGGCTGCGATCGATGAACTGATCGATGATGACGAGATCACCTGGATGGATTTCCTCGACCATGCTCCCCACCGCGGAGATCCCGAGGATGCTCTCCATTCCGAGCTGCTTCATCGCATGGATATTGGCGCGGAAGGGCAACTCATGGGGAGCCAGTCGGTGACCGCGACCATGTCGCGGCAAGAAGGCCATGCGCACACCATTCAGGCGGCCGGTGACCAGTCTGTCCGAAGGCTTGCCAAAGGGAGTGTTCAGCTCCTGCTCCTCGCGATCTTCCAAACCTGGCAGGTCATAGAGACCGGAGCCACCAATGATTCCGAGAGTCTTCGCCGTCATGTTGCCTCCGTTCTACCTCCTGCCGGCCCCTCTACGGAAGCGAAGCGCCGCATCTTCTCCAGCACGAGCTCCAACTCGCGCGGGAGCGGACAATTGATCTTCATTACCCGCTCTTCCAAGGGGTGTGCAAATTCGATCGCAGCAGCGTGCAGGAACATGCGCCGGAGAAGTGGCTTCTCCCGCACACCCTTGCGGGTCTTGTAGCCGCGCTTGAAAGTCGACAGGAGTAGTTCCGCGTGGCCGCCATAGACCTCATCGCAGACGATTGGGTGACCGATGCTGTGAAGATGCACCCGAATCTGATGGCTGCGGCCAGTCTTCGGTCGCAGGCGAAGCAAACTGTAGCCGCGAAAACGCTCGACTAGCTCCACCTCGGTGAGAGCAGCACGCGCCCCCTTGCTATCCGCCGCCACCACCCGAATCCGCCCCGGCCGCCGCGTATCTGGCCCCAGAGCCCGGTCGATTTGCATGCTCTCGCGACCGAGGCGGCCCTCGACCAGCGCCAGATACTCCTTGCCTACAGCACCCTTGGCAAAAGCCTCGCTCAGCACTCGCGAGGACTCCAGACCCTTCGCCAGGAGCATGCATCCGGAGGTGTCCTGATCGAGCCGGTGCACGATGCGCAGATCCTCGGCAGGGCGCTCTTCCGCCAGGACCCCAAGGAGGCCGGGATACTTACCCGCTCGGTCGGGGACGCTGGGAATGCCCGCCGGCTTGTTCACCACAAGGAAGCCGGGATCCTCGGCGAGCAGCGAGATCCCCTCGTCTTGCTGCTTCCCGCGCCGCCCTGCCCGCCGATCGGAGCGGCTCAGCTCCCCCTGGATCACCACCAGATCTCCCGCCCGCAGCCTGGTCTTTCCATCGGCGGCGAGACCGTTCACCTCGACCATCTCCTCATCGATCGCCATGCGAAGATCGCTACGGGCAACCTCCGACCAGGTCCGGTACAAGAAGTCGAGAAGCAGACTTCCGTGCAAGGACTCGGCGACGCGGTGTTCTTCCAAGGGCTTCACAGGGAACGAGATAGGGCCGCAGGTAGGCCAGCGATCAGAGCGGAAGCAGGGTCTTCGTCAAAACTGGGATTCCCTGCCATCCCATCCCATACTTGGGACTTCCTCTGGAACGATTTTGGCTTGCTTCTGGGTCAAGTAGCTAAGCGTTGTCTTTTTAGACAGTTACGCCATGTAACCAGAAAATGGTGAAAGTAATGCGTTTGGCATGTGGCTTGCGATGTCGGGCCAAACGAGAGCGAGATGCTCTCGCACAGGCAATAGACATTCTAGTGGCATTGGAGGGGTTTCCAACCTTGGTAGCGTTCGTCGCCCACGGTCAGGTGGGGTTCTACCGCGCGCAGCCGCGGGCGCAGGAACGTTCGATCGGGCTTGTCCCGATCTGCTGCTCTGGACAATCGACGGAGGGACTTGGGTCCAGGGCGAGCAATGGCCCAGTGGCAGGTCTCCATGCGCCCGCCTCGGGGGGGGCCGGGCCGGAGACTTGCCACAGGCCTCTTTTTTTGTCGGGGGCCACTTTTCCATGACCCGAGATGCCATGAATCAGGAACGGGCTATTCCGAGGTGGGCGAGACCTCCGGAATGGCAAGAGTTTGGCGTGTCGCATCTGCGGCTACTGCTCGGCGACGAGCAGCGAGCGAGGTGTGTATTTGTGCAGGTGAGAGCTTACTGCTAGCCGCGTCGGCGGCACGCTGAGTCTCGGGGGATGACTCCCCCATGGCGCTCTCCTCGGCTCCGAGGGGAGCGTCATTCTTGTACGGATAGCCCAATCGGCTGCGGTAGCCCCCCTGTCATGGCCGATAGGGGAATGTGCTCATCTCCATCATCATCCCCGCTCACGGGGGCATCGACGACACCCGCGCCTGCCTGCAAGCAGTCAGCGAGCAGACCGAACCCGATCTCGAGATTCTCCTTGTGGACAACGGCAGCCGCGACGGCAGCCATCGACTGGACGAGGAGTTCCCGGCGATTCGCGTCCTCCGTCAGGGTCGCAACCTGGGCTTTGCCGGCGGAGTCAATCAGGGCCTCCGCGCCGCTCGCGGTGAGCTGATCGTCGTCCTCAACAACGACAGCATGCCCGCGCCGCGCATGCTCGAACGTATGCGCGAGGCCCTCGATTCCGATTCTCGCATCGCCATGTGTGCGCCGGTCAGCAACCGGGTGAAGGGTTCAGCGCAGATCGATGTGGGTGAGATCGGCGAAACCCGGGCAGGCCGGCAACAGATCGAAGACTTGCTCGATGAGGAGGAACGGGAGCGCCTGCAAGATCGGAGCAATCTCTCTGGCCTCTGCCTCATGTTTCGTTCCCGCCTGGTGCAGAAGATCGGACTCTTCGACGAGCGCTTCGGCGCCGGCAACTTCGAGGACGACGACTATTCCCTACGCTGCCGCCTGCTCGGCCGCCGCCTGGTCATCGTGCGCAATGCCTTCCTGCACCACCGGGGAGGACGCACCTTCCACGCCCTGGGCATCGACTACGCAGCCAGCCTGCGCTTGCGCGAAGCGCGCTTCTTCGAGAAGTGGGAGAAGAGCCCGGTAGGGCGCTCCATTCAGGCAGAGCGTGAACGCAACACGCTCCTGGCCGGCGAGGAGGCTGAATTGGCCCTGCAAGAACAACCGGATTGGATCGACGCTCAGCTGCACATCGCCCGCGCCGCCATGCACCGCGGCGACTTCGCCAAGGCAGCCGAATCCCTACATCGCTTCCTGGCCATCTCATCCCAGCATGGGGAGGCCCAACTTCTGCTTGCAAGCTGCCGGCTGGCCATGGGCCTGGAAATGGAGGGTCGTGAACTCTTCATCCACTGCCTGGAGTACTCCCATGTGGATCCACGTGAACACGCCGCAGGTTTGTATGCATTTTCCCGGGCACTGCTTGCCAGGGATTGCAGCCAGGAAGCCATGCGTCACCTGGGACTTGCCGCAGAGATCCAACCGGAGAACGGCGCCATCCACAATCTCCTCGCCCTGGCGCAGTTGGAATGCGGCATGCGCAGTCAGGCTCTGGCCGAATTGCAACGGGCCAGCGATCTGGGTGACGAGCAGGCTCGCGCCAATCTCCTGGCGCTCAGCTCGAGCTAGCCGGCACTAGCAAGCCGCGCACAATCGCCGCCAGGTCCTTGTCCGGCTTACGCGCGATGCAATCCAACAGGCGGCTGAGATCTGGTACTCGGCGAAGCACATCCCTGGTTCCCCGATCTAGGACCTCGCGCAGAGGCATGTACTGCAATCTTGATTCGCTTCCTGTCAGCCTCAGCACGGTCTCCGCCAGGCTGGCGATACTCACCTCGCGATCGCTGCCCAGGTTGAAGATCTTCCCCTGACTGTCCTTCGCCGCAACCAGACGCAACATGCAGTCGAGAACCTCACCGACATCTGCGAAGCAGCGCGTCTGCTCGCCATCACCAAAGATCGTGAGCGGATCCCCGCGCAGGGCCTGGGAAAGAAATCGTGGCAAGACCATGCCGTACTCCCCCGTCTGCCTGGTCCCCACCGTGTTGAACAGGCGGACGATGGTTACATCCAAAGCTCCTTCCCTCGCCCGCGCCAAAGCCGAGCACTCGGCCATGGCCTTCGAAAAGGCATAGCCCCCACGGGGATCATCACTGCGACCCGGGCTCAGATCCGCATCCTCACGGAAGGGGACCTCAGGACCGAGGCCGTAGACCTCCGAGCTGGAGGTCATCAGCACTGGGACAGCGCAGTGCTCGGCTGCGTCCAGCACTGCCTCACTGCCATGCAGATTGACTTCGAGGGCTCGGCGAGGTTGGCGCATGACCAGTTGCACCCCGACCACCGCCGCCAGGTGGAAGACGAAGTCAACCTCACCAACGAGCTGCCGCACCAGCCCCCGGTCCGAGACTGAGCCCTGCACGAAGGAGAGTTCGCCACGTTCACGATGACGTAGCAGATTCAGCGTGCTGCCGGTGGACAGATCATCCAGCACGAGCACCTGCTGACTTTGCTCCAGCAGGCGATCGACCAGGTGAGATCCAATGAAACCGGCCCCGCCGGTTACCAGGTAGCGCATGCATTCTCCAGGAAGGGAGGACAGGCAATAGACTGGCGTCAGGCCCGTCCTCTTCCCAGAGCCTGCAGGCTTCAGCGCCGCTTTTTCTCGAGAATGCTCTGCAGGTCCCGGAGTTCAGCCCGAATCCGGTCGAATTCGCGGCGCATGCCGCTCAGGCGCTTCTCCAAGTCGGCAGTCGGTGAGCCGGCGCTCGACCCTTGCGGGCTGGCGATGGGAACGCGCTTGCCTTGCTCAGTTTCCTTGCTCATGCGACGGCGCTCGCGATCCATCTCCTCCCGGGCGAGCTTCAGCTCCGCGTTGACCCGTTCGCGCTGCCGAGCGATCTCCTTCTCCGTCGCTTGCTGGTTGCGTTGCAGCTCCTCTTCCAGAGCCTGCCGCTCCTTGTTCATGGACCGATGCACGCGTTGCATTTCTTCCTCGGCTTCTACCTGGCGACGACGCAGCTCGCGCTCCATCTTGCCACGCTCCTCCTGCATCTGTTCCTCTGCACGCTGCATCTCGCGTGCTGCGTTCTGCCGCGCCTTCTGGATCTCGGACTCCATGTTTTGGCGCTCCTTCTCCATCGCTCGGCGCATGCGCTCAGCTTCCTTTTGGACTTGCTCCTGCGTGCGACGCATTTCACGCTCAAGGGCCTGGCGCGCATCGGTCATCGCCTGCTGCGACTGCTCCCGCTCGCGCTCCATCTCCTGACGGGCACGCTGCAGTTCGCTCTCGAGCTTGGCGCGCTCTGCGGCCATCTGCTCGCGAGCACGGGCGAGCTCGGCCTCGGCAACTCGGTTTTGCTCCGCCTGAGCGGAGGCGCGAAGCTGTGGATCCTGCCGGGCTGCGCTGCTGGCTTCGCTGCTCCCGATCTTCGGCTTGCTCGTGGGCTTGCTCGTCGGCTTGCTGCTTGGCGGCTGCTCCCCGACGGCGGGAGCATCTCCCTCCTCGGCAGCACGCCCCATCTCCAGCATCAAGTCGGCACTGTCATCGCCGCGCCGATAGTCGACGCGGACCTTTTGCCCCGGACGCAGGCGCCCCATGGCCTTGTCCAGATCCCCCAGGTTACCGATCTTGCGAGCATCGATGGCGCGCAGGAGATCACCCGCTCGCAATCCGGCGCGGTCCGCGGGACTTCCCTCGACAACTCGCTCGATGCGCACAGCCTTGCCGGCCTCGGTAACCGAGACGCCGAGGTAGGCGCGACCGGGATCTTGCGCAGTCTCCTGCGCCGGCTTGCTCGGAGCAGGCTGGCGCTTGAGCCGAGAAGTCTTGTCCGCATCGTCAGGGGCCACTGGCTTCGCCGGCGCCGGCGGTGTCGACCGGACCTCTGCCGGACGCTCACCGAGGGTCACGGTCAATTCGAGCTTGTCGCCGCCCCGATCCAGGAGCAGGAGCACTTCCGAGCCCACAGCTGTGGCGCCGAGGAGACGCTGCAAGTCATCGATGCTGCCAACCTTGGACTTGCCGACCGCGAGAAAGACATCACCGGGCTCCAGACCGCCCTTGGCCGCTGGCGAGTCGGGGATGACCTCGACGATGGTGGGGCGTTCGGCGCTCGGGTCCAGGAGGACGCCCAGCCAGCCAAGCCCCAGGGGGGCAAGCCTGGAATCCAGGCTCAGGACTGGACTGGAAAAGCTCGTCGCCGCCGCAGAAAGGGCAGAACTGCCGAGGAATGTGGATAGAGCGATGATCGCGAATTGAATCCTTGCCATGGGTGCCTCCGGAGGTTGGCGAGTCGATTGGGGGGACTCTCGGGACCGCATAAATCTACGCTCTCCGCAGCCCCTGTGGTGAAGAACGGGATCAGATTGCCATCGAAGCAGCTAGACGAAGATTCCCGACTTACCCTTGACGAAGTTTTTGCCAGAACCTAGACCACTGTCCCCACATGGACGCCCCCATCGTCTAGTGGCCTAGGATACATGGTTCTCATCCATGCGACAGGGGTTCGACTCCCCTTGGGGGTACCAAAGCCCGGCAGGCCGGATCGGTCTGTCGGGCATTTTTCGTCATGGCCTGGCTAAGACGCGAAGACCTGGAAGATCGCGAGGCGCGAACCCTCTCACCCGGGGCGAGCCATAGCCGCAAGCTGGGCAGTCGCCGCGGCGCCGAGAAGGAAGACACCCTGCGCACCGCCTTCCAGAGGGATCGCGACCGGATCATCCACTGCTCCGCCTTCCGTCGCCTGCAACACAAGACTCAGGTCCTGGCCGCCTACGAGGGGGACCACTACCGCAGCCGGATGATCCACTCCCTCGAGCTCTCGCAGATTGCGCGCGGGGTGGCGGACTGCCTCTCTCTAAATAGGGATCTTGCGGAAGCGGTGGCCCTGGCGCACGACCTTGGTCATCCCCCCTATGGTCACAGCGGTGAGGAGGCATTGAATGAGCTCATGGCAGGGCATGGTGGATTCCGTCACAACGCCCAGGGCTCGCGCATCGTCGACCTCCTCGAGGACCGACATGGTCTGGGACTTGGACTCAACCTCTGCCTTGCCACCCGCCGCTCCTTGCTCAAGGGCAAGATCCCGCCGGACTTCCCCCTGAGCCCGGACCTGAGAGCTGGAACAAGGCTGCCCATCGAAGCTCAGGTTGTGGATCGCTGCGACAAGATCGCCTACCTCTCCCACGACCTGGACGATGCCCTGCGCGCTGGCGTGATCAGCGAGGGCGAGCTCCGCGAGTTGAGCCTGCTCAGGAAGGCGCGCCAGCGCCTGGGCGAGGTGCCCAGCTCCAAGCTACTCAGTCAGATCACCAGTCTCATGGTTCATGATCTGGTGCAGGCCACGGACCGGACCTGGGCAGGACAGGCTCAGCAGGATGAACTCAGCATGCATCACAGCGACAAGATGCGCGTCGCCATCGACGAGCTGCTGCGC
Organism: Planctomycetota bacterium; assembly: GCA_021776805.1. Classification (GTDB taxonomy): domain Bacteria; phylum Planctomycetota; class UBA1135; order UBA1135; family UBA2386; genus JAJFFD01. The sequence goes on from JAJFFD010000125.1 coordinate 17,856, forward strand.
TTCCTACGCGAACGCTTCTACAAGAGCGAACTGGTCCTCGGAGTCATGCGCCAGGGAGGCGATCGCATTCGCAAGGCCTTCACTCTGCTGAGCTCGAGTCCGGAGCAGATGCCCGTGACCGTGCGCAGCCGTATCGATGCGGAAGGTCTCGAGAGAACTGTCTGCGACTATATCGCCGGCATGACCGATCGCTTCCTGGTCAAGCTAGCGGATTGAAGGCCTCAAGAGCGGCGCCCAGCGGCGCCCCCTGGATCCCTGATCGCGCCTTCCAGGGCCTGGAACTCCTCGAAGGCGGCAAGCTGGGCAGAGCGCTCCGAGCTCAGGCGATCCGCTGCCAACTCCTTCGGAAAATAGAGGGCCGATCGACCGGGCGACCACCAGGACCGCAGGAAGAGGGCGCTGAGCTGGGACTGCTCTGACAGCAGGATCTCCCGCGCCCGATCACCGATCCAGAGCTGACGCAGTTCGCGGCCGCCCTCGAGAGAGTGATCGGCGGCGCGATCCCGGCGCCGGTGCATGGTCCCGCGCCAGCTGCGACGGCACTCGAATTCGCTGCTGGTCTGCAGACAGCGCAAGACGCGCCCACGCAGAAAGGCGATCCGTAGGCGCCGAGCTTCCGCGAGCACCGCGGGCAGCTGCTCCTGCTGGAGCAAGCCGGCGGCAACCATGAGCTCCGAACCTTTACCCTTTCCCGACTCGAGCCAGAGCTTGGCGGCCATGCGCATGCGCAGGCCGGCGGCCAGGGGCGCTGCCCGCCAGCGGGCAGACTGCAAGTCGATGAGCGCCAGACCACCGGACTTCTGACAGAGAAAGTTGCCTGGGTTGAGATCCGGGTGAAAGAGGCCGAGCCCGGTCAAGCGCGCCGTCAGGGCGCAGTACTCGGCGAAGTCCGGCTGGCGCTCTTCCGTCTCGATGGCCGTCATGGCCAAGAAGGAAAAGTGTGGCCGGAGGCAGCGGCGCTGGGTCTGCACGTAGAGCGGCCGGGGGCAGTCGATCCCCCCAGCGGCCAGTCTCAGCAAGGACCTGGCTTCTCGCTCCGCTGGCAGGCTGCGATGGATGTAGCGCAGGGCGTCCTTCCCCCGTGGGAAAGCCATGAGCTTGAGATACACCAGTCGACCGGAGGCGAGGCGACCGCGACCGACAGAACGGATGAGCCGGCTCTGCACGTCTTCACAGGCAGCGGGCAGGGCACCGCGGGCGGCCAGGCTCTCCCCTGCCCAGGCACGCAGCTCAGCCAGCTCCTCAGCCTGCAGCTCCTTGGAGATCAGAGTCTCAGCCACGTCGCGTTCCTCGCCGGGGCATCTTCGCCAGGCACTGGTAGAAGTCGCGCAGCTCAGCGGCAGCTCGCCGCGGATTCATGCGCTCCTTGGCGCGCGCCTTGGCGGCGGCCGCCAACTCTGCGCGCAGGGCCTCGTCCGCATTCAGTCGCAGGATGGCGGCGGCCAACTCATCTGCCTGCGGAGAACAGACCAGGCCGCCGGCAGCCATGCCCGCACCCGCCAGCAGCTCCGGCAGGATCCCCAGGTCCGTGGACACCACCGGCAGACCCAGGGCCATGGCCTCACGCACCGCCCGGCAGGTGCCGTCACTGCCCGGAACCAGAAAGAGAAAGACGTCCAGGGAACGCAGGGCAAGGCTGTACTCGGGCTCGAGTAGATAGCCCGGCAGGATGACCTGCTTCTCGATCCCCAGTCGGCGAATCGGTTCCAGCACGAGTTCCCGCGTGTCCTCCTCGTTGCCGCGACCGAGCAAGACGAAGCGAGCGCGGGGGCAGGCCGCGATCACCTGCCGGGCGCATTCCCAGAGAACTTCGAAGCGGCGATGGGGCTGAATACGCGCGGTGATTCCGATCACCAGATCCTCTGTCCCCAGGCCGAGCTTCGCCCGCAGGTCACCCTGCATGCTCTCCCGCGCCGGGTCCGTCGGTGGCTCCTGACAAAGGATACGTTCTCGTGGGAAACCAAAGCGCTCCACCATCTGCTCCGCGACCTTCGCCAAGGGCACGATCAAACCATCCGTGCGAGCCATGGCGAAGCGATGCCGCCAGTCCGCCCGCGGCGCTTCCGGTTCGTACAGGCTACGCAGCAGGATAGGCTCCCTGGTGGCGCGATGCCCTGCCAAGGCCGCCACCAATTGATCCGAGAGCTGGTGCGTGTGAATCAGATCGACTTCGGCCGCATCGATTCGAGCTCGCAGTCGGCCTGCATCGCGCCAATGACTGAGTGGATGGAAGTGCTTGCGCAACTCCAAATCGCCGATGACCGGCATGCGCGCCCGCCAGAGCTCCTTGGCCATGCGATGCTCGGCACCAGGCAGAGTCCAGCAGACCTGACTGAAGCGCAGATCCTCCCCCAGGCGGCGCAGATTCTGTGCGCAGCGTATGGCCGGGTCCGCCGGACCGGTCCACTTGTAGTTGGCGAAGAGGTGGAGAATCTGCATACCTGTTGCGAGCACCTCAGCAGGCCCGGCGCGTGAGACGGCGCAGCCGCCAGCATCTCAGGAATTGGTAATAGCAGGCCATCCCGGCCACCAGGAATCCCCGCCAACCATCCATGAAGCCCCGCTTCAAGAGCAGGGACTTGATGGCCGCCGCTGGTGGGCGGACCAGCAGATCGATCAGAGTGGATTTTCGACCCTGGGCATGCAGGGCCTGGGCAGCGATGCGAGTGAAGTTGTCCACCGTGCGCAGATGCTGGGCGAAGTCCCGGTAGCTCAGATGATGGATGCTCCCCTCCAACTTGCACTGCTCTTCCCCCGCCGCAAGCACGACCTTGTCGTGGGGATTGGTGCCACCCCAGGCCCCACGGCGACGATCGAAGAGACGCAGCTTGCGATCAGGCCAGAACACACCGCGACGGAGGACCTTGCCAAGGTACTCATTGCGCCGGGGCATGGAGTAACCCGCCACCTCCGGCCCCGCTGCCATGATCGCCAGGATCTCCGTGCGCAGTTCCGAGGTGATCCGCTCATCCGCGTCGAGGCAGAGCACCCAGTCGTTGCGCGCCAGTTCGATGGCGAGTTGCTTCTGCTCCCGATGACCGGGAAAAGGTGAGTTCACCTCCACCCTTGCGCCCAAGGCGCTGGCCAGTCCGCGAGTGCGGTCCTCGCTGCCACTGTCCAAGACCAAGACCTCCGCGCAAAAATCCAAGGAGCGCAGGCAGTCCTCGATGCGATCTTCCTCCTGGTAGCTGATCACACAGGCCGAGATGGCAGCTTTCTGAAGCTCAGTCACCCGCTGCCCCCCGCTCCTTCTCCTCACCAAGAGTCTGCTGCCTTCGATGCAACTCGCCCTTCAATCGCCCGAGCCGTTCCCGCCATTGGTGCAGCTTCCCGTCCCGGTCCACCGCCCGGGTCGACGCTTCCAAGATCCGATCGCGCTCCTGCTTCGACACCTGCAGCTTCTCCGTCATGAGGAACTGATTGGCATGCGCCAGGATCTCTTGCCAACGCAGGCGCTCGAGCATCTCCTCGAGCATGTCCACGAGCTCCAACTGCCCTGAGCTCAGGCCACGGCCTGCCGCCCGCCGATGCTGCTGGCGCCGCGAGGTCATGGGCGCTTCGAAAGGGTCCAGGAAGGCATGCCAGGAAAGTACGAGACCCGGCCCCCTGCGACAGGGAAAATCCTCCGGCCTTCCCTCTCCGCGCGCGCGAGTCCCCCATGACCGAATCCGACGCATCCATTCCTACCAGTGAGTACGCCCGTCTGGTGCAGATTATCACCCGCCTCCGCGCTCCCGGCGGCTGCCCCTGGGATCGGGAACAGAGCGAAGCCAGCATGGCCCCGCACCTGCTGGAGGAGACCTACGAGGCCCTCGAAGCCATCGAGTCCGGGGATCCGGGGCCAATCTGCGAGGAGCTCGGCGACGTGCTCATGAACGTGCTGATGATCAGCGAGATCGCCAGCGAGACCCACGACTTCCACCATGAGCAAGTGGCGGGCAAGATCGCCGACAAGCTCGTTCGCAGGCACCCACACGTCTTTGGCGAGGTGAAGGCGGACTCAGCGGATGCGGTGCTAGTCAACTGGGAGGCGATCAAGCAGGAGGAGAAGAGCGAGTCGGGCAAGAAGCAGGGCACCCTCTCCGGCGTCCCCGGAGACCTGCCTGCCCTGCTCAAGGCCTATCGCATCGGTGAGAAGGCAGCCCGCCGCGGATTCGACTGGCCCGATGCCTCTGGCCCCCGCGCCAAGGTGGATGAAGAACTGGCGGAACTGGACGAAGCCCTGGCCAGCGGCGACCAGCAACGCTGCCAGGAGGAGCTGGGCGATCTGCTCTTCGCCATCGTCAACATGGCCCGGCACCAGAAGACCAACCCGGAGATGGCCCTGCGGGGCACCATCGATCGCTTCATGAGTCGCTTCGCCTATGTGGAGGAGAAGCTCGGCGATGATCTGGCCGGGGCCAGCCTGGCGGAGATGGAACGGCTCTGGGAAGAGGCCAAGACCGTCGGATCCTGACGGTCGGCGTTAGCAGATCGTCGGAAGGCCGTCGAAATCGCGGCCTCGGAGCTTCAGACAGATTCAGGCACTAGGATGTAAGCCATTTATATAGTTCCACTTAGGACAATTCATCAGAATCCGAACGAGCATGGCACGGATGATGCATTAGATCGGGCGGTGGAAAGAAATGCACTGGGCTACAGAGCCCTGTGGCAGGGTACGGCCCGGAGAGGACGGTCCTCTCCGGGCTTCTTTTTTTAACGCGCGGCGGCTGGGTCGGTCTTCTGCTGCGGGTGTCGTGGGACGCCTTCTGCGGCGTCGCGAGACCTCGGGCGTCCTCGACGTAGCCAGGGCTACGTCTGCGGGGCCCTCGGCCCCGCTCCTTGCCGAAGACGCCCCACAACCCCCTCGCGACGAAGACCGACCCAGCCGCCGCGCGATAGGGATTTCGGATGGGGGGAGGGTTGGAGTGCTCTTGGGTACCGCGGCTACTTGTCCAGCGTGCTTTGCAGGTGCGGCTCGAGGGCTATGCCGAGGCCGTCGGCGATGCGGTTGGCGTAGGCGTAGTAGGCGGTGACTTCGACCAGGTTGAGGATGTCCAGGTCGGAGAAGGACTGGGCACGGAGGGCAGTGATGTCCGCCTGAGTGATCTGGGCGGGAGCCAGGGTGAGCTTGGTCGCGTAGCTGAGCATGGCCAGGCGGCGTGGGTCGAGGGGAGCCTGTAACGGATCCGCATCAATCTGCTCGAGGAGGGCGTCGTCTTTGAGGAGCCGGCGCAGACCGCGCCGGTGATGGACCAGTCAATAGTGACAGCCGTTGAGCTTGGAGACCTGGAAGGCGATGAGTTCCCGATCCACCTTGCGGAAGGAAGCGGTGCCGGCCATGGCGGCCTTGTAGATCGCTTCGTGGGCAGCGAGGCCACGGGGATGCAGAGAGTGGGCTTTGAGGATGTTGTCCACATTTCCACTTTCCGGGTCGACCAGGCCAGCGTACAGGCTGGCGAGCTCGCCGCTGGCCGCGGCCTCATCGATGCTTTCGATCCATGCCATGGGATGGGTTATAGCCTGCCTAAGGGGGGTCTCGGGGGTCTATACTGGCCGGCTTCGCTCACTCCCCGTCCAAGGAGAACTCCATGCGCCTGCCTCTCGTCTCCCTCCCCTTGGTCCTCAGCTCGGCGCTACTCGCGCAGAACGAGTACCGACTTCCGCCCAAGCAAATCGTCGATGTCCTGGAGGCGCCGCCGCCGGTATCCGCCAGCGTTGACCCCACGGGCAAGACCCTGCTCCTCCTCGAACGGGAGAGCATGCCCTCGATCGCTGTGCAGTCCCGCAAGATCCTCCACCTCGCGGGACATCGCATCGACCCCAACAGCCGCGGACCCCAACGCGGGTCGCGAACCCTCGGCTTTCAGGTGATGGACATCGCCAGCGGCGAGACCCGGCGCATCGAAGTACCGGCAAACTCGGACCTGGGCCGACCGGTCTGGACCGCCGATGGCCAGCGCTTCGCCTTCACCAACACCATGGATGATCACATCCAGCTATGGGTCGCCAACCTGAGCGATGCCAGTGCCAAGCAGGTCCCCGGGATCAAGATCACC
>JAJFFD010000126.1 GCA_021776805.1 Planctomycetota bacterium
CCAGAGGCGATCCCAGCGGTCCACGTGCACGCCGATGGGGGAGCCTGGGGGTACCCCGTCCCGGTAGAGCACCGCGTCCAGTCTGTCGACATCGGGGTGGCAGATGAAGAGTCCCTTCTCGGCGGCGATGAAGACCGTGCCCGATGGGTGGCGTGCGAGGGAGCGGATGATGCCCGTGCCGTCTTCCGGAACGCAGGCGAGCTGGCTTTCGCTGCCCCCTCGGATGCGTAGCAGTCGATCGTCCGCGGCGCGCAGGATGGAGCCGGCTCGCTCTTCGACCTGGAGGACAGGTGCGGGCGGATACTCTCCCGATGGCAGAGCCTGGAAGGGACTCTGGGCCGAGAGGCCCGATGCCAGAATCAGGAAAAGGGAGGCGCTTCGCCGCACAGGAGAATCATAGGCCATGCGGGGCTCAGCGCATGACACCCATGAAGACCAGAGCGGCGGCGATGAAGAAGCGCAGGTCGGGACTGTCCTGCCCCAGTGCCATGGAGAGGATGGTGGCGACGAGGGGCTGGACATAGGTGTAGACCGCAACCTGGGAACTGGGGCTGTAGCGCAGGGCCCAGTTGTTGAGGAAGTAGGTCAACACGGTGCCACCGATGATGGCGTAGGCGGCGTAGGGCAGGATCTCCGCCTCGAGGAGAACCGCGAAGTTCTGCTCGTCGAGGACCGGCCAGCTCCAGAGGCCGAGGAGAATCGTGGCATAGAGGAAGCAGATGGCTGTGGTCTGAAAGGCATCGACACCCTTGGCCACTTTGCGCATGAGCACGAGAAAGCAGGCGAAGGAAAAGGCATTGCAGAGGATGAAGAGGTCGCCCTGGGCCGTTTCGCCAAACTCGAAACCGGCGAGGAGCATCTGATCCGCCTCGATGAGGATCATGACCCCGAGGAAGGCGCTGCCCATGCCGAGGAGCCTGCGGCGATCGAAGCGCTCCTGCCTCACCAGCAGGGCGATGGTCAGGGTCAGAATGGGGATCGTGGAGACGATGACCGCCGAGTGGGCGGGGGTGGTGCGTTCGAGGCCGAGGGCAAAGAGGGCCTGGTTGAGGACCACCCCGAGGATGCTCGCCGGCAGGAGCCAGAGCCAGATCCGCAGGGGGGGCCAGCTTTTTCCCCTGCTGAAAAGCAGGCCAAGGGGGACGAGGAGGATGGTAGCCCCCAGGACCCGGTAGAAGGCCCAGGCGCGGGCTGGGACCTCATCGAGCACCAGTTTCACCGCCACGAAGGAGATTCCGAAGAGGATGGAGACCAGCAGCAGGGCCCCGTGAACCAGGAGAGGATCTGGGGTCTTGGCGGCGGCTGTTTTCAGTGATTTGTCCTGCTGGCCCAGGAGGGGCGGTCGGATGCGGGTCGAGACGGTATATTGCGCGGCCCTTCGGTAAAACTACCGAGCCCCAGGGAAGCCCTTCTCGCACAGATTGCATGCTCTGGTTAGTCAGCACCCTCATCCTTCTCGCCCCCCAGTCGGTCCAGAAAGGTCGTAACTTGACCCTGCCCGGGCGTCCCGCGCCCAAAGTACAGGAACAGGATCTCGGCCGGCGTGATGCGCTGCAGCAGCGCTTTCATGCCAAGCTCTTGGAGATCCGTCGCTCGGTTCACCTGGCAAAGAGCAAGGAGCAGGCCATCATCCTGCGTCTGGGTGAGGACTTCGACGATATCCCGGGGCGGGCCATCCGCCTGGCCTCGCAGGCGGATCCGGATCTCATGCACGGCATCATGCGCGTGCTGCAGGCCTACGGTACTCCGAAGCAGGCCGCCGAGATTCGCTATCTCCTTCTGACTCGCAAGTTCGGGTCGGCGACTCTCCTGGCGACGGAGACCATGGCCATGCTCGCCCGCGACGAGGCCAAGGAATACCTCTTCCAATGCCTCAGCGCTTCGAGCTCGGCCCTGCGCAAGCACTCGGCGGACTTACTCATGGATCGGGTGGGGCAGGAGGATGGACCGCGCATCATCACCATTGCCCGCGAAGAGTCGCGAGTGCGGGTGAAGGCTCTGCAGTTGCTCGGCGCAGTCAAGACCGTCGAGTCTCGGCAGTACCTCATCGAGAGTCTTTCCAGCAATCCGCTGCAGGCGGAGACTGCCTGCCGGGCGTTGATCAATCAGGGCGAATCAGCGGCTGCAGACCTGCAGGAGATCCTCCGCAAGTCGGCCCGAGGCCGTGACTTTGCCTACGCCGCCTTTGCTCTGACGAGAATCGGCGAAGCGCAGGGAGAGCTCTTCCTTGGCGAGGACATGCGCGAGCATCTCATCGCCGAGTTGGACATGCCCGATCCCTTCGTGCAGTCCGCGGTGGCCATCGCCCTGTCGACCATGGCTTGGAACTCCACCGACAGTACCGGTGAAAAGTACCGGGACGGCGCGGTTCTCTCGCGTCTGGTGCGAGTGGTCGCGCCCCGCGAGTTCGTCTCCCATCTGGCACTCATCCAGCCGGTTGCGGAGCGTCAGCTGAAGCGCTTCTCCGGACAGGACCAGAACCAGCGCAGCGATCTTCTGCGGCAATGGGGTCGGCAGATGAGCGAGGCGGCCTTTGTCGGCAGCCGGCGTCGGGTCGAAATCGACCAGAACAACGCGGACCTCGCCGTCTTCACCTGGGAGGATCCGGATCAGGTTCTGCGCTTCTTCGGACCGGAGGTCGGCGACCTGGACAGTCAGACAGAGACCGAGGACTACGTGCTCAGTAGCACCGAAATCCTCGGCCTGCTTTCGCACCTCACCGATGCAGGTTTCATGCGCCCCATATCGGCGCAGGAGAGCTCTACCGAGAGCAGTCGTAGCCTGCACCTGACGGTTGGTCTGGCCAGTTGCCGGACTGAGCCAGCCGCCGATCCACGGGTTCTCGATGGCATCTTCGCCGCTCTGCGACGCTGTGCCCTCGATCAGCGCTGGCAGCTGTACCGCAATCCGAAGACCAACCCGGATCCGGTGGAGTTTTGGCGCCAGGAACAGACCTGGCTGGAAGAGCACCCGGATACCGGCGCACGCAACCTCCACCTCAAGGAGCTCATCCTCGGCGTTCTCCCCAGCCTCGACGAGGCCCGTTTCGAATTGGCAGTGCAACACCTGCTCGCCTTGCCTCGACTCGGAGACCTGCTCACCGCGGCAGATGGCGAAATCCTGCTTCAGGCAGCTAGGACGCGCCCTTCTCTCGAGGGCGTCGCCTTCCAGGTCTTGGAATTGGCTTTGCTGGTACCTTCCGACGAGATTTGGCGCGAAGTGCTCGGGGTCGCCGAGGAGCGCTACGACCGAGGGGGTCGACAGGCGATGGCCAGGATCTTCGCGATTCTCGGCCCGGATCGTCTGCTGATCTCTTTGCGACAAGGCAGCAAGATAGTGCGTCTTCTGGTGATGGATGAGTTGGCCCAGCTACGCGACATGCGCGCCGTGCCGGATCTACTCGAACTCATCGAGCACAAGGATCGGGACCTGCGGCGATCGTCGGTCTTCTGCCTCGGCAAGTTGCAGGCGATCGGTGCCCGCGGACCCCTGCTCGGACTCCTCGAGACCAGCGGTCAAGAGATGGATCCCTATCTGCGCCGAACAGTTTGGGTTGCCCTGGCAAGAATCGGCGGCTCGGATGTTCTGCCGGTCCTCGAATCTGCCGCGATGTATACGGATCCTGCGGATCGCCGGGCGGTGATCACCGCCCTGGGCGTTCTCGATCACCCCAGTGCGGCACGGGAGCTGGCCAGAATGTATGCCATGTGGGGTGACAACACCTACGGGCAGCTAGCCATGCAAAACCTCCGGCGCAAGGGCGACCTGGTCGCTTCACCAATCCTCGAGGAGATGCTGCTGACCACCAATCAGGCGATTCGACGGCAGATCGTGTTGCTCCTCGGCGAATTCCAGCACCCGGCTGCCTTCCCTGAGCTGCTCAACATGCTGACCGAAGAGCCGCGGCACTTGCAGGAGATCTCGCTCATCGCCGGCATCACCGGTCAGGACGTGACCGAGCGCAACGATCGGGTGGAGTTCCTACGCGCCTGGTATCGGGCCAACATCGGCCTGCCCCAGTCGATCTGGTTCCTCAATGCCCTCGGCGACTATCAGGTGCCGCATAGTCTCGATATCGAGCAACTGCGCGGCGACGGCAATCTCTCCGGTGTGCCCGAGCTGACTCGGCTCTTGGTCGAAGCGCCGGCGCCCCAGCTGCGCAGTTTGGCGGCACGGATCCTGCGCGTGGTTACCCACCAGGACTACGGCGTCGTGAGCCTGCAAGCCCCAGAGGATCGCCGCCGAGCCATCGCTGAGCGCTACCTGTACCTGGTGGACGCGGCGCAGGATGCGAAGAAGCGCTAGGGCTCATCGAGCTGCGCTGAGGACAAAGCCGGAAGGAAGCGCGACTGGAGAAGTCCGGGTGGTCATGATGATCAATCTGTGCTGCCCATCAGTCGACGCCTCTCCGCCATTGCATTGATCTGCCTGGCTGCGTTCCTGCTCTATGGCAGGAGCCTGGACGGGTACTTCATGGCCGACGATTTCGGGCACATGTTCTTTGGCGCCGGCATTTCCCAGCGCAGCTTCTTCGAAGCGCTGAGCTGGTTCTGGTTGTCGCGGGAGGATCTGGGGGCGAGCGCGGAGATGGCCAAGCTCTATCGGCCACTGAGCGACTTGAGCTACCCACTGCAGTTCTTATTCGTGGGAAGCGACGCCTGGAGCTATCGCTTCTGCAATCTGCTGCTGCATGCCGTTTCCGCATGCCTCTGCATGGGGATCGTATGGCGACTACTGAGGCAGTGCATGCCGGCCCTGGCGGCGGGACTCTTCTTTGTCCTGAGCCCAGCTCATCCCGAGTCTCTCCTCTGGATCTCCTCGCGTATGAACCTCATGGCGGGCTTCGGCATTCTTCTCGCGGTCTATGCCTTTCTCGACAGGGACCGGCAGAGCCCTGCGAGGGCCGGTCCCCTGACCATGCTTGGAGTTCTCATCGCCATGTTCAGCAAGGAGACCGGCCTGGTCGCGGTTCCTCTGCTGAGCGCCTATGCCTTTGTTTTGCCCCGCGATTCTGCCCGCGGCCTTGCCGAGCGTCTTCGCAGCAGTCTGAGGGCGACCTGGCCACTCTGGCTGCTGCTCGCCGGGTACTTTCTTCTGCGCCTGCTGGCCCTCGGCACTTTTCTCGGCGGCTACCAGGGGGCTGGGCTCTTTGACGGCGAGTACTGGATTACTCGTCTGCATCTTCTCCTTCTGTACCTTTCACCAGTTCACCAGGGCATGCTGCCCTTCTTCATCAAGATCCTGCTGCTCGCCCTGAACATCAGCCTCGCCGTCCTCGCCAGCATGCAGCTGCTGCGAAAGGAAGCTGAATCGCCCATCCTGCTGTTCTTGCTTCTCTGGATGCTGCTGAGCCTTCTGCCGACCTATGCGGCTCCCTTCGGCGAGAAGGGTTGGTTGTATCTGCAGGACTCGCGCCTGCTCTATGAACCCAGCGCGGCCTTGGCGATTCTGCTCGGCATGTTCTGTGCCTCCACGGTCCAGAAGAAGTTCCGCGCTCACGCGGTGATGCTGCTGCTCCTGGTGGCGATCAACGGCCTCGTCGCTTGGCAGAACTCGGAGCCCTGGCTGCGCATGGGCAGGGCCAGCGAGGCCATCCGCCAGGAGATGCTGGATTGGAGCGAGGAAGACTTCGCCGAGCGATGGCTGGTGGATGTGCCTGGAGTGGAGGCGGGGGCCTATCTCTTTCTCGCCCCCGAACCGATCCTCAACCCAGCGGTTTTTCCCCCCGAGCTGCAGACGAAGGTCAAGCTCCTGCGCCGCTCCCAGTGGCCGCAGCTGCTGAGTTCTGTGGACGCTGCTCTCAGGGAAGGAAGGGCTGCAGAACTCGCGGTCTATCGATTCTCCCTGGCGGATCTGAGCATCCGCGCCGAAGCCCTGGCGGCGGTCTTCCCATGCAGCCTGCGCGATGATCTCGAGCTGCGCTACGCCCGTCCCGGGCGCCGGCGGCTGCATGCTGGCGAGGCGATCCCCATTCAGTACCTGCTGGCGAGCCCTCCCGAGCCTGGCTCGACCCTGCTGGCGGAACTCACTTTGGGGGACCAGGCCATCGCCACCGCAAGCCACCGGCTGGAGGGTCGCTCTGGAAGCTGGCTCCTCAACACCGCCGAGGATCTGCCAGCGGGCAGCTATGGCCTGCGACTCTCCCTTCCTGGCCTTCCCGGGGGAAGGAACTGCGATCTGGGCGAGATCCAAGTTCTCCGGCGCTGAGCTTCTCCTGCATCCGAACTTCCGCCTGGGCCCCTCCCATGGCACGATCATGCTTCCCACAGGGAGATGAACATGAAGTCCGCCAGCCTCCTCCTCCTTCTCTGCCTTCCAGCCTGCGGCCTGCAGAATATGTACGAGAAGGAGTACACCTTCTATGATCCGGATGGGAAGGAGGTCGAAGGGCCGGCAGGAGAGGAGGGCAAGGGAGACGGTGAGAAGGTGGATGGCGAAAAGGCCGAGGCTGAAAAGGCCGGCGACCCCGCCAAGTCAGCCGCTGCGGCGGAACAGCCGGCGGCGGCGGCAGCTGCCAGCGATCTCCCAACGGGCAGTCCACCAGCCAGCACTGGCAAGGCAGAGCTCGATCGCCTCTTCAAGTTGGAGGCGGTGCTCGACGAGTTGAATCGGGCCATCCGCGATGGCCTGGACCATGACGGGACTCTTGCCCGCAAGCGTCAGGCGGTGGAGCTGGAGCTCGCCGCCCGCAAGCGTGCGGCAGGGGATAGCTATGGGCAGGAGCGCCAGCGCCGCATTCGTAGCTTGAGAGAATTCAAGACCCAGACAGTGAAGTAGCAGCCGGAAGGAACTGCAGATAGCGGGTGAATTTGGGAGTTTCGGTCCTGGGCGCCGCGTTCCAGGCGGTTCTCCTGAGCCCATTGACCTTGCAGCATCGATCCAGAATCCCATGACTGACGTCGTAGCCATCGCCGAGAGAATCAAGGAGAAGAGCCAGGTCTTGCAGGCCGTCCGCCGCAACCTGCATCAGGTCATCGTTGGTCAAGACGCCCTCCTCGACGGCCTTCTCATCGCCCTCCTCGCCGACGGGCATGTGCTCTTGGAGGGCCTGCCGGGTCTGGCCAAGTCCTTGGCCGTGTCCTCTTTGGCGAAGGTGGTGGGGGCGGACTTCAACCGCATCCAATTCACCCCGGACCTGCTGCCTTCGGATCTGATCGGCACCCAGGTCTACAACCCGAAGACCGGCGATTGGAGCGTGAAGAAAGGGCCGGTCTTCACCAACTTCATCCTCGCGGATGAGATCAACCGGGCACCGGCAAAGGTGCAATCGGCCCTTCTCGAGGCCATGCAGGAGAGGCAGGTGAGCTTGGCAGGCATCAGCCATCGGCTGCCGCATCCCTTCCTGGTCCTGGCCACGCAGAATCCGGTCGAGCAGGAGGGCACCTATCCCCTGCCCGAGGCGCAGGTGGATCGCTTCATGCTCAAGTTGGTCGTCGGCTACCCGACCAAGGAAGACGAGAAGGCGATCATCGACCTCATGGGAAGCATCGCCGGCCCCCCGGAAGTGAGTGCAGCCATGAGCCTCGAGGAGCTGCTCGAACTCCGCAAGCTCATGGACACGATCTACCTGGACGAGAAGGTCAAGTCCTACGTGGTCGACCTGGTTTTTGCCACGCGCTCTCCGGCTGAGATCGATCTCCCTGAGCTCGCCCCCCTGCTGCTCTATGGCGCCTCGCCCAGAGCATCTTTGGCCTTGACCAGGGCTGGGCGCGCCCACGCCTTCCTCGAGGGTCGTGGGTTCGTGACGCCCCAGGACATCAAGGCAGTCGGTCTCTCGGTCCTCCGTCACCGGGTCATCCCGAGCTACGAAGCGGAAGCGGAGGAGAAGACCTCCGAGGACATCCTCAAGCAAATCTTCGACCACGTTCCCGTGCCGTGATCGACAAGGAGCTGCTCGCCCAGGTGCGCCGAATCCAAGTGCGCACGAATCGCATGGTCAGCGATGTGATGGCTGGCGGTTACTCATCGGTCTTTCGTGGGTCAGGCATCGAGTTTGACGAGGTGCGCGAGTATTCGGAAGGCGATGACATTCGCGCCGTCGACTGGAATGTGACCGCTCGCACCGGCAAGCCCTACATCAAGAAGTACGTCGAAGAACGCGAACTCACGGTGCTCTTCATCATGGATCTCTCCGCTAGCGCCAGCTTCGGCACCGTGCGCAGGAAGGGAGGCGATGAGCTCCGTTCCGTGCGCGAGACTGCTGCTGAATTCTGCGCGGCCATGGCACTGGCAGCGGCGCGCAACAACGACAAGGCCGGGCTCATCGGCTTCAGCGATCGTATCGAGCGCTATGTGCCTGCCAAGAAGGGTAGCCAGCACATGCTGCGTCTCATCCGTGAAGCTCTCGCCCTGCGTGGTGAGGGGCGAGGCAGCGATCTGGCCGGAGCGCTGGAATACGCGGCCCGTGTGCAGCGCAAGCGGGCAGTCATTTTCTTGGTGAGCGACTTCTTCGCTCAGGACTATGCCCGGCCACTGCGCAAGCTCGCCCAGCGCCATGACCTGATTGCGGTGCGGATTCATGATCGCCATACCCGCGAACTACCCAAGGCCGGCTTGCTGCACCTCCGTGACCTGGAGACCGGCAAGGCAACCTGGGTGGATAGCTCCAGCAGCCGAGTGCGTTCTGCCTACGCCAGGTCTCTCGAGAACTGGCATGCGAGCTTCCGTGACACCATTCGCTCGGCGAGAGTGGATTGCCTGGAAATCCAACCGGAGCAGAGCATCGCCGATCCTATTTTGCGCTTCTTCCGGATGCGCGAACTGCGCGGAGCGCACGGATGAGGGCAGGGCTTCTCGCGCTTCTCTTCTGCGTCGCCTGCGATTCTCAGGGCGATGGTCCCGGGCCGCTCTTCGCCGAAGCTCCGAATCGGCCTCTCGATCTGCGGGCGCAGATCTCCAGTGCAGAGGTCGAGCTGCTCAGCGAATTGAAGCTACGGATCGATTTCTATCGGGATGCCGATGTGGAAGTGGACTTCACTCCGGAGCTGCCCGCCGGCTTCATCGGTAGCTGCAGGATCGGCGAAGAACAGCCTTGGGCGGAAGGATTTTGGCGCCGTTACGATCTCGAACTGCGGCCGACCAGCCTCGGGGACTTGGTCATCCCGGCCTATCGGGTGAGCCTGGGAGAAGATGCGCCGGCGGCTTCGACGCAGGAATTCCCAGTGCAGGTCACTTCGGTCCTGGCGGATGCGAAGAGCGGCGTGGAAGCGCCCGCGGATCCTTTTCCCAGCCGCTTCGATGCCATGCCCTGGGTCTATGGTGGGTTGGCGGTTCTGGCTCTCGCCGCTCTGCTCGTATTCTGGTGGCGGCGCACACCTGGCCGCAGGAAGCCAGTCGGCGGTATCGCCCTGCCCGCGCACATCAAGGCCCTGCGAGCCTTGTCGCGACTCCGCAATGAACCCCGTCAGACCGAGCTTGAGATCGATCTCTTCTATCAGCGAGTGTCGGGAGTGCTGCGCGAGTATCTGGAGGATCGCTTCGGCTTGCATGCGCCGGATCGAACCACGGATGAATTCCTGCCCGAAGTCGAGGGCAGTGGCCTTCTCGCCAGCGATCAACAACAGCACCTCAGTCAATTCCTTCGCCAGTGCGACCTGGTCAAGTTTGCGCGCATGTTGCCGGGCGAATCTGTGCACGGTGAGATCTTCGATTTCGCCGAGCGCCTGGTGGAAGAGACCCGTGAAGATCGTCAGGGGGTCGCCGTATGAGCCCGCTCAGATGGGATGAGTGGAGTCTTCTCGACCCCTGGTTCCTCCTGCTCCTGCCCCTGCTTCTGTTGACTGTCCTGCTGCGCATCTACCGACCTCGAGCGGCCTTGCCAACAGCAAGCGGTCAGTTGTTCGTGGGACTGCCGAAGACCCTGCGCAGTCGTCTGATCTGGGCGCCCCTCATCCTCAAGGGGTTGGCCTTCATGGCGCTGACCCTGGCCTTGGCTCGACCGGTGACCCGGGATGTGCTGCCCATTCGTTCGGAGGGCGTGGACATCCTGCTGCTGGTGGATGTTTCCAGTTCGATGACCGCGGAGTTTCGTGGTGGTGATAATTCCATGACGCGCATCAAGGCGGCGCGCGAACAGGCCTTGGCCTTTGCGGAAGCGCGGGAACGGGATCGCATCGGCTTGATGACCTTTGCTCTCTATCCGGATCTGCGTTGCCCACTGACTCTGGATAAGGATGCTCTCGCAGCCTTCTTGCGCGGCGTCAACACGGTGCCGGAGCGTAGCGACGAGAATCGCACCGCTGTTGGGGTAGCCCTTGCACAGGCGGTCACCTTTCTCGAGAACTCAGAGGCCAAGACCAAGTTGGTCATTCTGCTGACCGATGGTGAGAACAACGTTGCCGATATTCTGCCGGCGGACGCGGCCAAACTCGCGAAGGACAAGGACGTGCGTGTGCACACCATCGGCATTAGCCAGCCAGTGCGCGATTTCCTCGGCACAGTTCACGAGCCCGACTTTGGCGAGCTCCAAGAAGTTGCCAGCGAAACCGGTGGACGCTTCTTTCGCGCGCGGAGTATCGAAGACTTGAGTGCGGTCTATGCCCTCATCGATGAGGAAGAGAAAGTCGAGTTGGAGGATCCACGCTACCGCAGCACGGACTGGTTCCTCTGGCCCCTGGGGATCGGTGTGGCCATTCTGGCGCTGGCCCTGCTCCTCGAGTTGTTTTGGATTCGGGAGGTGCCCTGATGCAGGGACTGTCCTGGAGTCACGCTGAGTACTGGCCCTTCCTCCTGCTCCTGCCCCTTCTCTGGTCACTCCTCTATTTCATGATGCGCGGAGCCAGGCGGGGTGTTCAGGTCTATGGAGCGAGGCTGCGGGAACCGGCGCCTTCTTGCCTGGCCAGATCGATCCTTCTCAGTCTGGCCGCCCTCGCCTTCTTGCTCACCTGGATGGATCCACTTCTCGGCGAAGAGAAGGTTGCTGTTGAACGTCGCGGCCTGGACGTGATCTTCTGTCTCGACAGCTCCCGTTCCATGTTGGCGCGCGATATCGAGCCGAACCGCCTGGAGCGGGCGAAGCGGGACATCCGCAGCATGCTGCCAGAACTGATCGGTGGCGACCGAGTAGCCCTCGTGGTTTTCGCCGGGCGCGCGAAGTTGGTAGTACCCCTGACTCATGATCTGGACTCCTTCCGCCATCTGCTAGTGGATGTGGACACGGAGACGGTTCGCCTCGGCGGTTCGGATCTGGCCGCAGCTCTACGCAAGGGTCTCGAACTCACGGAGGAGGGCTTTCAGAACACGACGGTCATGGTCATGCTTACGGATGGTGAGGATCTGAGTGGGGCGGCCAGTCAGGCTGCCGGGGAGGTTCGAGACGCGGACATCGTTCTCCACACCCTGGGATACGGCTCTACTCGCGGCAGCAAGATCACTCTGGACGGCGATCAGGGCCAGACCTTTCTGACTAGCGAGGAGGGGAATGAGGTGGTGAGCGTTCTCGATGTGGATGGTTTGCGGCGTATGAGCGCTGTTACGGCCGGTGAATTCATCCGCGCCGACCAGATGCCCCTGCCACTGGTAGAATTGAAGCGGAAGCGCATGGACCCGATGCTCAAGCGCGCCTATGACGCAGGCGAGGAAGTGGTCCGGAAGACACGCTTCCAGTGGGTCCTACTCCCGGGCTTGCTACTCATCCTGCTAGAGATGTGGATCTGCGGAGGACGACGAAAATGAAGATCCTGATTCTGAGTCTTCTCTTGTTGGTTAGCGGTGACCAAGAGCGCGGCCTGGAACTGTACCGGGCTGGCGAGTATGCCGCCGCTGCGGAGGCCTTTCGGGCTGCTCTGGAGAAGGATCCAGATAACGCGGAGATCGCCTACAACCTGGCGCTCGCTCTCTGGCGGGCGGGAGAATTGGAGGCGGCGGAGACTGCTGCAGAGAAAGCCGCCACCCTTTCGCGTGGCGAACTGAGTCATCTACGCGACGGCTTGCTCGGCAACATGCGCTTTGAGGCGGCCAAGGCGAAGGCAGAAGAGGATCTCCAGGGAGCCCTACAACTCGCTGAGCGCGCCCGTGACAACTACTTGCGCGGCGCCGGCCTGGCCCCCGAGTCCATGGAACTGCGGCGCAACCTCGAGCGCGCCCAGCGCCTGATCGAAGAGCTGCAGAAGAAGATCGACGAACAGGAGAAGCAAGAAGGCGAGGACGAGCAGGAGCAAGAGGACAAGCAGGACGAAGAGCAGCAGGAAGAGGAAAAGAAGGAAGAGGAAAAGGAGAAGAAGGAAGGGGAGTCCGGAGAGGGAGAAGAAGAGAAGGACCCAAAGGCTGACAAGCAGGAAGACCCGAGCAAACAGGACGAGCAGAAGCAGGATCCGCAGCAGGGTGAGGAGCAGAATCAGGAGCCGCAGCCGGAGAACAAGAACGAGGCAGACCCAAAGCAGGGCGAAGAGCAGAAGCAGGATCCGCAGCAGCAACCGGAGGCCGGCGAGGAGAAGGAGCAAGAGCAGCCGCAGCCAGCCGGCGAGCCCGAGGAGACTCAGCAGCAGCCTGCTGAAGAGAAGAGCTTGTCGCCCGAGCAGATGCGAAGACTTATGGATGCCCTGGAGAAGCTCTCCGAGCAGAAACAGGCCTTTCGTGCGCAGATGCGCGCCCAGCGACCCAAGGTGAAGAAGGATTGGTGATGAGCGTTCTCCTGCTAGGCCTGTTCGCCTTGCTCGCGCCGCAGGATCCGGAGCGCCTCGAGGTGGCCGGACCGACTCCTGGGCTCTTGCGCCTGGGATCGACGGCGGTCTTGGAGCTCAAACTGGTCAACGCAGAATCACGTCCTGCTCCCCTGCGCTTGCCAGAGGTGCTGGGCCTGGAAATGCTCGGCGGCAATTGGAATGAGCGCAGCTCGATGACCGTTGTCGGCACCCGCGTGCAGCGCGAACAATCGTACAGTACTCGTGTCCGCATCACTCCTGGCCGCGAGGGGCACTACACCATTCCGGCCTTCGAGGTGACAGCCGGGTTGAAGCGTCATCTTGTCGCCGCCAGCAGCCTGGAAGTCGTGCGCGATCTAGCGGGACAGGATCGGAGCTTTCTCAATGTCAGGCTCTCGGCGGAGCAGGTCTACGTCAATGAGCCCCTGCGTGTGCAGGTAGATTACGGGATCGATGATCGTCTGCGCCTCGAACAGGGACGGACCCGTGGCGGGACGGCCTACTATTCTGTGGAGCTGCAGGCGCCCTGGCTCGAGGACATGGAAGGTGCCGTGAACATGGAGAGCAGTTCCGAGCCGGAGAATCCGCTCAACCTGGTGCTCAATGGCCGATTGCTGGTGGTGGAGTACGAGAAGGGATTCAAGTACCAGGGCCTGGACTTCAATCGTTTCCTTCTGACCAAGTCCTTTATGCCGACTCGCCCGGGGACTATCGAGCTCCTGCCCGTCACCTTGAAGTTCGAGAGCGACATGGGGCAGACGCGCACGGACTTCTTCGGTCGGCGTATCGGCGGTGAGCTGAAGAAGTTCTTCAACTACAGCCCACCCCTGACTGTCGAAGTCCTGCCCCTTCCTGAAGAGGGCCAGCCGATCGACTTCTACGGCGCGGTTGGTCGCTTCAGCATCTCCACTGGCGTCGACAAGCGCCAAGTGCGCGTGGGCAACAGTCTGAAGTTCATCCTGCGTATCAGCGGCTCAGGAAACACCGAGTTTCTCGAAGTGCCCAAGCTCGACGATCTGCCCGGCTTTCATCTTCTCGGCAGTCGAGTCGATCGCAAGATGGATGAAGTGCTCGTCGAGTACGATCTGACCCCGCTGAAAGAGTCCTCGAACACCCTGCCAGCGATCGAGTGGAACTACTTCGATACTAGCCCGGAGCGCCGCGAGTATGTGGAGCTCAGTACTACGCCCATCGATATCTCGGTCTTGCCCATCGAAGAGGGTAAGACTCTCGCCGCATTGCCCGGAGAGGAAGCCCGGCCAGTAGTCGCCGGTGTAGATGACATCTTCGATATCAAGCTCGCTGCTGATGCTCCTCTGCTCCGAGACGCTGCGCCGGAGCGAGGAATGGTCAGCGCGATCCTCCTCGCCCCCTGGATTGCCTTTGGCCTGATCTCGCTCTGGCTTGCCAGCCGCCGCCGTCGGGCGGGCGATGTGCTTGGAGTTCGCGCCAAGGCTGCCATGCGGACCTTTCGTCGCCTGTTGGCAGAATCAGCGGAGCCTGCGGATGCTTTGATCGCCTATCTGGCGGCGCGCCTCGGCCTGCCGGAAGCTGCGGTGATCGGCCCGGACCTCTCCTCGCGCCTGCAGTCTGCCGGTCTGGATGCGGACCTTGCTCAGGAAGTGGCTGTCGCGACCGAGCAGGGGGTGGCTGCTCGCTACGGTGGTTCTGCCACTCTTGATGCCAGGAGCGCCGCGGCCCTGGTCGGGCGCCTCGAGTCGGTCGATATGCAGCGACCGAAGGGGCAGAAGGTGCTCGGCAGTATTCTCATCGGACTGTGTTTCGCCATGGCTGCCAATGCCCAGGAGCTACAGACTGACAAGCGGGCCATCGGTGAGGGCGCCTACCGACGAGGGGACTATGCCCTCGCTGCTGCGGCCTTCGAGGACGCGCTCAGGGCGCCAGAGGCGGACGAGCGCATGGCCTACAACCTCGGTAACGCGCTCTTCCGTCAGGACAAGCTGGCGGCGGCACTTGCTGCCTATGAGCGGGCTCGCCTGAGCATGCCACGGGACGCAGAACTCTTGGCCAACATCTCTCTGGTCAGACGTCAGCTCGAGTTGGGGACTGCTGAAGGCGAACCCTTCTTGCAGGCGCTCGCAGATCTGCGTGATTCCTTCACCGGTGCCGAGCTGCTCTCGATCGCTGCAATCGGCAACCTACTCGCCGCCCTGCTCTTGATCTTCGGACGCAGCTACCTGCGCTGGCTAGGCCTGCTGGTTCTCCTGCACGCTCTGCTGTTGATCATGGAACTGCTGGTCCTGGCACCCATGCGCGCGCCCATGGGAATCGTCCTTGCAGATCAGGTATCGGTATTCGCCGAGCCGCGAGAGTCGAAGGAACTGCAGGCGGTCCTCACTCTGCGCGCGGGGGTCGAAGTCGAAGTTCTCGCCGAAGGTCCGGAATGGAGCAAGGTGCGCGTTGGCGATCGCAGTGGCTACCTGCGTGCTGCCGAAGTTCGTGTGATCCGGCCGGGTTGATCCGGTCCTGCGGCGATCCTGCGCGGCAGTATCGCTTCTCGCCCAGAGTCCTGTTCTGTCACAGGAGGGGGGGGGTCGAGATCTTCGCCGGTGAGACCCGGCTACTGCTTCGCGGGGCAGGTATCGTCCAGGTCGGAATGCGCCTAGAATCCTCGGTCCACCAAGGACTTCGTTATGGGGATTGAGTTATGAGTCGATTTGGGAACAAGGCAATGCAGCGAAGGCGGCAGGGCCGATCGCCAGGCACTCGGCTCGTAGTCGCTGTGGCTTTCTTGGCCTTCACGGGTTCCTTGCCCGCGCAACTCCAGCAGCGAGACGAAGTCAGGGTTGCCAATCTGGCGCCGAGCCCTCTCACCCAGAGTACGGGCTTCGCCTGCGCCATTGCGATGAGTGGGGACAGCATGGTTGTCGGAGCTCCTCGCGATGACTCTCGCGGCAGGAACTCTGGAGTCGTCCTCATCTACGAGCAGGATGGCGGAGTTTTCGGGGAGCCTGTCATCCTCAGCGCTAGCGACGCGCGAGAGTACGACTTCTTCGGCAATGCCGTCGCCATCGATGGCGACTGGATCATCGTCGGAGCCCAGGGAACCAGCCAGCAGGGATTGCTTACTGGGAGCGCCTTCATTCTCGAGCGTGTAGGCGACAGCTGGATCGAGCAAGCTGTGCTCGAGGCGGACATGCCCATGAATCGGGATCTCTTTGGCCATGCGGTCGCGGTGAGCGGGAACAAGTTCGTTGTCGGTGCCCGTTGGAAGGATGAATTGGGTACCAGGTCAGGGGCCGCATACGTCTTCGAACGGGCTCCAAACGGCAGCGTCATTCGCAGCCGACTCATGGCGGACGATCACATGAGCGGTGACATGCTCGGGGAGTCGGTGGCCATCGATGGAGACACGATTGCGCTCGGTGCCTGGAGCGCGGATCCGATGGGGCTCAACTCCGGTGCTGTTTACGTCTTCAAGCATGACGGCGTGGACTGGAAGCAGGAGGCGAAGGTGACCGCCAGTGATGGGGCCGCCTTCGATAATTTCGGAGCTGCCATCGACCTGCGGGGGGACCTCTTACTCATCGGGGCTGAAGGCGACGACGATCGAGGCGAGGATTCGGGATCGGCCTACCTCTTCGAAAGGAATGGTGGTACCTGGTCTGAGGCGCAGAAACTCACGGGCAGTGACGGAGCCGCAGGAGACCACTTTGGTCAGGCGGTTGCCCTGGGTCTCAGCTCCGCATTTGTGAGCGCCCCAGGCAAGGATGGAGTGCAGGTCGATGCAGGGGCCGTCTACCGGTTTCTGCGGCCTGCCTCGACTTGGGTCGAGGACAGTCAGGCTGTTGGCGGACAGGAGTTTGGCAAGGCCATCGCGATCGACGGCGACCTGCTTGCCAGCTCTGACTCTTCCGGACTCGGATCCTTGCGGGTCTTTGATCCCCTGCCTGGTTCCCTGTCAGAGCTTGCGGAGATTGAGGCGATTAGCGTGGGAGGTGCCGGGGTGAACTTCGGCAGCCATGTAGCACTCGCCGGCGAAATGCTGCTGGCAGCGGATGCGGATGCGATGGTGGATTCTGAACGCGGTTTGATTCAAGTCCAATCCAAGCACAACCCGGGGTTCGCGCAGCAGATCATCGGCAGTCCGCCAGGTAGCGCAGTCATCGGTGGTGACCTTGCAGTCGATGGGAGCCTCCTGGTTGCGAGCAGTGGGAATAGCATGGGAGGAGCATGGCTCTTCGAGCGGCGAGGTGGCGGCTACGTGCTCAGCCGAGATCTGGGGACGCTTTCGGCGTTGAGGCTGTGGTCTGCTGTTGATTCGACGGTCACCGTTTCCGAGCGGCGATTCGCTCTGGGAATGCCAAATGCTACCGTGCAAGGCCGCAGCAATTCGGGAGTCGTAATCCTCTATGAGCGGGACTCCTTGTTTGGCTGGCAGACAGCTAGCGTCCTTCCAGGAGGTGCCAATGAACACTTTGGCAGTGCCCTGGCCATGCATGGCGACTGGATGGCCATCGCATCGGGCTATTCCTCCGCAGGGCTCCGGTGGTACCACTACAATGAGAGATGGAGACTTGTGCTCTTCATGGGAGTTGGCTTGCTCCTCGAAGAGATGGCAATGGATGCAGCACTCGCGGTCGCTTCGTCCCCTTCCACGGGAGAAGTCGCTGTCTTCGAATTGGTCGCGGGCTCATGGAGCTTCGAGACGATTCTCAGCATCCCTGACGGAGTCGCGGACAGGTTTGGGGCCTCGGTAGATGTCCTTGGCGGAGTCATTCTGGTCGGTGCTCCTGAGGACGACGAGATCGATACGGATCGTGGGGCGGTGTATGTGTACGAAAAGAGCGCTGGAATCTGGACCCAGGTCGACAAGATTCACCCAGCAGAGGCCATGGCGGGATCGCTCTTTGGAACCTCACTTGCCATGAGCGAGGGGCTTTGGGCGGTTGGTGCGCCTGGCAACAACAATTCAGGAACGGTGCATCTCTTCAGTGATCCCGCCTATGAATTGAGCTTTGGAGATGGTTGCGGTGGTGACTTCGGAGTGCCACTTCTCCTGCCCCTGTCCGGACAGACTCCCGCCATCGGGACGACCTTCGAAGTCGAACTCACCCGATTGCCCCCTGCGAGTTTCACTCTCGGTCTTCTGGGCTTTTCGCGAACGAACATGTTGGGGTTGACCCTTCCCTATGCCCTGGCCGACTTCGCCCCAGGTTGCCTGATCCACGGCAGCGCGGAGCTTCGCACCGTCCTCGATAACCAGACCGGCACGGCGACCTGGTCGATCGATATTCCTGACAACCCGAATCTCATTGGGCTCAGGGTCTACATGCAGGGCATCAGCATCGATAGCGAGGCCAACCTGATCGGGTGGGTCCTGAGCAACGGCCTGCAGCCACGAATGCTCAGGTAGGTCACAGGTTCTGGGCTATTGCTCGCAAGCTGCTCTTGCAAGTCGGCGATCGACCAGCGAGAACCTGCCTCTGCCATGCGCATCCGAGTTCTCACCTACAACATCCACAAGTGCCTGGGCGGGCTCGATCGACGCTACGATCCGGGGCGGATAGCCGAGACCATCGCGCACTACGATCCGGACTTCGCCTTGCTTCAGGAGGTCGCGCAGAATTCGCGGCGGTCCAACTACGAAACCCAGGTCGATCGTCTCGGCGACATGCTAGGACTCAGGCACCGTAGCTATTTCACCAACGTTCGTTGGAAGCGGAAGGGCGAGTATGGCAATGCCATACTCAGTCGCTATCCACTGACCGAGACCAGCAACATCGATTTGACCCTCCCACTCAAGAAGGCGCGCAGCGTCCTGCATGCGCGCTTTCGAGTTCGTCTTGGGAAAGGCATGGCCAAGAGCAAGACCAAGACTCTGCATGTCTTCAACCTTCACCTGGGGCTCTCCGGTGCAGAGCGGAAGATTCAGTTGCGGAAGTTCTTGGACAGTCATCCTTTTGCGGGTCTGGATCACCGGACACCGATCTTGGTGGGCGGGGACTTCAACGATGTCTGGGGCACTCTGGGGCGGAAGTTGCTCGAGCCGGCCGGTTTTCGGGGGATGAAGAATCCCCTGCGCACCTTCCCTGCGTACGCGCCCGTGCGAGCGCTGGATTCCATCTATGTGCGCGGCAATCTGCAGCTGGCGCGGGTGCAGTCTTCCCGTTTGAAGGTGGCGCGAAGCGCCTCGGATCACCTACCCCTGATCGCCGATATGGAGATCTTCAACTCGGTCTAGCTCTCAGGTCGCCTGTTTGCAGCTCAGTAGTAGCGTAGAACGATGTAGATGTGGCTCACGACCAGAGTGAAGAGCATCGTCGGCACTCCATAGGCCATGAAGCGCAAGAATGTGATGACGACCCCGGAGCGTTCAGCGATGCCGAGGATGATGACGTTTGCCGAGGCGCCGATCGGCGTGCCGTTCCCACCCAGGCAGGAGCCAAGGGCGAGGGCCCACCACACCGGCATGAGCACAG
The DNA here is from genome assembly GCA_021776805.1 of Planctomycetota bacterium. GTDB lineage: Bacteria > Planctomycetota > UBA1135 > UBA1135 > UBA2386 > JAJFFD01. The sequence goes on from JAJFFD010000126.1 coordinate 19,085, forward strand.
GGTTGTGCAAGGTCTCGATTGGGAGTTCTGCAGGGTTCGCAGCACCCTCGTGAAACACCGCATTGGCGGTGTCGAGAATGAGCGGGCTCATGGTCGCAACATAGGGGATGTTGTCGATGATCCCGGAGAGAATGCCTGAGCACCAAAGCACCATGATCGACAGGTCCTGCATGTCGGTGGCGCTAGGCTCGGTGAATAGGATGGCCAGTTCTGAAACCTGTCGAATCAGGCCGACCTTGACGATGCCGCCGACCATGATGAAGAGGCCGATGAAGAAGAAGATGGTCGACCACTCGATTTCGGCAAAGATCTTGCTGGGGTCCCCGCGAGAGATGAGCAGGAGCAGAGCCGCGCCAGCCAGTGCGATGGTGGCTGGTTCGATATGCAGGATGCCGTGAAGAGTAAAGCCGATCAGCACCAGTCCCAGGACCACCAAGGACTTGATGGCCAGACTCCGGTCTTGGATGACTCGACTTTCATCCATCGCGAGGATGCGCATGCGCTTCTTCTCGTCGACCTTTAGGCGACCGCCAAAGAACAGCTTGCAGCCGAGCATGAAGGCCACGAGAAGTACCAGGACGACCGGCGCTAGATGGATGATGAAATCCATGAAGCTCAGTTTGGCTCGCGAGGCCACCATGATGTTGGGTGGGTCACCGATCAGAGTCGCAGTTCCGCCGACATTCGATGCCAGGGCTTCGGCGATCAGAAAGGGGACGGGATCCACTTCTAGCTCATCACAAATGAGCAAAGTGACCGGTGCGATCAGCAGCACCGTTGTGACGTTGTCGAGGAAAGCAGAGGAGACTGCGGTCATGGCGATGAAGATCGCCATGATGCGAAAGGGATAGCCCTTGCCCAATTTTGCCGATCGAATCGCAGCCCACTCGAAGACGCCGCTCCGACCGATGATGTTGACCAGGATCATCATCGAGATCAGCAAGAAGATCACGTTGTAGTCGATGCCGAACTGTTGCGAGTGGAAGGCTTCGGCCTGCGTGAGGATTGGCAGCGTGATCATCAGCGCAGCACCCATCAAGGCGGCTTTGGTCTTGTGTACGCGCTCGGTGATAATTGCCAGGAATGCGATAACGAAGATCACGGTCGCTACCCAGAAGAGGGCCGGGCTTACGGCGTCAACAGAGACCTCTAGAGCTCCTGACTCCATGTCAGAGTACTGGGTCGGAGGTCGTGACCTTCCGCAGGAGGCTGCGGCGAGTGATCGTGCCGATAAACTGGCCGTCTTTGATCACCGGCAGGGTCTTGCGCTTGGTTCTGACAAACAGTCCCACCGCCTTGATGACTGCGTCATCCGGCGAAATACAATCTACTTCTGTAACCATGAGATCGGCAACGGTCATGGATTTGAAAGCAGTGGCTCGTTCTTCGAAGTAGCCCTCGTGGATGACGGCAGCGAGCCTGTCCTCCATGCTCACATAGTGTGGCAGGATGGCCTGGAAGACATCGTGAACCGAGACCAGGCCACAAAGAGCTCCCTTGTCATCGATCACGACAGCCGCAGTTTGGTTGGAATCCAGGACTCGGTTTACGAAATCGAGAATGGTAGTTGTCGGTGAGACCAGCAGCGGATTGGGCAACATGGCATCTCGGACAAGCATGATCGGCCTCGGGCAGGAGTCGGCGACTGTGTCGGGTGACCGGGAGCCTGGGGAAGATCTGAGGCTCCTGCGGGAGCAACAGCGCGGCCGGTCGCAAATTTCTTCGATCTCCTTCCCTCCATTCTGTCCATGCTGTATTCAGGCAGCAGGCGCAAAGCACGGACGAGTGAAAGAAGCTCAAAACCGTGTCGTTGGGCCTGTGATGGTGCGAATCCGCTTCATTTAGGTAGGCAGTCGATGGCGGCAAAAAAGACGATTCTGATTCCCACGGACTTCTCCGAACCCGCACGCTTCGCGCTGGAAGAGGGCTTGAGGATAGCCCGTAGGGATGAAGCCGAATTGGTCATCTTGCATGTGGCCGAGGAATTCCATCCGCCCGCTGGTCATGTGGTTGAGCATCACAGCTTTCCCAACTTGGCGGATGAGATACAGAAGGGGGCCCGTCGGCAGCTTGATGAGTTGCTCGCCGAACTAGACTCGGGGGACGTTCCCTGCCGTGGCATGATCAAGACGGGCATGCCTTCGGTAGAGATCGCTGATGCTGCCGACGAACTGAACGCTGATCTGGTGGTGATCGCGAGCCGTGGTTTGAGCGCACTCAAGCGCTTCTTCCTGGGCAGCACGACCGAGCGCCTGGTGCGCATTGCCAATCGTCCGGTATTGGTCGTGCGCAACGAAGACGAGTCCGCAGGCTGAGGCATCCTGCTCAGCGCAAGCGCTCGACGGCGACTTCTTTTCCATCCTGCCATGCCTTGGCCTTGGTGACCTGGCCGGCGTCATCGCGCAGGAATTCGATCTCCAAGTCATCGGCTCGGAGGAAGAAGCGATCCTTGCCCATGGGTACCATCTCGTCCTCTTCTGGGCCGGCCCGGGCAAAGAGTCGATCCTGGTAGCGGAAGACCATGAAGCGGGGCCCTTGGGACATGCGGTATTCCCCGAGGTAGGCGTCGAAGCTGCGGGGATCAGTCGGCACGCGCTGCCTCACGATGGGTAGCGGGCCCGGCTGGCCTAGCTCTTCGACTCGGATTGGGCCGAGTTCGGGTTCGTCGATGGCATCGCCAATCCTCGCGCTCAAGATCTGGTCGATGAGCCGCCAAATCGGGCCGCCGGATACGCGGCGGTCATTGTCCGTGTCACCACGGTGGACGAAGACCATCTCGAGTGCGGGAATGACCAGGATGAGCTGCCCGCCGGTGCCGTTGGCGGAGAACTTGTCGTAGTCGGCACTGACTTTGCCCTCGCCCTCCTTGCGCGCCGGGTAGACCCACCACATGTAGCCGTAGCCGCGTGTCGAGCTGAGTTCGGAGTGACCGCTCGTGCTCTCCGCGACCCATTCCCTCGGTAGAACCTGCTCACCGCTCCATTTGCCTTCTTGCAGAAAGAGCTGGCCGAATCGCGCCATGTCGCGGGCAGACATGCGAAAGGCGTAGGCTGCATGCTGTGACTTGCCTGGCTCAAGTTGGTAGTAGCATGCATCGAGATCCAGGTCCTGCATGCCAGTGGGGTCGGCGATGTCACGCTTGAAGTCGCCAAAGACATCACCGCCGGTCTCCTGGTTGTAGATGCTCGCCAGGGCGTTGAAGTCCCAGTTGTTGTAGAGGAACTGTTCTCCCGGAGCGTGAGTCCCTCGTGGCAGACGATTGCGCCACATGTCGCGAGTCTCCTTCGCCGCTGGATGATAGATGCCTGAGCGGGAGCGCAGCAGATCGATCACCCTGGCCTGCTTTTCGTCATCAGTCAGGGGCTCGCGATCATCGATGCCCAGATCCTCTAGGCTGGCGTCCAGATCGATCTGGCCCTTATCAGACTGGATGCCGTAGAGCGCGCTCAAGAAGCTCTTGCGCACTGAGTGGCAGCGGTAGAGCCGGTCGACCTCTCCCCAGGCGAGGAGCACATGACCTCGATGCAGCACGAAGAGCGCCGCGCTATCGATCTTGATGGCTTGATCCCGTGCCGCCGCCAGGGCTTCTGCGGAGAACCCCGCTTCCGCCGGATCCGCGTACTGTTGCCAGGGCTGGCTCTCACCCTGCGCGAACAAGGGCGTGGCCAAGGCCAGGAATAGAAGCGGAATAACTGGCGACCTGATTTGCTGCTGCATGATCTGGGTAGGAGAGTGTTCAAGGACTGGATGCTTTCGCGTCTCGGTCCTATGCAGCAATTTGAAGATATTTTCAGGCCTTGGGCAGGCAGGCGGTTGCTTCGATTTCCACCAGGCATCCGAAGTGTAGATCTCGACTAGGGACGATGCAGCGAGCCGGCCTGTGGTCGCCGAAGAACTCGGCATAGACCTGGTTTACCGTTCCCCAGTATTCGACGTCCGAGATGTAGATCCGAGACTGGATTACGTGGTTTCGGTCACTGCCCGCTTCACGCAGGAGAAGGTCCAGGTTGTTAAGGGCCAGCTTGGTCTGTGCCGCGATGCCCGCCGGGACCTCCTTGCTCCCGGGATCTCTGGGCAGTTGCCCCGAGATGTAGAGCAGACCCTGATGCTCCATGACCATGGAGTAGTGACCGTTGCTGGGCGGCATTCCCGCTGTGTTGATGGGCTTCATTCAGTGGTATTTCCCGGTTTCCGGGTCCCTTTGCATTTCGCTGTGCTGCTTGACGATGCCGTGCATGGCTACGTAGACGCCGACCTCGCAGAGGTTGGCTGTGGCGATGGCGGCTCCCAGATTGATCGGCGCCTCGGAGTTGCTGAATCGTTCCGGTCGCATGGCTCCGGTGAGGATAATCAGGCGATCGGGCAAGCGCTCTGCCAGATAGCCGGCGGTTGCCAGCATGCTGTCCGTGCCATGAGTGAGAATGACAGGGTTGCAATCCTCTTCCAGGATCAAGTCGACCATGCCTTGGCGATCTTCGTCGTTGATCTCCAGGCTGTCCTTCTGGCAGGCGGTGATGACCTCGTAGTCGAAGGAGGGCTCCAGGCGTTCCAGAATGCGGTGAGTTGCCGGTTCGCCAAATTCGAAGGCCCAGCCCTTACTACTGTGCGGGTAGTCCTTGTCGATGGTCCCGCCGGTCTGAATGAAGGTGATGTGCATGGTCGCGTCTGTTGGCAGCCGGCTCGGGAGCCTGGCCTGTAGAAGATTTCATCATGCTAGCGGGAATAAGTCCCCGGAGGTTCCATCCCTCCGCATTGCTTTCACCGTGAGTTCACCGGGACTGCCGACCCTGGTCGAAGAGCAAGTGCCCTGCCCACAGGGGTTCAGGTTTCTCTGTTAAAGGAAAGCAAAGGTCGACGGGAATACGTGACCCGATCGTCCGTTCCAAGGCCACTCAGGAGCACACAGGAGAACTCGAATATGTCACCACACGCACTCATAGATCCAGGGAATGTGACCCCCCTTCGCCGCAGCCCACTTTGCCAGCGTCATTTACTCCGCGGCAGAGAGGGGAACCTCATCGGGCCACTGACCATCTCTGCCTTCCTCCTCATCCTCACGCTCACTCTCTTGCGCTTCGGAGTCTGACCCGGCGGGATCCGGCGCAGATCGCTGCGACTTACGCCTCGTCCTTGATCACGAATTCTTTGCGTGCTGCCAGGATGGATGCCAGCAGCAGGCTGATCGAGACGATGATTAGTAGGGCCAGGAGGGAGAAGGGAATGCTCGAGCCACCGACGATGCGGGAGATCTCCCGGGGCACTTCAACCTGCATGATGCCGGTGACGATGGAACGCAAGTAGTAGGTCACGGTAAGTTGGTTCACCATGGCCGGGACGAAGGAGAGGATGAATTCGAAGAAGACCCCGTAGAGCAGGGCCGCGATCATGGCTCGCCGCGGGATCAAGAATCCGAAGAGGAGAAAGATCGCGTTGTAGGCGATGATCGCAGCCAGGCTCACCAGCAGGATCGAGCCGATCAGAGCCATGCCTCCGACCGCCCCAAGGAGCAGCCAGGAGGCGAGCACGCTGAGGGTCAGAGGTATCGCGAGGGCCACGATGATGCCCAGGTATTTGCCCGCCACGAATTTCCAACGCGCCAGAGGCCTGGTGAAGAGGTAGGTCAGGGTCTTGCCATCCAGTTCCTGGCCGAGCACGGAGGTGCCATAGAAGAGTGCCAGCAGGAGGCAGATGGTTTGGGGGTAGAGCAGGAAGAGGTAGATGCTGTAGATCAGCTCCATTCCGAGCTGGATCTCTTCGGTGGCTGCATCCGGTCCAGATCTGCGACTCCCCGACTGGCGGCTATATCTTTTTCTCTGTGGTTTGGTTGGGTCAATCCAGAGCTCGCCATCGGTGATGATGAAATTGCCTTCGCCGATGACCGTGGCCCGCCGATTGCTCATCTCTCGACCACTCCAGAGAATCGCGTCCTCCGTGAGCTTCAATTGACCACCCAAGAAGCTCAGGTCCTCACCCTTCCAGAGCACCTGTTCCGAGGTCTCAGGCACGATCCCGCGGCGAGCATTGCGGAAGATGATCTCCGAGTCGATTTCGCGTTTGATCTCGCTAACTCCCCCGGCGCTCACTGCCCCAAAGGTAAGCAGCACTGGCAGGCTGAGGCAGAGCAGCATCAGCCACTTCATCCGACCGCCGAGGATCTGACCCAGTTGCATGCGGAAGATCTCGCCCATCAGCTCGCCGCCATGAGGTAATTGAAGACCGCCTCGAGCTTGTCGTCGGCTGAGGTGAGTTCGCGGACAGATAGGCCTGTAGCCAGGACGACTTGCGACAGGCCCGCATAGAATTCTCCGGGATCTTTGGTGAGCACCATGACCTCCTCCCGCTCCTGATCGATCTCCACACCGTCGATGGGAAGGTCTCGAATCAGCGCGCCGGCCAGTTTCTTGGGATCCGAGCAACGCAGGCTGATGCGATGGGGGAACTCGTTCATCAATCCCCGAATCTCTTGGACCTTGCCTGCGGCGAGGATTCTGCCACCGAAGATGAGAACGAACTGATCGGTCATGGCCTGCACCTCGTGCAAGACATGTGAAGCGACCAGGATGCTCTTGCCCTCAGCGCCGAGCTCGGTGACCAGATCCATGATCTCGCGTCGACAGATCGGATCGGTGCCGGTCAGGGGCTCGTCGAGAATAAGGAAGTCCGGATCGTGAACGATGGCCTGGGCAATCTTGGTGCGTTGACGCATGCCCTTGGAGTATTCGCCGATGCTGCGATGCATGAACTCGGTGGCGCTCACTCTGGCCAGTGCCTGCTCGGCACGATCCTGCGCCTCCTGTCCCATTCCGGAGAGTCGAGCCAGGCTGGTGACAAACTCCAGCGCCGACATGTTGTCATAGAACGAGTCTTGCTCAGGGCAGAGTCCGATCCGATTGAAGAGCTGGACATTGCTCCAAGGATTCTGGCCAAGCACCGAGACTTGACCTTCCGTGGGGCGAAGTTGACCGGTGACCAGTTTCAGGAAGGTCGACTTACCAGCGCCGTTGGGTCCGAGCAGACCGATGACTCCGGGCTGTAAGTCGAGGTTGACGTCATTGACCCCGATGATGACTCCGTAGAGCTTGGTCAAGTTACGCGCTTCGAGGAGTTCTCCCATAGCTGAGCTAGATCCTCACTGGCTTGGTGACGCGGCGGAGAAGCAGGGCGCCCGATAGACTAGAGAGCAGCGCGATGGCGAGCAGGGAGACCCATGGTGGAAAGCCTGAGCTGGTGGCTGCGAGCACATCCGTGCTGCCTTCGATCACACTTGCATCACCCATGTCGGAGGCGAATCCGCGCATGCTTCGCTGCAAGCGCTCCCCTGCTGGGCCAAGGTTGGTGAACAAGGCTTCCATGTTCTCAGGGAGTTGGAATAGGTAGGAGGCCGCCCGCGTCGTCAGTTCGCGGAGGGAGAGGAAGTAGGCCCATGGAGGTGGCTCAAAGTTCCGCGAGAAGTTTCCGCCCAGGGTGAGTACTCGAAAGGCGATCTCGCCGAAGATCCAGGCCGCCAGCCAGAAGAAGGTCGCGATACGCCGATTGCCGGTGAGAGAGGAGAGGAGCAGAACCACCATGCCGATCGGCAGGGCGGTGGCCAGGGAGGCCATGGAGATCTGCAGGAGGATAGGCAGGGTGGCTTGCACTGTGCCTACGTCTGGAGACAGGGCAATGCTGATGGTGTACAGGACCAGGGCCGGAAAGAGCGTGATGCAGAAGACGAAGAAGATCACCGTGGCCAGCTTGCCGAGCAGGTACTGCCAAGGCTGGATCGGCTTACTGAAGTAGACCAGGAAGGCCTTGCTCTTCACGTCTCGTGAGATCAGTGGCGGGCCAACGATGGCCACGATGACCATGGCGAAGACGGATTGGGTGTAGGCAAAGAAGAAGTAGAAGACGATGGACCAGATCCCCGGCAAGAAGGATTGGGGGTCGGCTCGAATCCTCTGCAAGGCATCGCCGGAGAGAAACTCGCCAGCGATCTCGGTGAGCATGGCCCCTTCGGTCAGGTTATTGGCGGGGTCGGCGACGTAGCCGATGGCGAGGAAGATGGGGCAGAAGTACAGGATCGGTATCCAGGCGAAGATCAGGAAGCGGCGCAGTAGTTTGCTGCTGCCAAAGGCGATCCCGATTTCAGAGCGGGTAATCGCCATCCAACGCTGCATGACCCCCGTGCGGGCACCGTCCCATGGTCGGTAGCCGAGTTCGGCGATAGGCATCTCAGGCGCTCTCCTTCTCCGGCCGGCCTTCAGTCGCTCGAACCGCAGCCAAGTAGATGTCTTCAAGGGAGTTGCGGCTTGGCATGATCTCCCGCACTTCGCTGCCGCATTCCTGGGCAGCTGCGAAGATCGCTGTGCCCAAGTCCCCCTCGCCCCGGATACGCGCCTCGTCTGGGCCGATTGCTTCTATCTGATAGCCGCGAGCGCTAAGCGCTGCGCAGAGTTTGGCCACATCATGCGCAACTCGGATTCGGCAACTCGAATCGACACTCTTCTGGAGAGCTTGGATCGTGTCGTAGACAAGTAGTTCGCCGCGACCCAGGATGAGAGCCGCGTCACAGCAGGATTCTACGTCGCTGAGAATGTGCGTGGAAATCACCACCGACACGCCCTTCTTTTGAGTTAGGTCCCGGATCAGCCGGAGCATCTTCTCGCGACCCACAGGATCGAGTCCGTTGGTTGGCTCATCGAGGAAGAGCAGCTTGGGCGCATGGATCAGAGCCTGGGCCAGCTTGACCTTCTGGCGCATGCCGACCGAGTAGGTCTGCACCTCACGGTAGCGCGCTTCGCCGAGGAGCACGTAGTCGAGCATCTCGTGTGCTCGTCGCAGAGCGGTGAGGGCGGGTAGGCCTGCCAATTGCCCGGCCAGTGCTACAGACTGCACTCCTTGCAGGCCGGCGATGGTGCAGTCGTCTTCGGGCATGTAGCCCACCTGCTCGCGAATTTCACGGGACTGGGTCGCCGCATCCATGCCGAGAATGGTGGCTGTCCCGCGGCTGAGCTTCACCAGTCCGAGGATGGCCTTGATCAGCGTGCTCTTGCCGGCGCCATTCGGTCCGAGAAGACCGATTGCGCCGGGCTGCACGGAGACGTTCAGCCCAGCCAGTGCTTGAAAGCTGCCATAGAACTTGGCGACATCAACGAGTTGGATCATCTATGGCAGGCGGGCAGCCGGAGCGATTGGCGGCCACTGCGGGGATGATCACAGTTATTCTTGCTTCCTGGAAGCTAATCCATGTCGGATCTCTCAGCGCGGATGCGCTTGGGCTAGAAGCGGATCATCTGTCCTGCAGAGGATGCTCATCTGCTCGCCCTCGATAAGCACGCGCAAACCAGTCAGCTCTCTCTTCGGCAAGAGCTCGCTGGGCAAGACCAAGTACCGCGCCTCGGTCCGGTCCATCAGCTCCCGATACCGGCCGCTTCGATACAGCTCCTTCCGCTCCACCAGCTCTCGCAGCACTGCATGCGGATAGCGGGAGATATAGCCGTCGATCACCGGCCGCTCATGCCAGGTCTGACGCAGAAGGCGCTCGCACATGCTGCCGCTCAAATCGATGACCGCGCCCTCTGGCAGGTCTGCGAGCCCTTCGACGGACTCAGGCACTTCGATGCGTGTAAGCGGAATGGGGCGAGGCCAGGTCTCTATGGCGAAGATCAGCAGGAAGGGCCAGGCGCGCCCAGCGAAGATCTTCCCCAGGAAGGGGCGGAGTCCCATGCCAGCCAAGATCGAGATGCAGAGCAGAGCCATCACCGCGAAGCGCACCGGCGTGCCCCCATGCTCCAGGGGTGGCAGGATGATCTCGAGAATCCCATAGGGAGTTGGTAGATAGGGCAGTTGTTGACCCCAGATCTGCAGCCGAGGCCCCAGGCTGATCGCGAGGAAGACCATGCCCATGATCGCCCAAGGGCGACAGGGGCTGCCGCGTTTGGCACCGAATTTCCAAAGCGCGAAGGCTGCGGGTAGGAGCAGGGTCCAGCGCAGGTAGACGTCGCTCTCGTGAATGTTGCCCGGAAGCTGCGACCAAAAGCCCTGAGTCCAGTCGTTCAGCCACCAATGTCCTCCCGGGATGAAGGGAGCCAAGAGATCCATTGAGGCTTCTCTAGGATCATGGGATCCGATGAGGTCGTCGTTGAGCCCGGCACGAGCCAGGGCGAGGAGGAGAGGAAGAGCAAGCAGCGAAGCAAGGGTGCAGAACAACAGGAACGGTCTGCCTAGTTCGGCACTGAATCGGAGCGGGCGTCGCTGCAGATGCTCGCTTCCTAGCAGGAGCATGAGCGCAGCGATTCCGCAGTACATGCTGTAGTAGTAGTCGCTGAGGAGCACCAGCCAGAACGCGGCGGCAGCGAGAGTGGCTCGGATTGCGCTCGGTCGCCGCAGTAGCTGCAACCAGGCGAGGAGAAAGAGCGGCAGGCCCTGCATGGTGACCAGTTGCAGGTGCCCCTCCGCATGAGCGAAGTGGTAGCTCGAGAATGTGAATGCAGCGCCTACGAAGATGCTCACCCAGTAGTCGCGCAGCAAGAACCAGGCGAGCCAGAAGGCGGCCAGGCCAGAGCTGACGAAAGCGAAGATCACCAGGGCGTTGAAGACCTGGATCTGCCCGAGCAGGAGGGAGAGGGGAATGCCCAGGAGCCCATTGATCGGGTTCATGGTCTGACCGATCAGGCTCGTTCCTCCCGGGTGGTGGAGAAGCTCGCTGTGCCACGGGTGAGTGCCGGACTCGACCAAGGCCTGCTTGACCCACCAGATGTTCCAGACGTTCTGCAGGCCATCGCCATCGTCGCAGAAGAAGTGGCTGCCAAAGCTGGCCATCGCCGGCCAGGTGAAAGCGGCAAAGAGCAGCAGGTAGGTCAGGCCGGGGATCAGCAGGAATCTGTGTAGATCCCCGGTCCACCCGAGCAGTTCTCTATCCGCCAGCCGCATGGGGCTTTTATCGGAGGCGGATCGGCGCGGGATTGAGCCCCGAGTCCCGCCGAATAGCTTCTCGAAAGCTCTTGGGGTGGCTTGTTGCTTGTCAAGAGCCTCGCTAGCCTTGCTGCGCCAGGGAGGGTAATTACAAGAAACCTCGTCAGGAGAATGATCAAAATGTTCCGCTCCATGTCTTCGCTCTCAATTCTCGCCGCAGTCCTCTCCAGCTTGCTTCTCGTCAGCTGTGAATCCACCGGGACTGGTCGTTCGGCAGCTACTTCCGGTAGTGCTCAGAATCTGAGTGAGCAATTCACCAAGCTCGATAGCCAGATCGATGCGACTCTCGCCGCTTTGGTCGAAGTCCCCAAGCACAAGGATGGAGACCTGAAAAAGCACTTCGATCTCTTCATGGCCGAAATGTATCGGCTCGATACTCAAGGTAAGAATGTCGTCGCCGCTGCAGATGACCTGAACAAGAACTCCAAGAAGTACATCGAAGGTTGGCAGTCTCAGATGGCAGATGTCGAAAGCTCGGACCTGAAGGAGCAGGGTGAGGCTCGCATCGCCGAGGCTTCTGCCAAGCTCGATGATGCGAAGGACGAACTCGAGCGCATTGAAGCGGACTTCCAGAAGTTCTATGGCCGTCTGAATGAGATCAAGATCATCCTCGAGAACGACTTGAATGCTGCCGGCGTCTCAGGACTCGAGACAGCGATCTCCACCGCCGGCGAGGCAGCCGCACCGGTCAAGGAAGACATCAAGGAGATTCTCGCCGGACTCGAAAAGGTCAGTAGCGCGCTCTCCTCACAGGCTCCGACCGAAGGCAAGTAGCCGACGGATAGGCTTGTTCCGAAGGACGCCGGGGGTACGCACTCCCGGCGTCCTTTCGTACCCAGAGCGCTTGCCCCTGCTATGATCTGCCTCAGGTCTAGCAAAGATGTCCATGATTCGTGATCGACTATTGGCGATCGGGAGAGCTCCCTTGCTCCTGCGCGGCCTGGGTGGGGGGCTCGGTCTGTTCGCCCTGTGGGTCCTGGTCTACATGGGGCTGGAGGTCTTGGGGAGAAACTACCCTGGTCGACCGATGGAGGTCGCCGGGCTTGCCATCCTCGCCGTCATGCTGGGATTCAGCCTCCGACAACATGCGCAGCGACCCTTCATCCTAATCACCAGATCTCTGGCCATTCTGCGCGAACTTGTGGCCCCAATTGGGCGGTTCATCCGCAGCCTTGGTGTGGATTTTCGTGAGCAGCCAGAATTCAGTCCCGGGCTCCCAAGACTGCTAACCCGGGGGGTGGGTCTGGCTCTATCGCTAGTCCTGCTAACCAGTCTCTGTGCCAGTCTGCTGCCGGAACCCGTCCTGCCGAGCCTGGCCTCGAGCTTCTTCGTGTTCTACCTGCTCGCCACAAGTCTGCTTTGGGCGACGATGATTGGATTCGGACTGGTGCTCGTATTCTTGATAGTTGCCGTCATCCACGATGAGTTCGTCGGCCGTTTTCTCGGTCAAGGGCGCCGGAACATGCGTCAGGAGGTATCGGTTCTCCTTGGCCTCGGGGTTCTCCTTCTACTGGCAGCCAGCCTCTTGCCCGAGTGGGTGGCACCTGCGGCTATCCTTGGCCTTTTTGTGCTTGGCCTGGGGGTGATCTGTTGGCCAGGGGGACCTACCGCCACTCTGATTTGGACGAGCGAGCGTGAGCCAGTTGCCGTCCGTCGCTTCGACTATCGATGGATCTCAGCTAGCGAACTGGTATTGGTCAATTCTTTGAGCCTGACACTGGTCCTGATCTCCACCGGCAGTCAGATCTTCGCTGCTGTGGACGAGCCCGAAATGGTTTTGACCACCTATCTCGGGAAGGGATTCGCATGGCTCGCAGTTGGTGGAGTCTCTGCAGAACTGTTCCTGCTCATGCGCTTCTTGCGGCGAGGGCGGCGGCAGGATCCAGGCCGGGTATGCAAGCCAGTGCTCCGGGTTGAAGGCTGCACATCCAAATCTCAAGAGCTCTATCTGCGTGGCCCACTCGAGGCCCTTGGCTGGAAGCTGAGGTTCGATACGGCTGATCCGGCGCCCACCGATGTGCGGGTGGTGATCCAGCAGGCTCCGGCAGCGGAGGCTGAGGCGGATCTCTTCCAGGTCAGGCCTTGGCCACGAGCCATCGACCTGAATCAGATCGATGATCTGGATCTGCTTCACCAACTCAAACGCAGGGATGCGGTGCAGAAGCGTCGACTGCTCATGCGCGGTCTGGAGAAGCTCTTCAAGCGCGCTGCGCGGAGGGTCTTTAAGCGTGGCGCCGGGTTCTGGTTGGGGCTGCAGTTCTGGTACGTGGTCGGCATGAGTCGAGATGTGGATGAGGAGCAGATCGATTTCGAAGAGGGCGCGTTCGTGCTCGGCATCATTGGCCCCCCCTACTACCGCATGTTCTCGGATGCGGTCCGCAGCCACTACGCCGAGATCATGCGTGCTCTGGAGCTCGATCTTGTTTTTGTGGAGGATGGCGTGGGTTTTCGTGGCCTGCAGAAGACCCTGAGGATCCTCTTCGAGGTCTATGACATGCATGCCGGCAAGCAGCGAGCAGAGGAGAGGCACTTCATGGGGGTGCAAGGTGTTCGCGTGATCATCCATGACTTTTCTCCTCAGCGTACCTTTGTCTCCGAGGTCTATCCCGAGCCGGACTACAAGGAAGTGGGACGGGGAAGGATCCTTCACATCTTCAAAGATCGAGAAGACGATGCGCAGCGGGTGGTCCCCAATCTGGATTTGACCAACCTGCCCGTACCGGTGTTCGGGCGCTGATGCTTAGCCCGTCGAAGACCAGGCAGGCGACGGCGCTAGCGCTGCTTCTCTTCTGCGCGGCCTGTTCGACGGGGGATGTTGTAGCGCCGCCGCATGAGCAGGCTGGCGGGAGCGAATCCGGGATCGGGCGTCTCGACCCTTCGCATGCCTTTTACTACCCCGCCGACATGTTGCCGGTCGAAGATGGTCGAGTCCTTGCTGAGACAAGTATCGGCGAAGTTCGCGAAGGACAGCTGCGTAGGTACCAGGCGGGCAGGGGCGCTGCGGGGAGTCTCGACGACTTGATCTTTGACCTGTTGTTGGTGGCTGAATGCCGGGAGAGAGGCTTGGGCGCAGCTGCTCCCTTGCTGGCGAGAAGCGCCGCTGCGCAGCGATATCTGGCATCCGGGCGGAAGCAGGAGAGCTCTGGCGACCGCAAGCAGCAGCGCAAGTTTGCCAACGACGCTCTGCGTAACAACCGTATCGATGCCCTCGTGCGTGCGGATCGGAAGATTCCCGAGCCTGCGATTCGCGCGCTTTTCGAGCGGCGCTATGGCCCTGGAGGTCGGCGCCTCTTGCTCTGCCAGATCTTTCTGTCCTTCAAATCCAGCGCAGAGCAGCTGCGTGCCATGGGCAAGCCATCGGACCGCGCCGCGGCCAAGATTTTCACAGCAGCGAGGGCGGAGGCGATTTGCCAGCAACTGCAGGCTGGGGAGAGCTTCACCTCGCTACTCAGCGAGTCGGACCATGCGGCAACACGCGCCGCACTCGCGGACCCGGAGACGGTTGCATCCGCCGGCCAGCTCTGGGATACGGAATTGCAGCGCCTGGGATCTCGGGTCACCGGCGCGTTCCCGGAGCTCGATATCGGAGAAGTGTCAGGGCTTCTGGAGAGCCGTGTCGGCATTCATCTCTTCCAGGTCCTGCGAGTCAAATCCACCGACTTTGACGAGGTGGAAGAGCAGATCCAGCGGGAGTTGCTCCACGGTCCGGCATCCGAATCGGAAGTTCGTGATCTGCGACGATCCCTCGCGAGAAAGTACTCGCAGCGCGTCCTGCGCTAGCCAGATTGCTCCTTTTCTTCGAGCTTCTCGAGCCAGGGCCTGGCCTCCTGCATGCTGCGAAAAATGCTGATCTGCATGGGGGAGTCGAGCTCTGTGCGCTGCTGCCACATGCGCGCCATGCCGAAGGCCACATCCGTGGCCATGACCAAAGCCAGCGGGGTCGCGCCGGTGCGTTCAGCTAGAGAGATTACGCTCTCGGCGATCTGATGGACGTCTTCGACGGTCAGCTGATTGGTGATTGCCCGGCTGTGGTCGATGAGGATTGGCGTCCCGGGCTGCCAATCTCGGTGCCGGAGCAGCTCCGAGGTGAAGGCAGCGATGCGCTCAGCGCTGGCGACTCCCCTGGTTGTGACCGTGAAGAGCCTGGGCTGGCTGCGGAATCTGATCTCGTATTCCACATCCCGCATGATAGCGGATCCCAGAGCAGTCCAGGCATGCCCATGCCAACGAAAGAAGCTATGCTGAGCAGCGTTCTCCAGCTGCCGTAGACTGTGTCCAGGCTGCGGCCCTCGAGCCCAACCGTCACCATTGAGTGTAAGAACCGTGAAAACCCTCGTATTGACCCTCTCCTGCCTTCTTCTAGCCAGCTGCAAGTCCAGCGCTCCTGCACTCCCCCAGGGAGAGCGCGTCGGGGAAGAAATCGTCTCCCAGGAGACCATCCTCTTCGCGACCGCCCACAGTAATCCTAGCGCCTACTATGACCGTACTTTGCTGGTCGAAGCGACGGCCACCGCGGTTTGCCAGAGTAAGGGCTGCTGGATCCAAATCGAGGACCAGGGCGAGCAGGCCATGGTGCGCTGGGAGACTGGCTGTGATGGCAAGTATGCCTTCCCCAAGGATCTCGCTGGGCAGCGGGTTCTCATCCAGGGCTCCTTCTATCCCAAGACCATCTCCGAAGAGGATGCCAAGCATCTCGAAGAGGAAGCAGGCAAGGGATTGAAGATTGAGCGAGAAACTTATGAGCTCAATGCATCCGCGATCCTAATCCTCGACGAGAAGCCGAAGCGCTAGACCGGCGAACTCAGCTCGGTCGCAGCGTCAAGGCGGCCAGCCGCTTGCCAACCAGGAAGGCCACCAGCACGGTCAGGTAGAACTGGCCGATGCATGCCTCCAGGTAGGCAACGGCCTGAGCGAAGGGGCGTACAGGTGTGATGTCGCCGTAGCCCAATGTCGTCAGGGTGACGAAGCTGTAGAAGTTTGCTTCCATGGCTGCGATGGTTTCGCCTGCACCTAGCTTGAAAGAGCCAGGGAAGGCCAGGTCGATGAGTCTGAAGAGGATGCCGAAGGCGATCCCCATCAGAAGATAGGCAGCGCCGGCGCCGCGGAGGCGATCGCGAGTGATCTCGCCAACGAAGACGTCCTGCAGGATGAATCCCGTCATGGCGAGGAAGCCGAAGACCGACAGCAGGTCAGCCGTGACACTGGTAACGAGCCAGATCGTGCTGCCCGCCGTCAGGTTCTGGGTCCAGAAGCTCAGGGCGAGAACCAGAATCCATGTGCTCGTGCCGATGATCCTCATTCGCCGGTTGTGACAGACTGCTTGAACTCCGCCGATCAAGACGATGGCCATTAGGATCGTCATGGCCACATCTCTGCCATCGAGATCCAATTCTCTCTGCAGGGGGAGCAGGAGCACGAACCCGATTAGCGCCAGCAAGAGGAATAGGTACTTGGATTCAGGTCTAGTCGTGGGACGCGGGGCATCGGCATGGACATTCATGCCGGCATATTAGTTCAGATTAGGTTGGCTTCGACCCTGAGCCTGCCTCGGGCTATCCTCTCCGCCTCGCTCATCGACCAACCAGGAAGAATCATGCGCATTCTGACCCTCGCCTTCCTCGCCAGTGGCCTCCTTCTGGCCTCTTGCGGAAGTAGCTCCAGCTTCCAGACCCGCAGCCTTTCCCATCGCGAAATCACCACCAACTCGGAGACTGCGCAGCGCCTTTTCGATGAAGGGCTCATGCTCTGCTGGGGTTTCAACCACGATGAAGCAATCGCCACCTTCGAAAGGGCCACCGAGGCCGATCCGGACTGCGCCATGGCCTGGTGGGGGATGGCCTATGCCCTGGGGCCCAACATCAACGGGCCTCTCACGGACATGGAGCGAGCTGGTCGTGCATACAAGGCTGCGCGGCGGGCCATGACTCTCGCTGGTCCCACCAGTGATGTGGAGAAGGCCCTGATCATGGCCGCGAATGCCCGCTTCGAAGCGGAGCCTGATGTGGAGCGGAAGGATTTGGACCTCGCCTATGCCATGGAGATGCGCGAGGTCTACAAGCGCTTTCCCAACGACTCGGATGTTGGCGTCCTCTACGCGGACTCGCTGATGCTGTTATCACGCAAGTGGCGTCAATGGCCCGAAGGGGATGATCGTGGGCCATACACCGATGAAATCGTCGCCACCCTGGAGAAGGTGTTGGCGAGCCACCCGGAGCACGCCGGCGTCAATCACTTCTACATCCACTCCGTCGAGGCATCGACCAGTCCTGAGCGCGCCCTGCCTGCTTCTGATCGACTGGCCACCCTCGTGCCGGATTCGGGGCATCTCCTGCATATGCCCTCGCACATCTACATTCGGCTGGGAGCCTACCGGAAGGCCATCGCAGTGAATGAACGAGCCGTCGCGGCCGACGATTTTTTCTTTGCTTCATCTGGCCCCCAGGGCATCTACCACTACTACCGGGCCCACAATGCGCACTTCCTGATCTGGGCCGCCATGTTCCAAGGGAACAAGAAGAAGGCGATGGAAGCGGCCTATGCCATGGTTGGCAAGCTGCCAAAGGAGGGCATGAGCACTCTGCCGCGTTCGGTGGAGTCGTATCTCTTCGTGCCCATGCACGTGATGATGCGCTTCGGTCTCTGGGAAGAGATCCTCGCGGAGGAAAAGCCAGAGGAGCAATACTCCATCGCCGTTGCTCTGTATCACCACGCGCGCGCCGTGGCATACGCCAACTCCGGTCGCCTGGATCAAGCGACTTCGGAGGCCAAGCTCTTCGAGGAGGTGGCTGCTACCATCCCGGAGGACAAGCAGGTCCGCCGGGCTCCGGTGAAGACCATCCTCAACATCGCTCGCTACATGATGCGTGGGGAGATCCTGTTCAAGCAGGGTAAGCGTGAGGAGGCATTCGTTGCCCTGCGCCGCGCCGTCGAGGAAGAGGACACGATCCCCTACTCGGAGCCGCCGGGTTGGATGCAGCCCATGCGCCATGCCTTGGGCGCCCTGCTTCTGGAGGATGGCAGAGCTGCCGAGGCGGAGTCTGTCTACCGTGAAGACCTGGCCCAGCATGCGGAGAATGGCTGGTCCCTCCTGGGCCTGGCGGAGAGCCTGAGTTTGCAGGGAAAGAGCTCGGAGGCCCAGGCGGTTGACGTGAGATTCCGCCTGGCATGGGCGGATGCGGACACGGAGATCACGGCTTCCTGCTTCTGCCGCGTCGAGAACGGAGTCGAGTCTCTAGCCAGGTAACCTTCACCAGGGCTGAGGAATGCCTTAGCTTGGTGGAGTGAAGCCACTCCACTTCGGCCTCGCTGCCATCACTCTCGCACTGTCGGTTCTTGGGCAGGATCCTATTCAGGATCCTGAGGCTGCGCTTGCGACCGCGCAAACCCGATTGCAGGGTCTTGCTGATCCACAAACCGACGCGGACAAGGCTCAGCAGAAGGCGGTCAGTGCGCGGGTTTCCCTGCTCAGGGAGCTCATCGCTACGCGACAGGCGGCCGGCGCGCTGACGGCGGGGGACGATATCGGCCAACGTCGCGCCACGGCGGAGAGCGGCTTGCAGGTAGTGAAGGCTCTTCCGGCCCTGACGGCAGTTGCGCTCAGCGATCCTAGTGAAGTGACCGGCCACGAAGACGCGCAGCGGGAGGCAACTCGAGACAGAGATGCGAAGCAAGATGCCCTCGCCGCGCTCGAGGCTCGAAGAAGCACGCTAGGTGATGAGCGCCGAAATCTCCCGGATCGAAGAGCTGATTTGGCACCCCGGCTAAATGCCAAGCCTGCGGATGATGATCTTTCGGGCCAGTACGCCCTCGAGAATGCCAAGCTCGAAGCAGAGGTCATCAAGGAGCGGGAGAAGTACATCGACGATGTCGGTCCCGTGGATGCCGCCTTGAAGCCGGTTCTGCAGTTGGAGCTCGACCTTGCCGAAGCCCATCTCGCTCGCGCCAAGAAGAGCCTGGAGCTCGCCCGCGGGGACGCGACACGGCTCCGAGATGCAGAGGCTGCGACGGCACGAGCTCAGGCCGAAGAAGCGGAACGGGCGGCTGCTGCGGAGACGGATCCCATTGAGATTTTTCACCAGCGAATCTCAGCCGAGATCCAGAGAAGCACCGCGCAACGAGCTGCGATCGAGACCCGCACGGAGGGACTGAATACTCTCCAGGAAGAGGAGGCCGAAGCCCTGCGTTGGGTTGAGAACGAGACCAAGCGCGTTCGCAAGCGCATGGATCTGCGTGGCGAACGTGATATCGAAGTGGCGCGGCGTACCTTGACCAGCGTCGAGCGCAGCCAAGATCGCCTCGAGCGATTGATTGCTCCACGGGTCGAGAAGGACGGCGACGATTTTCGGGGTAGCCTGGCGAACCTGCTCGATCGACTCTTCGATCTCCAATTGCCGGAGGAAGAGAACCCGGAGCTCGAGAAACTCCTCGAGAAGGTGCGGACTGACAATCCTGACAGAATCGAGGCTGCGAAGACTGCCTTCGATACGGAGGTCAATGGGGAAGCGGGGCTAGAAGCCGTTCTACGGGCCGAGCGACTCAGCATCGAAGCCGCTCAGGACGTTCTCGAAGCGATCGACTCCAAGATTACTGAACGTCGCACGGGCCTCGCAAGTCTGAGCCATGAGATCAACACCCAGTTGATCTGGCGTCGCGACGAACCCCTCCTGGGCCTCGATCTCAGCTCCAAGCTTAGCCGTGATCTGGATGATCTCGCGACTGGAGCGACCAGTGATGCGGCCGGCGAGGCCTTCCGCAGCACTCGAGAGGGCAACCTCAAACTCTCTCTTCTGGCTCTCGGTCTGCTCCTGATCGGCACCTGGTCCTTCTTCCGCAATGCCAAGCAGAAAACGCGGGCCCGGGTCGGCCTGGCATGGGTCGCCATGGCCTCTCTACGGCTCTTCCCGGTGCCGGCAGGGCTGATGCTTCTTGCCTTTGTTCTGCGCGCTGCCCCCGGGGATAGTGTCGCCCGCAATGTGGCGATCCTCTTCGAGCTGCTCGCCTGGTTGAGCTTTGCCAGACGTATCGGTTGGGAGCTGCTCCGGCCGCCGTCTGGCCTGGCCGTGCGTTTTCAGGTCATGCTCTCCGGAGTTGCCTCCCATCTTCTGCACTGTGCGCGGGTAGCGCTCTTCGGTGCGCAACTGACCTGGGCTCCGGCGGTCGCTCTCGAGAGCCAGCCCATGGGCCTGCATGGCCTGCCGCAACTGCTGTTCTTCGCCTGGTACGTGGTCTTCGCCTGCGTGCTGATGACCCTCTTCTCCAAGCGCAAGAAGTTGATGGGGGAGTGGGCGAGCACGGAGCCCGGCCTCGGCGTCTTTCTAGGCATCTTCCGATTCCTGGTGATCCCGTACCAGATCGGGATCATCGTCGCTGCTTCCATCGGTTACCAGGCCTTCGCCCGCTACACATCGCATCGCGTGATTTGGGTCACCGGCGTGGTCATCGCCCTCGCCTGGCTCTACGCCTTTTCCGTTCGCAGTCTGCAGGCCATGCTGGAGCGCGTCGCCAAGAGTGCGATTGCCAAGACAGATGGAGAGGATCAAGAGCCCGTGCTTCCGGCGCTCTCTTCTGGCCTGGCCCGCCCCCTCTCTCTGATGCTCATACTGGCGATTGCGATCCCTCTGGGATACTTCGCTGGCTTTGGCAGCCCACTGCGAGAACTCTTCAGCGGCATCAGTTTGGGCGTCGAGATCGCACCGGGTGAATTGCTCACCATGTGGGATGTGGTCATCGCGATCTCCGTGATCGTCGCCGGTCAGTTGGTGGGCAGCAACATCGGCAAGCTCTATGAGAATCTGATAGCTCCCTTGGTAGGCGAGCAGGAAAGGGGGGCCCGCTACGCGCTGATCACCCTCACCCGTTACGCGATCATTTTTATCGCTTGGTCGGCGGCTCTACTGATTGTAGGAGTCAGCCTCGGCAGCATCGGCTGGTTGCTGACGGCGGTCTCTGTGGGCCTTGGCTTCGGATTGCAGGAGATCGTCGCCAATTTCATCAGTGGCCTCATCCTGCTCTTCGAGCGTCCCATTCGCGTTGGTGACACGATCACCGTCGGTCAGACCGGAGGGATCGTGGATAGCATCTCGATTCGTTCGACGGTGGTCACCAACTGGGAACGGCAGACGATCATCATCCCCAACAAGAACTTCGTCACTCAGAACCTGACCAACTGGACTCGCAACGACGAGATCATGCGCCGCAGCCTTTGCCTGCGGGTGAAGTACGGCGCCGATATCGAAAAGGTCCTGCGTATCTTGGATGAGGTCGTGGCTGCCCACCCCAAGGTGGAGAAGGAGCCTCCACATCGCATCTGGTTCGAGGAGTTCGGCGAGTTTGGCTTGGAATTGAAGATCTGGTTCTTCACATACATCGATGATGGTCTGCGCACCAAGACCGAATTGCATGCGGCCATCTATGAGAGCTTCCGGCGCGAAGGCATCGAGTTTCCCGTGA
Source organism: Planctomycetota bacterium (assembly GCA_021776805.1). GTDB lineage: Bacteria > Planctomycetota > UBA1135 > UBA1135 > UBA2386 > JAJFFD01. The sequence continues at coordinate 40,487 of JAJFFD010000126.1, forward strand.
TCACTCGCGATCTCAGAGTCGAGGATTCGGAGGGCAACTACCCCATGTTGCCCTCGGGCGAATCCTAGCCTAGCGCCCGCTCGAAGCTGCTGCTGGCTCAGGCATGCCGAGCAATCGACGCGTGATCCTGTTCTCCAATCTCCCCGCACTGACCGCATCCGTGTTCAAGAGGACCGCCACGCAGAGCTTCTGCTCAGGGTAGTACGAGAGTTGGGTGGAAAAGCCAAAGATTCCACCACCGTGGGCGATGCGCGGATGTTCTCCCAACTTACTGATCATCAGGCCGTAGCCGTAGCCCGCACTGCCCCGTGAAGTCTGGACCGGAGTAATCATCAATTGGTAACTGTCTGAGTCGACCACGCGACCATCGTGCAGGGCATGAGTCCAGGTGATGAGATCATCGACCGTCGACAGGAGCGATCCGGCGGCATAGGGATGACCCATGTAGAGGAAGTCGTCGTTGACCACCTGATTGTCACGCAGGCTGTAGCCCTCGGCCCGCCCCTTGATGATCGGTTGTTCCCAGCCATAGCTGCTGCGGCTCATCTCCAGGGGGGAGAAGAACTCGTTCTGGATGTACTGGTCGTAGGGCTCGCCGGTCACCTCCTCGACAATCATTCCGAGGAGGTAGTAGCCAGTGTTGTTGTAGGCCCAGCCCTTTCCAGGGGGAAAGTCGAAGGGCTGGGTCTTGACCAAGGCGATGAGTTCGGCGGGAGGCAGGGGATTGCGCACCACCTCTTGCCAGGCCTGCCCCATGCCCGTGTAGCTCTTGATGCCCGAGGTGTGGTGGAGAAGCTGCTCGATGGTGATCTCATGACCCTCGAAGGCCTGCTCGGGCAAGACATCCCTGAGCATGGCTTCGCGGTCGAGTTCACCGTTCTCGATCAGACGGACGATGGCTGCGGCAGTGAACTGCTTGGTGATGGAGCCGATGCGGAAGATGTGCTCGGCGCGCATGGGCACCTCGAGCTCCAGGTC
>JAJFFD010000127.1 GCA_021776805.1 Planctomycetota bacterium
AACTACCTGCAGATGCCTGATGGTCAGATCCGTCTGGTGGTCGGCAGCTATGACAATCGGCTCTACTGCCTGGACGCAGCCAGCGGCAAGAAGCTCTGGATCTACGAGACGGACAACTACGTCAACGGCACGCCGGCGATCTACGATGGCACGGTGGTCTTTGGCGGTTGTGATGCTGTTCTGCATCGCGTGTCCGTAGCCACGGGGGAAGCGGTTTCCCAGATGGCCCTGGGTCAGGACTGCCATGTGGCAGGTTCGGTGGCCATGGAGAATGGCAAGGTCTACTTCGGTCACTACGGCAATGAGTTCGTATGCGTCGACCTGAAGAGCGGTGACTTGGACTGGGGTTATCCGAGTCCGACCCACGCCTTCTTCTCCTCGCCGGCCATTGCCGAGGATCGTCTGGTCTTTGGCGGCCGCGACAAGAAGTTGCACTGCGTGCGCAAGGACAGCGGCGAGCCCCTGTGGACCTTCAAGACCAAGCGCAAGATCGACGGTTCGCCGCTGATCTGTGGCGACAAGGTGGTCTTCGGCTCGGGAGACGGTCGGGTCTACATGCTCGCTCTCGAGGACGGTAAGGAGCTCTGGCAGTTCGAGGTTGGGCGACCGATCTACTCCTCGCCAGCGATCGTGGACGGCATGATCATCATCGGTGCCAACGACGGTCGGCTCTACGCCTTCCGTGCCAAGCCCTGAGAGGAGGGGAGCGAGCAATCTTCCAGCCATGAAGATCATGCAGCTCACCCCCGGGACCGGGCACTTCTACTGCGGAAGCTGTCTGCGTGACGACGTCCTTGGCAGGGCCATGCGCCGCATGGGTCACGAAGTCACCGTGGTGCCCCTCTATCTACCACAGGTTCTCGAAGAGCCTGCGGAGGTCGAGCCTGAGGTGCACATGGGCGGCATCAACATGTACCTGCAGCAGAAGACTCGCCTGGCGAATTACCTGCCGCGCTGGGTCAGTGGCATGCTCGATCGGCCGGGTCTGCTGCGCTGGGCCTCGAAGCGGGGAAATCTCACGGAGGCCGCTGATCTCGGTGAAATGACTCTGTCCATGCTGCGCGGCGAACACGGTCACCAGTCGAAGGAGTTGGACCGACTCGTTTCCTGGATCGATGAGTCGGCGCGGCCGGATGTGATTTTGATCTCGAACGTGATGCTCAGTGGCATCGTCCGACGCTTGAAGGCAGCCCTGGATCGACCGGTGATCTGCAGTTTGCAGGGCGAGGCGCCCTTTCTCGATTCGCTGCCGGAGAGTTTCTCCAAGGCGGCCTGGGGGGAGCTTCGCGAGCGGGTCAAGGACATCGACGCCTTTGTCGCGGTCAGCGAATCCTACGGCAGCCTGATGGTGGATCGCCTCGGCCTTGGTGCGAGGGGAGCGAAGGTCATCCACAATGGCCTGGATGTGAGCGAGCTCGACGAGCATCCGCGAGCACTCGCCGAGCGGCGCCCGCAGACCATCGGCTATCTGGCGCGCATGTGTCGGGACAAAGGACTGCATACCCTGGTCGATGCCTTTTGCATCCTCAAGGCCCGTGGCGAATTGCCCGCGGTCCGCTTGTCTGTAGTCGGCGTCAGGCTCAAGGAGGACGAGGCCTTCGTCGAAGCGCAGCGGGACAAGCTGCGCCTGGCGGGCATCCTGGATCAGGTGAGTTTTGCGGGCAACGTGGCGCGCAGCAGCAAGCTCGACTTCCTGCGCTCACTCTCCGTTCTCTCGGTGCCGGCCACTTACGGCGAGTCCTTTGGTCTCTACCTCTTGGAAGCCTGGGGCTTTGGCCTGCCGGTGGTGCAACCCCGCCATGCGGCCTTCCCCGAGCTCCTCGCAGCCAGCGGCGGCGGCAGCCTCTGCGAACCCGATGACCCGGCATCTCTGGCGGCAGCCCTCGAAGAACTACTCCTCGACGAGGCCAAGGCTCAGGGGATGGCAGACAGCGGGCGCCGCGCGGTCTTCGAGCACTTCAATGCTGATCGAATGGCGCAGAACTTTGCCGAGCTCTGCGAATCGGTCAGGCAAAAGCGCGCTCCCAGCGCATGATGCTCGCGCCCGAAACGGATTTGGCGATGATGGATTCCCCAGCCCTCGAACAGAACGTAGCCCAAAACACGACTCATGCCTGAAGCCGCTCAAGCCACCAATGCCTGGATCCTCTATGCCCTGCTGACTGTCGCCAGCTGGGGTATCTACGGCGTCTTTCTGCACACTGGGCAGATAGGCATGAACGATCCGGTGAACGGCCGCTACAAGGCCTTCTTCTGGGTCGGTATCGCTTACTTCCTCTTCGCGGTGCTCGCCCCCGGACTGCTGCTCCTCGCCAACGGCGCCTCCTGGGACATGCCGGCGAAGGGACTCTGGTGGTCTCTGATCGCTGGCACCGTCGGCGCCGTGGGAGCCTTCGGCGTGCTGCTCGCCTTTGGTGCCAAGGGCCACCCGGCGGTGGTCATGTCGATCATCTTTGCCGGCGCGCCCATCGTGAACGCTATCGTCAGTCTTGCCCTGCATCCACCGGCGGGCGGCATCGGCGGCATCCGCTGGCCCTTCTTCTTCGGCATTCTGCTGGCGGCAATCGGGGGCACCCTGGTGACTCTCTACAAGCCCGCGCCGACGCCTGCCAAGCCGCCGGCTGCACCACCCGCCGCGGACAGCAATCGCTAGACCCATGACTGATGCGCTGGTTGAACTTCGTGGCATCGCCAAGTCCTACGCGGGTGTCGATGGTGCCAGCTCCGCCCAGGTCCTGCGTGGCGTCGATCTGAGCATCGCCGAGGCGGAGCCCATCGCCATCATCGGACCCTCGGGCTCGGGGAAGAGCACCTTGCTCAATATCATCGGTGCGCTCCTGCCGCCGAGTTCCGGTGAGGTGATCTTCGCGGGCAAGAACCTGGCCGGCATGAGCAAGGCGGAATTGGCTCTGCTGCGCAATCAGAGCATCGGTTTCATCTTCCAGTCGCATCATCTCCTTCCGCAGTGCAGTGCCCTGGAGAACGTTCTTCTGCCGACCCTCGCCAGTGGCGCCGCCGCCGAGCGCGCTGGTGCAAAGGAGCGGGCGCAGCGTCTTCTTCAACAGGTGGGCCTGAGCGATCGACTGGCCCATCGACCCGCCCAACTATCCGGTGGCGAATGCCAGCGGGTGGCGGTGGTGCGCGCTCTGATCAACCAGCCGCGCATCGTCCTGGCCGATGAACCAACCGGCTCCCTGGATGAGACCGCCGCCGATCATCTCAGCGAACTTCTCGCCGAGCTCAACGCCAGCGAGAAGGTAGCCATGGTCATGGTGACCCACTCCCATCGCCTGGCCGCCCGCATGCAGCGCGTCTACGAGCTCCACATGGGTGCCCTGAGACCCGGCGAAGTTCGCGCATGAGCATCCGCCAGTATCTCCTCCGCAGTCTGCGTTACTACTGGCGCACCAACTTGGGTGTGCTGCTCGGCGCGGCCTGTGCGACGGCGGTGCTGGTCGGCGCTCTCGCCGTCGGCGACTCGGTGCGCCATAGCTTGCGTGAGCAGGCGTTGGATCGCATCGGTCAGGTGGACGCGGCGATCGTCATGCGCGAGCGTTATTTTCGCGATGACCTGGCCCAGCGTATGCAGCGGCGCATGCCCGGGGCGAGCCTGAGTCCAGCGCTCAACTTTCAGGGAGTGCTCTCGGTGCAGGGCGGCGGATCGCGCACGGGGATCGTCGATGTCTATGGCGTCGAGGAGAGCTTCTTCGCCCTCGGACCAGCTGGAGGGCATGGTCAGCCACCGGAGGCAGGCAAGGCTCTGATCAATCCACGGCTTGCGGAGCAGTTGCGGATTTCTGCTGGGGATGTGTTGCTGCTGAGAGTGGAGAAGCCCAGCGCCCTCCCCCGGGACATGATGATGGCGACGGTGGACGATGTGTCCTTCGCCATCCGTGTTGAGGTGGGGGAGATCATCGCCGATGAGGACTTCGGTCGTTTCAGTCTGCGCAGCAGCCAGATCCCGCCCTTCAATCTCTTTCTCTCCCTGCCCTGGTTGCAGGATCAGGTTGATCTGGAAGGACGTGCCAACCTGCTCCTCGCCAAGGGGCCGGCTACGGACCTCGATCCAAGCGAGGAAGCGAATCGCATCCTCAAGCAGGAGTGGACCCTCGACGACATCTCCGTGGAGATGCAGGAGCTCGAAGACAGCGAGTTCTTTGAGCTGAGCAGCGATCGGGTTTTTCTAGATCGAGCGGTGACCGATGCCCTGGCAGGCATCGATCCTGCACTCATGGGAGTGCTCACCTACTTCGTCAATGAGCTGCGCATCGGCGATCGCGCCACGCCCTACTCCATGGTCTCGGGCATCGGCCCCCTGGTCCCAGGGAAGTCTGGCAGTGACCCGGCCACCCAGCAGGCGATCGAAGTTCTCGCCGCCGGCCTGGCGGCGGATGGCATCGTGCTCAATGACTGGGCGGCGACCGACTTGCAAGCCAAGACTGGCGATCGGGTCGAGCTGAGCTACTACGTGATGGGTTCGCAGTTGCGTCTGCAGGAGGACAGCAAGTCTTTCGAGCTCGAACGCATTCTGCCTATCGCTGGGGTTGCCGCGGACCCAGAGCTAATGCCCGCCTTTCCGGGTCTCGCAGAAGCGGACGACTGTCGGGACTGGGAGCCAGGGGTGCCCATGGACCTGGAGAGGATTCGCGATGAAGACGAGGAGTACTGGGACGAACATCGTGGCACTCCCAAGGCCTTCATCGACCTGGCTAGCGCACAGGCAATCTGGGGCAATCGCTTTGGCGAACTCAGCGCCGTCCGTGGGGCCAAGGGACGCATGGCCGAGATCGGCGAACGCCTGACTGCGGAGCTGGATCCGGCACGTCTGGGACTGTTCTTCACCGACCTCCGCGGACCTGCGCTCACCGCTGGCACTTCCGCCACGGACTTCGGCGGCCTCTTCCTTGGATTGAGCTTCTTCCTGATCACCGCCGGTCTGCTTTTGACCGCCCTGCTCTTCGTCTTTGGTGTCGAGCAGCGCGCCAACGAGCTCGGCCTGCTTCTCGCCCTCGGCTTTGCGGCCAAGCAGGTGCGTCGCTTCTTCCTCGGGGAGGCGGCTCTCATCGCCTTGCTGGCTGCACTGCCCGGAGCAGTCATCGGTCTGGCCTACACCCAGCTGGTTTTGTACGGCCTCGGTACCCTCTGGCAGGATGCGGTCGGCAATACCAGCATCGACTTCCATGTGGGCAGCGGGACTTTGGCGATCGGCATCATCGCTTCCCTGCTCTCTGCCCTGGGCGCCATCGCTCTGGCTCTGCGTAGAACCTTCTCGCTCCCGACCATCGACCTGCTGAGCAGTCGCAATGGCATCCCCATGCCGGTAGCTGACAAGACTGGGCGATCCGGTCGACTCAGTCTGATCATCGCCCTGCTATGCAGCCTGCTCGCGATTATGTTGGTGATCGTTACCGGTTCGGCTGCGACCCAGGCTGCCGGTGCATTCTTCGGGGCTGGTGCGCTTCTCCTCATCGCCGGCCTGGCGGCCTGCCGTCATCTGCTCGGACGCTTCGCCCGTCCTGCGGTTGCTGGGCTGCCCTCCATGGCTGCCCTCGGTCTGCGCAACTCCGGGCGCCGCCCCGGTCGGAGTCTGGCGACAATCGCCCTCCTCGCCAGCGGCACCTTCCTGGTGGTGGCGGTACAGTCGAATCGACTCGAAGCACCTGGGGATCCGAGTCTGCGCGCTTCGGGCACCGGTGGCTTTACTCTCTTTGGTCGCTCGACCTTGCCCGTGCTGCGGGACCTGGACTCGACTGCCGGTCGGGAGGCCTACGCTTTGGACGATGCGGATTTAGAAGGGGTAGAGCTCCTGCCTCTGCGTGTGCGCGATGGCGACGATGCCAGCTGCTTGAATCTGAGTCTGCCGCAAAACCCGCGCTTGGTCGGTCTGGAGGCTTCGGCTCTGGCGGAGCGCGGCTCCTTTCAGTTCGCCGGCATGCTCGGCCCGGCGGGTGAGAGCGAGGTATCCGCCCCATGGAGTTTGCTCGACGCTGACTATGGCGAGGACGTCCTGCCGGCCATCGGCGATGCGGCCAGCGTGACCTGGACCTTGCACAAGGGACTGGGTGACGACTTGGAATACATGGACGAAGCGGGGCAGGCCTTTCAGGTGCGCATCGTCGGCACCGTGAGCAATTCCATCCTGCAGGGCAATCTCGTTGTGGCCGCGGATCGCTTTGAGAAGCGCTTTCCCTCGGCCAGCGGCTATCGCATGTTTCTCATCGACGTGCCTGTCGATCGTCGTGATGAGGTGGCTCAGCGTCTGACCACGAATTTCACCGACATCGGGCTCGAGCTCACCGCCAGTGAGGATCGCATGGCTGCTTTCAATGCGGTGCAGAATACCTATCTCCTCATCTTCCAGGTGCTGGGTGGACTCGGCCTTCTCCTGGGCAGCGCGGGCATGGGCATGGTGGTGCTGCGCAATGCTCTCGAACGGCGCAGCGAGTTGGCTCTGGCATCGGCGTTGGGTTTCAGTCGGGGGGCCATCCTGCGCCTGGTTTGGAGCGAGCATGGCATGCTGCTCGGTCTTGGAGTAGGCGTGGGGGTCATCGCTGCTTTGCTGGCGATCCTCCCGGCGAATGCGAACTCAGCGGAGGGCATGTCCATCCTGCCCTTGCTGCTACTAGTGGCGGCTGTTGCGCTTAGCGGCGCCATCTGGGTGTGGGTGGCAAGCGCCCTCGCCACCCGTGGCCCTCTCCTCAGTGCTCTAAAGGACGAATAGATCCTGTCCAGCTCGCTACGCCTAGCAACAGGAATACAATCCTTCGGTCTACACTGCCGCCTGACCCCACCCCTCCAGGAACCATGCTGATGCGCCAGCTCGCCTATCTTCTCCCTCTAGTCCTCGTCCCGACTGTCATCGCCCAGGAGTACAGCCAGTGGCCCTCCTTCCGCGGCCAGTACGCCCGCGGCGTCGCTGATGGCTACAGCACGGTGGCGACCTGGAATGTGGAGACCGGCGAGAACATTGCCTGGAAGACCGAGATCCCCGGCCTCGCCCACTCTTCGCCGGTGATCTGGGATGACAAGATCTTCCTCACCACATCGCTCCAGGAGGGCGAAGCGGAACTCAAGGTCGGCC
>JAJFFD010000128.1 GCA_021776805.1 Planctomycetota bacterium
CAATGTTCAAGTTGATGCTGAGGGTCGCTTTCGTATCGGCCTCGCTCCGGGAGGAAGTAGAGCGCGCGATGTCTGGTTGGATCCGGAAAACCGTTCTACCTTTGCCAGCATCAAGATCTATTTCCATGCACGTGAGGCTCAACCCACTGAAGGGATCATGTTCGGCACTCCCGAGCAGATGGCTACCGGAGACCTGGGAGCGATCAGACTTCAGCGAGCCAGCTTCCAAGATCTTCACTTCATGGTTCAAGACCGAATGGGCTTCGCGATTCGAGAAGCTCGGGTCCTCGTCCAGAAGCGAGGTGACAATGGCGCAGTCGTGTCTAGCCAACTGAGCAGAACCACCGGCCGTGATGGCCGATCCATGGCCGAGAAGATCGCAGAACCAATCCCCAAATCATGGCTAGTAGGCGCACCCGGCTATCGCATCGAAGCCCTACAGGCGCACTCTGGAAGCGGCTTGGCAGAGGATCCTCTCCTCTTCGTCTTGAGTCCTGGCAACTCCATCCAGATCCGGCTCCGAAACCCGGAAGGGTCGGTTCCTCCGCGCGTCAGGCTATTGCTCAGTGCTAATACTGCGATCTTCCCGGGTGAGGAGGGAGATCGGCCAACGAGACTCCACTCCTACCTCGGCTCGCATATTCCCAGCTATGGCTATGGCAGCCGCCATACGGAGTTGTACTTGGTGCACGACAAGTCTGGAGCGGCCACCCTGCCTTCCATCTTGCCCGACCTAGCCCTGACCCTCGAAATTCGTGACGCCCTCGACCTGGTCTTGGTGAAGCAGGAGATCAAGGGCCCAAGCGCCGAGGAGCAGATTGAGATCGAAGTGCTCGTGCCCCAAGGGCGCTGCTCTCTAGATGGCCGAGTCCTCGATGAGCAGAGGAGACCGGTAGCCAATGCGCTCGTTACGCTAAGCGCAATAGAACTACACTACCTCGAGGCCCGAACCGATCTGGAGGGACGCTTCCTCTTCAGCGATCTCTACCAATCCAACACGCCGCTCGCCCTGACCGTCGAGCATCGCGACTATGTAGCCACGCGACGAAAAGACATCATCCTGCAGTCTGCTCGTCAAAGTCTGGAACTCCAAATGAGCCCCGGCCATGACCTGCGCGTTCGCGTGGTCGATCCTAGAGGCGAGCTCGTCCCGGTCTCCAACCTGCAGGTGGACCTCCCGGAGCATCAGCGACGCCATCGCTCCCCGACTCCAGGAGTCTTCGACTTCGATGCCCTGCCGGCCGGCCCACAGCGCTTCATCTGCAAGATCGGCGGTCAGGAGTTCGAGCTCCGCCATGACCCGCAGAATGGGGACGCGAGCCTAGTCGTCCCGCGACCGGGGGCTCTCCAGTTCAAGGTTCCACCTGTACAAATCGACCCTAGCGACAGAGTCAAGATCGAGATCAGATCCACAGGCAACGCAAACCTGGTCGAGACCCTATGGGGTAATGACCAGGCAAGTTTGGAAGCGACGAGGGTTTTGCTTCTTCCGGGTGAGTACGAACTCCGCCTGCTGATAATCACTCAGCAGGGCTCTGAATCGAGGCAACTTGGCAAGGCACAAACCTGCCAGATCTCCGCCGGGGAGAGGACCTTGGTTCAAGTTGGTTGGGACTGAGGCTTCCACCTACTTCCCCCCCACCTCCCGCAAACTCAACACATCCCCTTCCAACCCCCGGGCCAATCCATCCACATTCCGCAACTCCTCCCAGGCACCATCCCTCACCTTCAACACCGCATCCAGAAACAACCGCGTCGCATGCACCGCCGTCCACAGCACCCCCGCCGCAAACTCCTTCGGTCGCGCTCCCCGCACCCGCGCATCCTCATGCCCGGTCGCCAGCAGAAACAGAGGCCACATCTGAAAGTCCACGTGCAGCGCCATGTCCGGCGGTCGCCCGTTCCCAATCGCCAGATGCAGCTTCTTCCCGGCCCAGGCATCCAACTGTGAATTGTCCAGGATCCCCTTGCCCCCCGCATAGACGTTCAGAATCGGCACAACCACAGCCGCCGCATCCCAGTCCACAGCATCGAAGACCTGCACCCCGTCGTTCGTGCTGAAGGAAGCATCCAAGCCCACCAAGGCGCACACTTCCTTGCGTTCCGCCGCGAGAAAGGCCTCGGCCATTCCACCGAGCGAATGCCCGACCGCTCCCACCCTGCCCAACTTGAACTCAGGACTATCGAGCATGCGGTCCATGGCGAAGGCCATGTCCGCCGCCTGCAGCCGCATAGCCGGCACATTGAAACGGGGGAAGCGGTCGTCGGTCGTATTTGCTCCCACTTGTGGCAGGACCACCACCACGTACCCATGACTCGCCAGATACTCCCAAAGCAGCAGGTTCTCCTGCTGGTAGTTGCGCCGTCCCAGACTGTGGATCACCAGGGGGAAGCTGCCTTCAGCGATCGACGCCTCCAGGCGAGCGCGAAAACCCATCTCCCGCGCTTTTCTGAGCAGCGCTTCCGTACTGGGTGAGAACTGTCGCCGGAGCACATCCGCATCCCAGTCTCTGAGAACGCGATCGTACTCGGCGAACTGTTCCGGCACTTCCCAGACTGTTGCGGACTCCTCGTCACCGCCGATGTACTCGCCGACGCTCATACCAGCGGATGCATTCTCACCCTCTGCAGTCGCCGCCGGATACCAGACGAAGAGGCGCAGGGGACGACCGTCCCCTGCCTCCCAACCCCAATCCGCTGCGTCCAAGCTACCCTCTGCGTCGATTAGAAAGTCCACGCGAAATCCGATTGAGTAGGGGCCGGCTTCGAGAGGCCCCCAGGGGTCGAAGGCTTCCTGGGCAGAAAGCGATAGGCCGAGAAGGAGAGTGATGAGAGATGAGAGAGCCGTTTTGGTCATGATGTCCCCGCATGGAGTCCTGCAGGCAGGACTCTCGAGACGGATCGATCCAGGCAAGAAAGTAAAACTTCCTTAGCTCTGAGAGGCGTCAGCGCGGCTCCGCAAAGAGGACACGGGCGATGGCGATGTGCATGGGCAGGGTGAATCCACCATCTCGCGATCCGATGCCCCAGGTATTCGACAAAGCCGTCACCACCAGCTTCTCCTCGGGCCAAATGGTGATCCCTGCCTGGTAGGCCTCGCTCGCCCCGGTGGAATGCATGTACCTTCGACCGCCAGGATCCCGCCCGATGGTCCATCCGAAGCGCTCACCATCCTGCCCATCGGAGGCGAAGATCGCGTCCACATGCCATGAACCGATGCTGCCATCCGCGAAGTGGGCGCGGCCGTAGCGAATCAAGTCGGCGGCGGTCGAGACCGTGTTGCCACCTCCGGCGTTGTAGCTGAAGTCCAGGCGCCGCGCCTGAAAGGGGCGGTTCTGAGTTTCGCCGACGTGTTCCAGAAAGAATGCGTAGCTCGGCGCCAGTTGGTCCACGGCGAAGCGCCAGTCCGGGGCCTCTGTCCGGGTCATTTCGAGGGGCGCAAAGATGTGCGCCTCCAGGGCCTCGGGGAAGGTCAAATCCGTGACCGACTCCACTGCCGCGGCAAGCAGTGTGTATCCAAAACTGCTGTACTGCATGCGAGTGCCCGGGGGAGCGATGAGCTCATCATCTTTGAACTTTGCGATGGCAGCGGTGGCCGTTTCGTAGTGAGTATCGAAGAAGGAGCCGGCACTCGCCTCCCCACGCCAGTAGTGACGAACTCCCGAACGGTGAGCAAGGAGAAGGCGCGGGGTAACCGGGGGACCGGCCTTTTCACCGAACTCGGGAACGTAGTCCTGAATGGGAGCGTCGAGATCGATGAGACCGTCCTCCGCCAGTCGATGTAGTAGGAGGCCGGTCATGCTCTTGGTGATACTGGCCAGTAGGAAACGGGTCTCCATGGTGACCGCTACGCCTTGGGCAGAATCTGCCAGGCCGAAGACCTTCTCGTAGATCATCTCATCGCCATGCCAGATTGCGGCTTGCACACCAACCAGACCCTGCGCGGCGATGACCTGCTCTATCAGCGATGCGACCGCCCTGGACTTGGGCAGTGACTCCTGCGCTGCGAGGGGCCGAATGCTCGGGAGGAAAACTGCCGCGGCGATCAGAGAGAGTCGGGCAAGGTAGATCATGTTTGAGTTGGAGAGTTCGAGAAGAGGATCATCGGACCAAATCAGCCGCAGAAGACCCTAGTTCAGGGGCTGATCTCGCTCTTGCAGCTGCGTCGCCGTTCTTGCACCGCAATCGCGGGGGCGCTGAGTGCAGATTGGATCTGGGATTCTGCAAATCCTCTGCCGCCCTTACGATGCGCACAGATTAAGTCCTATGAGTTCACCACTGATACCTGGCAGCATCCCGGTCGGTAAGTCCGGCCAGTTTCTCGAACGCCTTCAACTCGATGGCTTGGAAATAAGTCTGGTCAGCTATCCGGAGCGCATGGTGATCGAGGAGCACAGCCATGAGCGGGACTACCTCTGCTTTACCGCGCGAGGAGCCTTCTGCGAGCGTGCTGGGGACAACCAGAGCTTCGAATGCCGCAGCGGCGAGATGATCGTCAAGCCCAGTGGCGTCCCCCATCGAGATGAGTTTCCAGTGGCCTGCACCGCCATCAACATGGAGTTCGAAGCATGGCGAAGCGAAGAATTGGCCGGGGGTAAGCTGCGCATCGAGAGGACATCCAAGTTCTCCGGCGGCCGGCTATCGAACTTCGGCTTTCATCTCTTCCATGAACTGCAGGCGGCGGATGACCTCACCCCGGCCGTGGCCGAAGGCCTGATCATCTCCATGCTCGCCGAGTGCCATCGGGCCGGGCGAGATCGGGGCGCCGGATCACTGCATGTGCGCAAGGTGCTGGGCATCATCGAAGACATGAGCCCGACCGTCCCGGGGCTGGGGGAATTGGCAGCGGAAGTTCGCCTGCATCCATCCACCTTGGCGCGGACCTTCAAGGATGCGACCGGGAAGACCATCGGCGAATACGGGCGTGAGATTCGTATTCGCAAGGCACAGGGCTTGATCGCCGCTGGTGAACTGCGCCTCGCGCAGATCGCCATTGAAACTGGCTTCAACGACCAGAGCCACTTTACTCGGGCCTTCAAGCAGTCCCTTGGTTGCACGCCTGGAGTTTATGCGCGGGCGATGCGGGGTTAGGGTCTACTTCCGCGCAGCAGCCGGCGCCGTCCGGCAAGCCCTGGCAGAGTAGGTCTTGTAGCGGAAGCCACCGGCCCAGGCGCCGTACTGACGAGTCCCCACGCAGGAGAAAGGATTGGTCTCGTTGGGCGTACCGCCGAAGTACTCCGCTCCACCCCGGTAGCCGATACCCGCCGCCTCTTGACCATCGGCACCGAGCTTGGGCCATCCCTCCGTGTCAGCGAATCCATCCGCAAGGACTCCATCCCCATGGGTTCCCACATAGCTCCGACCCTCCGGGTTGCCCGCCGAGATGACCCGCTCCCAAACGCTGCCGGATAGATCCATTACCCAATAATGGGAAGCGGCGAGGCGTACCTTGGTCTCATCCATCAAGGTGGCCTCGTCAGCGCTCGATGCCAGTGCCAGATCGCGAGTCTTCTCCACGATGCGTTCCACTCCTTCTCGTGAGGCGTTGCCCCAGGGAAAGTCGCCAGCCATGGGCCGCTCGGGTCCCCGGGCTGCCTTCTCGAACTCGAACTCGGTGAGCGGGCGCAGGGCCAGGTAGTCGGTCCAAGCAGAGCTGTCGTCCCAGCTCAGATAATTGCAGGGGCGTTCCGGAGCGGCCGCACGAATGCCATCATCACCCTGACTGATGGAACAAGTGTCCGCCTCCTTGCCCTCCAGGTTCTCGAGCATGCGTGCCGAGACGTCAGCCTCGGGGAGGCTACGGAGGAAGCGCGCGTACTCACCTTGTCGCAGTTCATACTTCATGACATAGAAGGCTGCGCTGCCCTTGGGAAAGCTGGCAGGGATCGGTCCCTCTCTGTCACCGATGTATTCGGCGTTTCGACCGACCTGGTAGTAGAGGGCCCCGGCCGTCTCAGCCACCTCGATGGCAGATTCGTCACTCACCTTGAAGGGACCGGCCGGTGAACCGCCTTCGCCCACCGCATAGAAGCCACCCTTGTTGATGACCCCCGGGTGATCATCACCCAGCTCGAAGCCGCCGCCAGGAATGAAGACCATCTCCACTGCCCAGGCTGCCAGTTGCTCCGGTAGATCAGAGCCCTTCTTCTCGAGCTGCAGCTGGATACTCGTGGACAGGTCGCCGCGAAACTGCTGGGTCAATTCCACGAACACTCCCAGGCCATCCGCACTGGGGAGGATGCGCAAAGGCAGCGCTTCGTCGATCAGGCTGTGACCCTCCTGGGCCATCTCCAGAACACCCGCGGCCCCGTTGCTGGCGTCTCGCAAGGTCAACCAAATCGCATCGTGATTGCGATCGTTGAACCATGCATTGCTCCAACTCAAATCAACCTGGACCAGACCCTTCTCCCGATCAAGAAGCTTGGCGGAAGTGTTGAGAGATCCGGGCAGGGCACCGGGAAGAGCAGTTGGTAGGAGGGCGAGAACGAGAGCGAGGAGGGGATGGCTCATGGCAGATAGACTAGTTTGCGATTGGCGGCGGATGTCGTGGCTTCGCAGGAGAAGGGTTCTATCCGTTCTTTCTGTCAGGAACTTGACCTGGAAGCCATCGCAAGACTGATCATCGCTGATTGCTTGCGAGGGATTGCTCCCCGGCCCTCACTTGAAGCGCTGAGTGAGGAGATCAACCAGCTCCGCCTTCGCCTCCGGAGCGACGCGGCGGTACTGCAGGTCGTCGTACGAGTCTCGCGGGTCGAGGGCGTGGCCGAGGCCATCGAAGAAGCGGAAGTGCAGGTGCTCATTCTTCCAGAGTCGCTCGTTGACCAATTGAACGGCCATGGCCTGATAGGACAGGGTCTGGTTAGCGAGCATGCCTTGGAGGAAGACGACGGGTACCTGCATGTTCCTCAAGACATCAGGAATGCGCGGGTAGGTGGCCTCCCGGCGAAGATAGGCACCAGCCAGTGGATCCTGGAGGACGAGGGCTGCCATACTCGC
This sequence comes from Planctomycetota bacterium, assembly GCA_021776805.1. Taxonomy (GTDB): domain Bacteria; phylum Planctomycetota; class UBA1135; order UBA1135; family UBA2386; genus JAJFFD01. The sequence continues at coordinate 6,997 of JAJFFD010000128.1, forward strand.
CGCCTGGTACTCGAGGCGGGAGATTTGACCATCTCCGTTTCGATCCAGATTGCCGAGCTGGGGCTTCAAGAAACTCGCAGGCTCCGCCTCCAGTTCAGCTTCGTCGACGACTTCATCATCGTTCAGATCCAGGGCACGGAAGCGACGCAACGGTCGGTAAACGGTCTGCTCGAAGTGGAGGAAGGACATGGGTGTGCTGGCAAAGCCGATCAGTGCGATGCCCTTCACCGCCTCATGCTGATGCGCAACCTGCACTGCCAGGTAGGTGCCCTGACTGTGGCCCAGGATGTACACTGCTGCATCCGGGAAGCGCTCAACTGCAAAGTCCACGGCGGCCTTGCAGTCCTCGACCAGATACAGGAGCGGGTCCTTGGTGAAGGCTTGCAAACTCTCATCACCATTCAGAGAGCTCGGCTCCTCGCGCATGCGCTTGGAATAGACGTGGGTGCGCTTGTCGTAGCGAAGCACGGCGAAGCCGGCCTGGCTCAAGGACTGGCCTAGCTCGACGAAGAAGAGGTTCTTCTCACCGTTCTTGGTAACCGCGGTCAGATCTCCGTCCATGCCCTGGGATCCGGAGCCGTGCACGAGCACCATGACACGGCTTACTTCCTCGCCTTCCGCTGGTAGATCGATGACCGCCGGCAAGGGGAAGTCGCCATAGCCGAGAACTTCGCAGGACTCGGGCTCCCGCTGGGCCGGCAGGCTGAGGACGAGTGACAGGAATACCAGGAGACTGCGCATCGCTGCAGAGTACGGAGCTGGACTCAGATGCACCACCTGCTGCAACCGAGTCAGGCTCCCTAGTCTCACCTGCGGCGGCGCAGCTCGGTAATCGCCTGACTGGCAGCTTCGTGGTCCGGCTTCAGTTTGAGGACACGTCGGTAGGCCCGCACTGCCTCTTCCGATCTACCGGCCGAGGCGAGGGCCGCTCCCAAGTGCTCCTGAGCTCGCCAGGACTTCGGGTGGGATTCCGCATTCAAACGCAGCAGCTCCCAGGCCATGTCCAAGGCTCCACGGCGCGCGTACTCGTCCGCCAGTCTGCTAGCCGACAACTCGATCGGCTCGCCACGCCGCAGAGGATCCGCCAGGTATTCCGCATAGGCCTTGCTCAGGTCTTCGACCCGCCCGCTACTGCCGGCGAGCAAGAGAGCATCCGTGATCGTCGGCAGCGCCAACTTGCGAAGCGACAGGATTGCCTGGGGCGCCCCCTTCGGCCCGGTCATCTGCACGCGCTCGTTGAAGAACAAAGCGCCATCCATGAAGTCGATCCCCTGAGGTCCATTGAGTTCCGCTTCCAGCCGCGGCCCATCTTTGGCGCCGCGGGCTCCGCTGCCACCCAAGACCTCCACGCCCCCAGTCATGCTCACTCGGTAGATCCGGTTGTCATGCAATCCGGTAACGAAAAGACTCCCCCAGCCATAGGTGATCCCCGCATTTCCACCGCCTGGGATCCGGGCGAACTCCTCCACAACGCCCCGGGGCAGGACGATGGCGACGATTCCGTTTCCCGCGCTCACCACGAAGAGGCGATTCCCCGCCCAGACCAGATCGACCGGACGATCGAAGAGATCGCTGCGGGCGTAAACCGAGCTGCTCCCAGGTCCGCGGATGGAGTTGCTGGCCCAGTCGGTCACGAAGAACTTCCCCTTATCATTCAAGGTCAGGCCGACCGGTTGCCCAAGACCGGACTTGATCGTCGTCACTTCCCCCCATCGTCCAATCCTGAGGACCGTGCCCGCGTAATGATTGGCCTGCCAGAGGTTCCCTTGGGCGTCGATGTCATTGCCGGCGGCGCCATAGAGCCCTGTGGCAATGAGCTCTACATCTCCGTGCGGGGAAATACGCCAGACTTGCTCACCGAAATCCGCCAGGTAGGTGTATCCCAAACGATCCACTGCCACCCCACCGAGCAGGCTGCTGTGGGTGCCCAAGAGTTCGGAAGCCATGGTGACGATACGGTCCCTGCTCGGGTCTGGGGATTGGGCGGGGAGACCTGGCAGGGACCCCAGCAAGACTACGCAAAGCCCGTAACTGCATATGGAAAGGAGATTCGAGGATCGAGGCATGAGAGGACATCCTTGGCGTCGGAAGCGCTGGTCTTTGAGACTCTGGGACCCCTGACGATCCTTGCAAGCAGGATCGTGAAGCTGGGTGCTTGCATAGTCGTCGCAAGAGGAGTGCCCGACTGGTGAAGTCTAGTTCGGGCTCGAGGCTGGTTCTGTTGGATGAGTTAATGAAGCAGCAAGCCGAGACCACCTTTATCCTCGGCAAGTCTTGGTTCGAGAGCTTGCTACATTCCTCACGGCGCAGCTCGACGAGCGGCTGCGTCCCAAGTCGGTGCCCGACGAGATCATCGTCGCGGCTTCGGGCGCAGAGTGATCCAGAGTCTGGAGTCAGAAACAGAATCACCAACTGATGAATGCGCCGAGAAGCCTCATTCGACAGAATGGGGCAGAGGAGCCAGGCTCCGCAGCCGCCAATGCCGAGCACCTTTCTCCAGCGCCTGAGCGAGCCCTTCCGGGATCAGTTCCTCTTCAAGCTCGGCATCTTGCTGATTCCCTTCGAGAACTTTTGGTTCGCGCCGAGCCATGGCTGGGCTGCCATCGCCCCCCTCGCCTTCTTCGCCTACGCCCTGTGGAATTTGCCCCAGCTCCTGACGAGCGCGCGCAACCTGGCTCGGGTCCTCGTCCCCATCGCCATCCTGGTCGCTCTCAGCTCCCTCAACTACTTTGCCTATCCCCCGGACCCGAGCATCAGCTTTGACATCTACCGCTCCCTCGGGCTCGGCATCAGCTTTCTCGTCGCTCTCGATCTGTACTTCGGCGTGCACCGTGGCCCCCCCGGTCCGGTACTGCGCATCCTCTGCAGCGCCTACTGGATCAGCCTCGCCTTTGGCCTTCTCCAGCTGCTTTGCATCTACTTCGAATGGCAGGGCATCATCGATGTGCTCGAGGACCTGGCAAAGCGCTCCACCCTGAACCGCCAGCGGGTCCAGTTCACATTCACCGAGCCTAGCTTCATCGCCATGCACCTCTTTGGCGTGATCCTGCCCATGGCGTTCATCTTCAGGAAGGAGCCGGAGTCCAAGCGCCTGCTCTTCCTGCTGGGCACCTTCATATTCCTGGCCTTTCTGATGCGCCCCAGTCTGCGCCTGCGCGTGGACATCATGGCGGTGCTCTTCCTCTGCATGCTCCTCATCCCCAAGGGGCGCAAGGGCTGGATTCTCAGCGGCATCGGCCTCCTCATCGTGATCACCCTGGGCAGCATTGCCTACGTCCGCAGCGAGCGGGTGCAGAACGTGCTCAGCCAGGGTCTCTATGCGGATCCATCGACTGGCTCTCGTGTCCTGCGCATCAACGCCAGCTGGATCGGGCATGAGAAGGATCCGGTCGGCTTCGTCACCGGCCACGGCATCGGCAACATCTGGATGCCCTTCCGCCTGGGCTACCCGGAGGCCGCGGCAGAATACGTGGAGAAGAGCCCGCACGACTACACCCGGGAGTTGGACCAGCTCAAGAATCGCAACCCGAGCGCGCTGTTGAGTATGCCGCTGAGATTGCTGGCAGAGCTGGGATTGGTCGGCACCCTGCTCGTGATCGGTCTGCTCTTCAGCCGACGCAATCTGCTGCTCTACGCGCTGCTCTTGTACGTGTACCTGCCCTTTGACAGCTATGCCTTCTACACCCTGTGGGTGTATCTGTATTTCGTGAAGGTACGACCACAGGGATCTCAATCGACCGCTAGCTGAGGCTTCTTTTTCCAGACCAGCCATGCCGGTGGAGAACGTCCGCCGACAACAAGATGCATGCGAGTAGCCGCCTGCCTGCTTGTGAATCGAAGACTCTGGCCTCAGCCGGCAGCACTGCAGTGACAGACGATCGCCAACTTGCTAGCATGCAAAAATGGCGGTCAAGACCTGGGGAAACACGGCATCGCGGCGACGCACCGCGATCATTGCCTGCGCAGCACTTCTACTCATTCTGCTGGTCGGGCTCTGGCCCGGCAGGGTGGCGGGGCTGGCACTGGAAGGCAGTTTCGAGCGAGCAGAAGGACACAGCCTTGCCATGCAGGACCCAGCCGCGGTCGCGCTGGCGCAGCCCGCAAGCAAGAATACGGAGCGTGACTTCGCCTTCGACCAGGATCGACGGCTAGAGGCCGATGCGCGCAAGCAAGAGATCAGCCCGGCCCTCCTCCTCGAGATCCAGGCATTGGTTCGGGATCTCCGTGACGACGACATCAAGTGGAACGCACACGAAGCGCAACGCAAACTGCGGCGGATCGGCAAGCCTGCCATCCACGAGCTCGAACGCTCCCTCCGCTCCTCCGACATGCAGGAGCGCTTTCTCGCCGCACAGATGCTGACCTCTCTCTTGGACTACCCGAGCCCTGACCTCCTCGAAGTCCAACTCGAACGCCTGGCCTTTGGCTTCGGCAAAGCCCCCGGTCTCGACCCTTGGCCTCAGTTCAAGATGGCGCTGTACTACTTGGACCGTTTCCCAGCCAAGGCTGTTCCGTTCCTGGAACGCGGCCTCTACGACGAGAACCAAACCAGGCGCTTCTACTCCGCGGTCCTGCTCGCACGCAGTGGCTTCCGCACGCGGATCCCGAGGATTGCCCAGATCCTGATCCCCCACCTGGCCGACAACCGTATCTATGGTGACGCCAATATCAGCGCCCATGCGCTGTATCGCCTCGGCCCGGGAGTGCTCCCGTACCTTTGGGGTGCGCGCGAGAGCGCCGACAAGCAGATGCGAGAACTCATCGATCTCATCGACCTGGATCTGCAAATCAAACCGGAGAGCAGGGCGGATTTTCTTGCTCGCCAGAAGATGCATGGGATCACGATCCTGGTGCACGACCCGGTAGTGGAATACGAACTCGGGCGTGGAGTCTTGCCGAGCTGGTAGGGCTACCGGCCAAGAAGAAGGGAGCCACAGGAGGAGCCGCGAACGCAGAGGAAATCGCAGTTGGCAATTGACCCTTGCCCCCTGCGATCACCGCCGACCCCGGACGGACGAATCCCTCTCCAGAATCAAAGAGCGATTGTCCCCGTGCTCCCTCGCTGGCGACAATTGCTCGTGTATGGTGGCGCCAGGATCCCTGCCCTGACGCCCATGAGTCGAAGTAATCGCCATTTCCAAACCCTTGCAACGCGATGGGCCGCCGCCGCGTTGGCCACGATTCTGAGTGCCCCGGCAACCGGCCAGGACCCTGCCCCCCCAGTGGTCGAGCCCCTATCGGTGGAGGTGATTGAGGCAAAAATCATCCAGCTCGAGGCAAACACAGCACTGGAAGAGGGCATCAAGAATCCTGCCCTCGAGGCCATGCGGGAGGCCGTGGCCAAGCTCAAGCTTGCCGCGACTCATGAGGCGAGTGCCGCAGGTCATCGGAAGATGATCGAAGACGGCCCCGGTGCCTTGAATTCGGTGCGCACCGAGCTCAAGGAGGCGGCGCCCCCCCTCGAACCAGGGATCGATCAGCTCCGGAGCCAAGTGCGGGTTGAGGTCGAGGCGGAGCTGACTCGGGAGCAAGCTCGACTGACTACCCTGCAACGCACGGTCGAGGCCCTCAGCACCGAGATTGGCGACCAGCAAGGCCGCCCAACCAAGATCCGTGAGGAGATGGCGACCGCGACTACGCGACTGCAGCAAATCGAAAGCGAGCTGAAGAACCTCGACGAACCCAACGAGATTCTGCGCGAGGCCAGGACCCTTCGCACCCGAGCACGAAAGCTCGCACGCAGCAAGGAACTGGAGGCCCTGCAGCAGGAGCAACTGGTCAATCAAGTGCGCAGCGAATTGCTGGCGGCCCGGCGCGACCTCGCCCTGCAGGCTCTCGGTGTTTCCTGGTCACACGTCCAGTGGTTGGTAGCGGCACTCAGCGTCGGACTCGGCTTCGGCTTGCAGGAGATCTTTGCCAACTTCATCTCCGGGGTCATCATCTTGGTGGAACGGCCAATTCGAGTTGGTGACACGGTGACCATCGGCGCGGTCAGTGGCACGGTGACTCGCATCCGAATCCGCGCAACCACGATCACCGATTGGGATCAAAAGGAACTGGTCGTTCCCAACAAGTCTTTCATCACGGGAGAACTGATCAATTGGTCACTCTCCAATCCGGTGACCAGACTCATCGTAAACGTAGGCATTGCTTATGGCTCGGACACCGAGCTGGCCCTGCGCCTGATGATGAACGCAGCGCAGGAGCATCCCAAGGCCATGGCCGAACCCGAATCTGCAGTTTTCTTCGTCGGCTTCGGCGACAGCGCGCTGAATTTCGAAGTTCGGGTCTTCGTCAAGGAACTGTCGAACCGAGCCCGCACCACCATTGTCCACGACCTCCATCTCGCCATCGACCGAGCCTTCCGCGAGCATGGCGTCGTCATCGCATTCCCGCAGCGCGACATCCACATCAAGTCAGAAACGCTGCCCGCCGAATCTCCTGTGCAGAAGGAGCCACAACTCGACCCTCGGGCAGACTAAGCCGAGAGAAGAGCCGAAGCGACCGCCGCTCAGTTCGCCTTGACGATCTCCGGTAGAACCCAGCTGCGGTCCAAGAGGGCCTTCTTCGGTGAGTAGAAGCGCATCATTGCGAAGAAGGCGCGTCCAGGCTCGGTGGGGATCCAGTTTTGCTTCTTTCCCTGCGGCTCATCAGGACCAAAGAAGAGGTCGACAGAGCCATCGTCGTTTCTGATTAGGTCGTAGCGGGAAGACCGGTCAGCGACCTTCTGCTTGTTGTGGATGATGTCTCTACCATTCACCTCGTACAGAGTCAGCGACCAGAACACCTCAGCCGGCGCATCGGGGGGGATGTGAAGACTGTAGTTGGTGGCGCCGTCCAGCCAATCGCCATCCTTGTCTCTGTAGGCCGTCAGATAGACCTGGCCTTTACCGGTCTCCATGCCATGCATGGCGATGTCATTCGTGACCGCCTCATAGAACCATGATGCCCGGCCATCCAGCGCATCGTAGTACTGCCGACGCTGATTCGGCGGCGAAGTCGTGTCGACATCCCATCCAGACCCGTCGACGTACTCGGCGTCGGCGAGCCGTGGCGACTTCTTGAAATCGATGGCCTTCGCCATGGCCTCACCTACCAGCGCAGCTTCGGTCAGGATCTTCGTCTGCTGCGGCGTCGGCTCGAAGGGCTTGCCCTTCTCGATGCCCAGGGGCACGAGCATCGCCATGAAGAAGCGATCGCGCTCGGCCACGGGCTCGCGGTTGAGGATGTCCGCCAGACGCTCCCAGTACTCCATCCCGCGAGGATGGGCTGCTGACATACGTCGACCCTGGGGCGTGACGTATCCGCGTGGCTTGGGGGCCTGCCTTTCGGCGTAGGGGTAGATCGCAACCTGCTTCAGCAAGGCCATCCGCTGGTCCCGGTCCGTGGACAACATACGAACCCCCAAGAGGAAGTTGTTGGTCGTGGTCTGGTGCACGGTGTAGCCCTCGCTGTCCGCGGGGATCTTCTGACCTGGCCCGACGAACAGGTACTTGCCGGGCTTGGTCATCTGGGCGATGCCGATCTGCCACATGTCGCTGGCCGCGCCTCGCACCTCCCCCTCGGGCATGACGACCACCCAAGGACCGTCGGTAAGATCGATGAAGGGGATCGCGTAGGGGGTGGTCACGTTGTAGGTCAGTCCACCCAACTTGTCGTCGTAACTCTCCACGAACACGATCTGGCCGTTCTTCGCCCCCAGAGCCTTGTTCTGGGTGTACTGCCACTGGGCCGTGGAGACGAGCGGGATGGACCAGATGTAGGCCTGGCATGCGCGCTGGAAGTCGATCTCATCGAACAGTTTGGCGATGGTCGCATCGGTCGGATACCCGTTAGCAAACTCGTGCGTGAAACTGAGCTTGCCGATGCGTGTATCCACGGTCTCTTGCGCCTGCACCGTCATGGGCAGGCAGAGACCGGCGAAGTAGAAGAGACACTTGGAGACAGTCACGTTCATCTTGTCATTCCTGCTTGCAAAGAGAGGGCATACCAGCGGCCAAGAACACTTGTCCGGAACTCAGCCGTCAAGCTGTGATTGATGCGCTGAGGGCGGACTCTGACACTAGTTCAACAGCTCGAGTTCGCTCGGACGCCAGGTCTTGTCAAGCCAGGGTTCGAGAGGGCCATACATGCGAAGGATAATGAACCAGCTCTTGCCCGGGATGGTCTGAATCCAGTTGCCAGCCTTTCCCTCGGGGGCCTGTGGAGCAAAGTAGATATCGATCGAACCGTCTTGGTTCGACTTGATCCCTTTGCCAAGGCTGTTGATTCCGGCCGTCGGCTGATCGGTTTGTAGCATGCAACGTGTTTGCGGGTCATAGATGGTGACTGACCAGTTGTCCTTGACAGGGACCTTGGGTGGCAGATGCAGTCGATAGGTCTTCGCCCCATCCAGAGGTTGATGCTTGGAATCGAGACCGGCGATGCCGTAGTCCGAACCGGCACCTGGCTTGGTCAAGGCCATCGCGGGGGTCACGCAGATGGCGTTGTAGTGCATCCATAGACGTGCGTCGTAGCGGCGGGCGCCATCCTTGAGGAAGAAGCAGTCCTTGTCCGCAAAGCCCATGACCCACTCGCTCTCCGGCCCATAGATCCTGGCTCCCGGGTCACGCGGAAACACAGTATTGGCTCGGGCGTAGGCATTA
>JAJFFD010000129.1 GCA_021776805.1 Planctomycetota bacterium
AGATAGCCGGAACTACTTCTTCACGGCGCCGAATCGAACCTCGGCGCCGATGAAGAACTGGTGGCTACCGAAGGTGTCCTTCGAGAGTGACACCGGGGCACGGCTCTCATTCTCCAGGTAGGAGTAATCCGCGTAGAAGGAGATAAACTCACTGAGATCATAACTGCCGCGCAGACCGCCCCCGAAGTAGGTCTCATCGGTATGGCCGTTACCATCTTCCTCGAGAGCGCGCACCCACTCGATCAATCCAAAGGGTGTCACCGTGAAGGTGGCGAGATCGAAGCGAAAGCCAAGCTCGCCATCGACCCAGATATATCCCTGCGGCTTCTGCGCCTCGTAGTTGAAGATCCGGTCCTCGTCATCCGACCACTGGCCATCCGCACGGATTACCCAAGTGCCTACCGTGGTCTGGGGCACGTACCATTCGATATGGCCACTACCTCGCCAGAATGCCGAGGGCAGATTGCTAGTAAAGATCGGTGTGCCAAATCGTTCATCGCTGTCGTTCCACTCGCGCTCGACCTTGATCGTGGCGATGAAACCATCCACTGGCCGGCCAGAGATTCGGTCGAGCACCAGGGAGTTCTGCTCAAGATAGCTACGAAATCCATAGCCATCGAAGTCGTCGGGAATGGTGTAGCTTGGATCCGTATCGCTGTTGTCGTCGAAGGTGTAGAAGCGATAGAAGGGTCCCGCTTCCATGGTCAGCCCTTCCGTCGGCTGGGTACCGAGCCCCAGATAGGCATCGTAGTTCAAACCTTCGTAGCGCCCGGTCGGCAGGAAGTCGTCGTCGCGGTAGAAGCCCTCTCTATAGAATTGGCCATAGCGCACGGAAAACGCGAGGCGTTGCCCAGGTTCCCCCGGCTTGAACTCGGAGAGCCCGACATAGGCACCGTCCACACCGGCATAGGCATCGAGGAGGGCCTCTCGCTCGGTAAATGAGTCGTCCCGGTAGTAGATGCTGCCATCGAACCCGAACTCATCCTCACGACCCAAGGACTTATCCTCATCGTCGGCGATATCGCCTCTCATGCCGGCGCGGATCTTGATGATCTTCGAATGCAGACTCGGCCGGTTGCGAACCATCGTCAAGTCCTCGAAGCTCTGCGCCGCGAGGGACGCAGTGCCAACCAGAACGGTGATCAGGAGCCTTGCTGCTGCTCTCATGGGGAGGAGACGGTATAGCCCCCCGCCCCAAAAGTCACCGGCCTAAGCAGCGGCGTAGGCAGAGAGCAGGCGGTCGATCTCCATCTCGGGATCGAAGCGTCGCTTGATCTCCTCCCGCATGCGGACGCCCATGGCACCGGCGGCGGAGCGCTTGCGAACGAGGGCGAGGACGCACTTGGACATGGTCTCCTCGTCGTCAAAGAGCAGGCCGGTCTCCTTGTGCCGCACTAATTCCCGATTGCCTGCCGTATCGCTGGCAACCACCGGCCTACCGAGCATCCCCGCCTCCAAGATGATCGGGCTCATGCCCTCATCCAGGCTGGTATTGAGCACGATGTCCGCATCCATCAGGATCGCACCCATCCGCTCATGTGAGATTGCCGGCAGAATACGAATGCGAGATTCTTCGGCAGCTAGGTCCTTCAGGCCTTGGGCATACTCTGCGTCCTGCTCGGGACCGACGATGATCATCTCGGCATCGACGCCAGCATTGCGCAGGATACGCACCAGAGAGATCGCTCGATGCTGCCCTTTCACCGGACGTAATCCGCCAGCCAGGAGAATCAGCACGCGATGCCGTGGAATGCCCAGGGAGCGACGCAGATCGGTGCCGCCGGTCTGCATATTGGTTACAGCACGCGGAACGATATCGATGCATCCGACCGTCTCGGGCACGCGCTCCTCGAGCAAGGCTGCACTCGAAGGTGATGGCACGAGAACGCGATTGGCTCGACGATAGACCTCGCAGACCAGTGGAGCATGCGGCCCCTCGACCATGTCCACGTTCAGATCTTCGCCACTGACCGACACTACCCAGGGGCTGTGCAAGCCAAGCAGCTGCAGGCCGGTCCGGAAGGCGTCGTGCGCGTGCACGATGTCTGGCTTGAAGCGGCCGATCGTCCCTTCGAGAGACTGCTTGATGCCACCCTCTCCCGTGCTTCCGAAGAGCTCACAGAGATGCCCTCGCCGTTGCAGGCCCGCGCGATAGCGCTGCACTGTTGCTGCCGGACCTCTGTAGAGATCCGTCGGCGAGGGAGTCATCAAGAGGACCTTCACAGTGCATATTTCGGCAGGATCCGGCATGCCCAGGAGGCATTTCCCTGTCGAGAAGTTCAACAGCTGGCGATGGTCCGGCGCATGGCCTCGACCCTGGACCTCTCCACCGGGCCAGCTGCAGTACCGCCCTTCTTGAGCGCAGTGCCAACGATGATTCCCTGGCAGAGGGGCCAGAGCTCCCTCACCCTGTCCGGATCCACCCCAGAGCCCACCCAGATTGGGAACGCGCCGAGTTTCTGTCGTAGCTGGCGGAGGAAGGCCAGATCGACGGCTTCGCCGGTCCTCGCCCCGGTGAGGATCAGGGCATCCGCGCCGCCACGCTCGGCCAGATCCAGGGCGGAGACCAGAGGGTCGGCCGGGGCGAGAGGAGCCGCGTGCTTGACCATGTGATCAGCCAGGATCTCCGCAGCACAAGCGATCTGCTTGCGATAAGCGAGCACCGCCCGCCCTTCCCCCTCGATCAGCCCCTGGTCGGTCACATAGCTCCCGGACAGGACGTTGATGCGCACCCAGCTGGCAGCGGATGCCTTCGCGGCAGCGAGAGCAGCGATGCCGTCGTTGCGCAGGCAATTGATCCCCACTGGCAGACCGGTGATCTGCCGGATATCGCGGGCGAGGATGGCCAGGATTGCAGGGACGTCGGGGGAGACCGGGTCGGCTAGAGATCCCTTGTGGAAGGGCTGGTCTCCGAAGTTCTCCACCATGATTGCGTCCACCCCACCCTCGGCCAGAGCACGGGCATCGCGCATTCCAGCCTCAAAGACCGCATCAAGATCTCCATCAAAGCAGGCTGCAGAGGGTAGGGCCGCGAGGTGCACGACCCCCATGAAGGTCTTCGCCATGCGGTCATCTTGCCCAATGCTGCCATGGGGACGAAGCAGGAAGCGGTATCTGTTGCATGCCGACGGAGCTGGTCCTCCAATCCTGATGTCATGCCGGCCCAGAACAAGACCTGGAAGATCATCTGGATCATCCTCGGACTCGTCTTGATCATCCGGTCGGGGGTCCGTGATCGGGGAGTCATCGAGGATCACCTGGAATTCGGCCGGCGACTGGTGGCGGCAGAAGATCTCTACGCGCCGTACAAGGAGGTCGGGCCCCTGCACCCGGTCTACCCTCCCTCCTTCGGCCTGATGACCTGGCCATTCACCCTCCTCGGTGAACGCATTGCCCGCTTCCTCTGGGTTGCCTTCCAGGTGCTTGCACTCGCCTACATCGGCATCCGCATGCTGCATTGGCTACAACTGATCTGGCCTGAGCTCCACGCCCGAAGGCATTGGATCCTCCTGCTGACGGCGATCCTCTGCTCGCGCTATGCGCTGCGGGATACTCACGGTGGCGGTGGCAACATCCTTAACCTCGCCCTGGTCATAGGCGCCTTTCATCTGGATTCGAAGGGCAAGAGCCTTGGCGCGTCCGCGGCCCTCGGCCTATCGATCGCCACCAAGCCGAGCATGATTCTCTGCCTGCCACTGCTGTTGGTCATCGGCAAGAAGAGATCTGCGATCGGGGCCTTCATGGCTGCGGGGCTGCTCATGCTCCTGGCGGTCCTGATCAATCAACGCGGCTGGGATCCCCTGCAAACCTGGGCGGAGGGCTCATACCTCTATGCCAGCATGCCCGACCCCTTCGCCGAACCAGCCATGGGCTTCCCCGCCTTCACCTGGATGAATCAGAGCCTGCGCTGCGCCATGGCCAGGTATCTCGGCGATGTGCCCGCCGTTTATGCAGATGAGATCCCGGGCTTCTTCCCTGGCCTGGGCCTGCAGGCGAGCAGCATCCAGTGGCTCAGACTGACCCTTGGCCTGCTCCTGCTGGCTATCAGCTTCGCCTGGGCCTGGCGCCACCGCCTGAGCGAGACTCGGCGAGTCGCGATTCTGGCCCTCTTCCTATGCCTTGGCCTTCTCCTTTCGCCGATCTCGTGGAAGGCCCACCACGTTGCCCTCGGGCCGGCGCTTTTCTTGCTCCTAGGCTCGGCCTTCTCCGGACGAAGGTGGCTCTGGTACCTGCTGGGGATCTACGTCCTCGCCAATCTCCTCGGCGAACAGATCGTCGGCAAGGAGTTGAAGAACCTGCAGCAATGCCTCTACCTTCTGACCATCAGCACCACTGTCATCTGGGCACTCTGTCTGGATCCGAGGCTGATTCAGGATCCGGAAGCGAGTAAGGATTGAATCATGGGAGTTGCCTGTGGCATCGTCGGCCTGCCGAATGTTGGCAAGAGCACTATCTTCAACGCCATCACCCTCAGCGAGGGTGGCGAGCGCTCAACCTATATGTTCAGCACGACCGAGCCGGTTCGCGGCACTGTCGATGTTCCCGATGAACGTCTGGCCAAGATCTCCGAGGTCATCCCACCGGATAAGATCATTCCGGCGCAGATGACTGTCGTCGATATTCCCGGCCTGGTGGCCGGAAGCAGCCAGGGCGAAGGGATGGGCGTGAGTTTTCTCGGCGCTATCAAGGAAAGCGACGTTCTGCTGCACGTGGTGCGTTGCTTCTCGGCCAAGGACATCCAGCATGTCTCGGGTTCGGTTGATCCAGCGACGGATGCCGAAGTCGTCGAATTGGAATTGATGCAAGTCGACTTGCAGACCATCGAACGCAACATCGAGAGAGTCAGCAAGAAAGTGCGCATCGGCGACAAGGATGCGCTCGCGGCGGATGCAGCCTTCAAGAAGGCGAAGGCACACATCGAGAACGATCTGCCCCTGCGCACGGCAGAATTCGACGATAGAGAACGCGAAGAGCTCAAGCCCCTCTTCCTTCTGACCATCAAGCCCGTGCTCTTCGTCGCCAATGTCGGCGATGACGATCTAGATGGAGAGGCGGAACAGATCGCCGAACTACGCGCCTACGCGGAGAAAACCAAGGCCAGCGTCCTCCACCTCGGCGGCGACATCGAAGCCGAACTCGTGCGCATGGATGACGAAGAACGCGAAGCCTTCAAGGCGGATCTGGGTCTCGTGGATTCCGGGCTGACTCGATTGATCCATGCGGGCTTCGACCTTCTGGGCCTACAGACTTACTTCACAGCCGGTGAAAAGGAGGTCCGCGCATGGGTCATCCACAAGGGAGACAGTGCCCCGGTCGGAGCCGGAGTCATTCATACTGACTTCCTCAAAAAGTTCATCAGGGCCCAGGTCTTCTCCTATGAGGACCTCCTCGAGCATCGCAGCGAGGCTGCCATCAAAGCTGCCGGCCGGATGCGAGTCGAGGGCAAGGAATACGTCCTGCAAGACGGTGACATCTGCAATTTCTTGATCGGCAACTAGCCAAGCAACTCACGAACGGAAAGCACATGAGCAAACCTTCCATCCCCCAACGCAGCCCCTACGTTCTTGATGTCGAGCCCGGCAGCTACGCCTGGTGCGCCTGCGGCAAGAGCGCGAATCAACCCTATTGCGACGGCAGCCACAGCGGCACGGGCATGCTACCCAAGGTCGAGAAAATCGAAGAGGCACGCAAGGTGGCCTGGTGTGGCTGCAAGCACAGCAAGAACCCGCCCTTCTGCGATGGCAGCCACGGGCAGCTAGCGGACTAGATCCTCAGTCACGGCGTTCGAGCACGATCATTCCGCGTCGCTCTGCATAGCGGTTCTCTTCGTAGGGCAACTTGGCCAACTGAAAGCGGTCAAAGAGAGTCGATGTGACTTCTCGGTTGCTGGCCTTGCTCTCCAGCAAGACGACGAACCTCACGCCCGGCAGGGAAGCTCTCTCGAGAATCTCCTCCGGACTCAAGTGCCGCGGCGGCAGCGGACGCTGGCGGGCAAAAAACAGACTGCGCGTCATATCACCGCTGATGACCTCGCCTTCTTCCAGTTGACTGAGAAGGTACTCACCGACGATGCGCTCCCCGTAACGATCCGCCGCGGTCACTCGGAGACTGAGCAGGATGCTCGTCAGCAAGAGAACCAAGAGAACTGGAAAGCGTGCGGCCTGATTCAGGCGTTCGTACGCCAGGATCGCCAGGGGCGGCAAAACGAAGATCCAAGACACGAGGAATCGACGCCTGGCGAGGAAGGTGCAGATCACCAGGATCCCCAGAACGATGATCAACTTGTGCACGATCACCCGCTGCTCCTTGCAACGCAGCAGACCATAGAGAGCCAATAAGCCAAGGAGGGCGAAGGCTTCGACCCAGAGCCAGGGGATCTGAATCAAGTTCTCAAAGAAGAGTCCGATGGGTGCCCAAAACTCAGGCGTCTCAGCCCAGAGCCTCGAGTTATTGAAGGCGAATTTGGCGACAAGGCTGGCTCCATGACCTTCAGAATCACGCCACAGCGCCAGAGCGATCACGAAAACACTCAAACCGATCAGCCCCTTCCAGGCCTGCTTGGGACGGCAGAGCACAAAGCAGAAGGCGATCAAGGCGCCCTCCGGCCGCAACCAGAAGGTCACCCCGCTCATGATCCCCATCCACAACCAGCGTTCGCGCAGGCCGAAGTACAGGGCGTAGGCAGCAAAGAGGTGGAAGAGAGGTTCGGTGTACACCTCACCGGCGAAGCGCACGGGCAGATGAGCGCAGACCAAGAAGCAGCCGGCCAGGCGTCCTCCTCGGCCAAGCGCCGCCTCCGTCGCTCTGACTGCCGGAATGAGGGCGAGAGCTCCCGCAATACAGCAGACTACCTGCGCGGTTCGAAAGGGGTCGAGCTCCAACCACAGGAAGGGCGCGATGACCAATGGGAGCAGGGGGGGAAAGACCTCGCTGAGGGCCGCGCCTGCGTTTCCCTTGGCGAACTGCTCAGCCATCCAGATGTAGTTCGTGCCGTCATAAGAAGGCACGCTGGTCAAGACCGAGACGAACAGCCGAAAGCACAGTCCGGTGACGAAGAGCCAACAGAGAAATCGGCGGTCGGCTGGCAGATCCAGATTCAAGGCAGGGCCTCGGCCAATTCAGGATCTTCCCCGTCCTCGGCATAGCCGCCGAGCTCGAATACCAGGCGGCGATAGTTGCGCACATCCAAGACGGACAGGCTTTGCACCGTGCGCAAGGCAGCCAGCTCGCGACTGATATCATCCCGGGTTAGATAGATCTGCCGAGCACG
This sequence comes from Planctomycetota bacterium, assembly GCA_021776805.1. Classification (GTDB taxonomy): domain Bacteria; phylum Planctomycetota; class UBA1135; order UBA1135; family UBA2386; genus JAJFFD01. Next base: position 7,271 of record JAJFFD010000129.1, read on the forward strand.
CATGACCGCTTCAGCGCTCGGACTCCGGCCAGGATCCAAGCGAGACCAGACCCTGACCGTAGCATTGACATCATGGCTACCCAGATGCCAGGCACGCTTCAGATTGCCTCGGCCGCGACGACTGATCTTGCGATCGCCGAGATGGGCGAGGAGCCAGCGATCGATGGGGTGACGGGTGAATCCACGGCAAATCGCCAAGAGTGAGCGCCGGAGAATGCAGCTCGGCATATCGAGCTCCATGGATTCCATCTCAGGCAGGGTGACTTCAAGCCATCTCTCCGCCCGGAACAAATGGCGAAGGTCCAGTCGGTCACTGACGTATGCGATGGTCACAGCCCTTTCGCCTCGCCGCCGCAGATCATCTCCATCCTCGAGATTGACGAACTCAGGATGCCGGTGAATCAATCCGTGCAGTTCCTCCACACGGCTGCGATTGACAGCGGCCAACTCACGCAGCTCCTGCCGGTCTCGCTGACGCAGCATCAGAAAGTCCATGTCCTTCTCGAGCTCAGGAGTTGCGTCCATAGGGAGCTCGGTAGACCACCCGGGTGGAGATCCGCAATAGGCAGGGTCAAAGGCCACGCGCAATCGAATCGCCTCCATCAATGTGGAGGCCTTCATGCGGTGAATCTTCCGCAGTGCAACCGCAAAGCTGGCACGACCGCGATCAGCTGTGAGGGCGGCCTTCTCTGGATCCATGATCTCACGAGCAATGGCAACGGTCTTACCGACCATGGCGCCGATGCTCTTGAAGAAGCTCTTGACCACATAGAGCGGCATCAAGACTGCACGGCCACCGGAGAGCCGGGACTGATAGAAGGTATAGAAATTAACCGTGCGCTTGGATGCGGGCAGCTCATGCAGGGGCTTGGTCCCGAAGATCTCTCGGATCATGCGCTGACGATCCTGCTTGACCAGGCGAAGAACCGAGCGCCCAAAGATCCGAGACAGATGCTCTTCGCGTTCTGGGTCTGCAGTCAGAAAGTCCAGGGCGTTGAATTCGGTCGTCATGTACAGAGGCCCGGCGCCAGGGGCATCCACACCACCCAAGCGTCCAGTTCCCTGCCGGCGCCGCTCGCGTAACCAGGCGGCAAAGGCCTTGCGCTGCGGCTTGGACGCTACCTGGCGCTGAGAGACCGTAAAGCAGTGCCGGTTGTAGTCGGTAATGAGCTTCGCTGTCTCGACCGCCACGCTCTCGGTAATGAATCGAAACCACACATAGGGCCCTCTGAAGATCGACCCTTCAGCGAGAGATAAACTGCGCAGCCGCTTGCGGTCCTTGCGGGTGAAGCCTAGGTGGCCATTGCGAATGTTCTCCAGGGATAGATTGGCCAGCAGCTGCTGGTTGGTCTTGATGTCGCTCTCATGCAGGATCGCACCATCCAGGAAGTGTAGATAGAGCAGGCTGACGCGCTCGATCTCATCTCTGAGCTCTGGCGCTGCTTTGACGGCCTCGTTGCGCCGACCTGTGCGTGCCGTGCGAACGCTGTCCGTAAGAAACCCAGCCGCTTCCCAGGACTCGAGATCCCAGCGAAAGACCCGCTTGCCCAGGAACTCGAGATCCATGTCCTGATGCCGGCGCTTCATCAACTCGAGCAAGCCGATGAAGTGGGCTTCACTGGTGAGCTTGAAAGCATCCGAGGCCTCACCTGCCAGACGCTTGAGCCACCAGCCGAGGCCAAGCAGAATCAGACAGATTGAGCCCACGACCATCAAAGGCGTGCCGACGAAGCGACCCAACCAGATCCCAAAGGCATTGTCCGAGCCCAAGATCGCCTGAATCAGGAGGAATCCCATCCCGAATAGGATCAGTCGAAAGGCGGGTCTCTTGGTGGCCAGCACCATGGTCGAAGCCACGCGATCCAGGACCTGAGGGCCGGTCACGATGCCGTGCATGTCGGCGAAGAAGAGCGCTCGCTCCCGCCAATTCTCGAAGAGCATCGCCACGCGTTTGCCAAAATCGACCACGCGCTCTTCCTCGGTCTCAGACTGATGCTTACTGCGCAGGCGACGGATGATCGGCAGAGAACGAACGATGGGTGCATTGATCACACGTACGAGCCGATCGATGGAGAGAATATCGGAACGAGAAATCCAGGCACCGAGCTCTTCTGGATGCAGGCGGTGCAGGAACTCGATGGCATGCTCTACCGGAATGTCGCGCGAAGCTGTGACCGACTTGCGGCGGAATTCTGGCTCGGGGCTGAGAGGATCAGCACGCAGACTCTCGGCCAAAGCGCGGGCTCGCTCCTCGAGGGCAGCTGTACCTTCGCTAACTGGCAAGGCGGCGAGCAGGATGTGTTCCCGTCGCAGGGCCTGAAAGAGAACACTCCGCTCGTTCTCGACCTCTGCTGCCGCCAAGGGCAGCACCTCCTTCTCGAAGAACACGAAGTTGCGGTTGAGGAAGGGTGAAAAGCGCCGCACCAGAGAATCCATTCCCTTCACCAAGAACAGACCCAAGCGGAGCATCCGCAAGGCCGGCCGCATTGCCGCTACGTATCGGGCAAACCAGGTAATGCGCATGAAGCGCAGCATTCGCAGCCAGACAGTGTTCGCCTCGACACCGGTTGGCTGCAAGAACCACAGGGCAGCAGGAATCGCTGGAAGCAGATCCGTCAGCGCGTTGCGCAGGAACCAAGATCCTCGAGCTGGCGCCAGCAGGAGCTTGAAGAGAAACTCGATGATGAAGAAGAGACAGATGCTCGCATCGAATACCTGCAGATAAGGGATCGCCGGGTGCTCCTCGGGCAGGGAGGCTTCCACTGCCAGGAGGGCGAATACCACAACCAGCAGACCCAGACTGAGGTTCTCGAGAACCGATGCCCCACGTTTCCCGAGGGCAGTCTCGATTCGCATGGCCAGCCGGCGATCCGCCGCCGCCCGCCCGAGCCGACGCGCCAGACGACCGAACTCCTTGTCGCCCGATCTTCGATGAATACTGGCAAAGACCGACTGCTCCTCTTCGAGCAGGCAGACCTTGTGCTCGAGACTCAGATCCTCCTCTTCTGTGGCCAGCGAGGCATAGCGCTCCCGCGATTCTTCTCGCAGCTCCGGGGAAATATGATCGATGGCTGCGATCCGCAACTCGAGGACCTGCTGGACGGCGATAGCCTCGGTCTGCATGCCTTCCTCGAGAAAAGCTGCACGCAGATCAGCAAGCTCGAAGAGTGCGCTACCCTCCTCGCAGCTTCGCAGTCGCGCGAACTCGGCCGCCAAGAAGCTGCGCCTTGCGAGCATGACCCGCTCCCTGAACTTCTTGCCGTAGGCCGGGTCCTTGGCCATGCGCCTGAGGAATCGCAGCTCGAGTCGTTCCAGGTCCCGCGCGGACCCGTTCTTCCCCGTGAGCTGCTCTCTCTCCCAACGGAGCGCTTCCGCTAGATCGAGAGGTTCGCGGCTCAGATTGAGCAGCAGATCCTTCAGAATCTGCAGGCGGTCATCCTGTTCGACGGGAGGTTGGCTCACTTCTGCCTGGAACCATAACAGTCACTCAAGGTCGCAAGAAGCTTAGACAGCGCGGCAAGGCATCCTCAGCGGCGACCTCTTCCTTGTCCCCGGCCTTTCTCTGGATGAACTCCACCACCCGATCATCGGCCTTACGGCCGACGGTGACCTGGAGGGGGAAGCCAAGGAGCTCCAAGTCCTTGAACTTGCTTCCCGGGCTCATCTTCCGGTCGTCCAAACAGGCGTCGATGCCCGCCTCGAGAAGGGACTCGTAGATCTCGCCGGCGAGGCTCACCTGAGCCTCGCGCTTCACATCGACGATCGCCACGACGACCTCAAAGGGCGCGATCGGCGCGGGCCAAATGATGCCCCTCGCATCGTGATTCTGCTCGACAGCGGCGGCAGCAGTCCGACTGACTCCGATCCCGTAGCAACCCATGGTGAAGGGCGTTGGCTTGCCATCTCTACCCATGAAGGTCGCCTCCATGGCCTTGGAGTACTTGGTCCCCAACTTGAAAATGTGACCGACTTCAATCCCTCGCGTTTCGGTCAAGGCTGCGGAGCAATCAGGGCAGGCCTCGCCCGCTTTCGCCATGCGCAGGTCATGAAACTCGGGATCAGGGCAATCACGACCCAAGTTGACGTTGAGCTTGTGAAACCCGGACTTGTTGCAACCGGTTAGTAGATTGCTCTGCTTCTCGAGGCTGCGATCGGCGAACAGCTTGACCTTCTCGGGCAATCCGTTCGGCCCTGCAAAGCCAAGCTCGGCCGAAGTCAGCGCCTTGACCTGCTCTTCATCGGCCATCTTCACGGCAAGACAATCGACTGCGTTGCAGAGTTTGACCTCGTTGATATCGAGATCCCCGCGCATCAGCACGGCTACGAATTCTTCGCTCTCAGCGTGAACCGCCTGATAGAGAACGGTCTTGGCCATTCGCGATGCCGGCATGTCAAAAAACTCGACTAGCTGCTCGACTGTGCGCACATCGGGGGTGGCATGCTCCTCAGCCTCCAGAGGCTCACCAGCATCTACCAGCTCGATCGCGGACTCTGCCTTCTCGACATTCGCTGCATAGCCGCAACCAGCACAAGTGATGATGGCATCCTCGCCCGTATCCGCGAGGACCATGAACTCCTCGCTACCACTGCCGCCAATCGCTCCAGCATCAGCCTGCACGGCGCTGAACTCGAGGCCGCAGCGCGCAAAGATGCGTCGATAGGCTGCCGCCATCTTCTCGTAGGAAATGTCCAAACCCTCCTGCGCCTCGTCGAATGAGTACGCATCCATCATGATGAACTCGCGCCCACGCATGATGCCGAAGCGTGGACGGATCTCATCGCGGAACTTGTCCTGGATCTGGTAGAGGTTGACCGGCAGCTGCTTATAGCTGCTGATCATTGCGTCGGCGAAGGCAGTCACCACTTCCTCGTGAGTGGGCCCCAGGCAGAGGTCCGTTGCCCGCCTATCCTGGAGGGCAAACATGATGCCGTCGGTGACGTAGCGATCCCATCGACCGGAGGACTTCCAAAGCTCCTTCGGCTGCAGAATAGGCATCATCATCTCCTGCCCTCCGCCGCGGTCGATTTCCTCACGGACGATCTGGCTGATCTTCTTCAGACACCGCCACATCAAAGGTGAGTAGGTGTAGATCCCCGAGGCCGTCTTGAACACGAAGCCAGCCCTGGCAAGGAGACGATGGCTAGGAACTTCCGCGTCCGCAGGGTCCTCGCGAAGAGTCGTGATGAGTAGCTCGCTGAAGCGCATTGCCGGCGAGCGTAGCGAATGAGCTGGCCGGATTCGATTTTCTTACCGGAAGGGCTTCAACAGATCCGTCACCTGGCTGAGCCCACGCCCGGAGCGAGATCCGTGCCAGCAGAAGTCTTTCCCGTCGACGAGCAGAACCGGCACAGACTTGCCGAAATACTGGCTACGCAGCAACTCACGGCGATGCCCGAGCGTGAACAAGAATGGCTCCGAGGGCAGGAGAACCAGATCTATCTCCAAACCGGGGATCGCCTGCTCAGCAACTACGGGATACCTCGCCTCGCGGTTGGCGCAGACATTCACAGCACCAGCACGGGTCAAGACGTCATGCACATAGGTGTTGCGGTTCACTCCGATCCAAGGCTGCTTCCAAATCGGATAGAAGACCCGAACTCCATCCAAGTCGAGTCCTTCGACCTCGCTGCGGGTCATCAAGGCCTCGATCTCCAGCAGGACGGCCTCGGCCTCTTCCTCCACATCGAGCAGCTTGCCCAGATCTCGCACGACCGCCGCCGCATCCGGGACATTGCAGGGCATGCTGGCATGCACCGCGAAACGGTTCTCGAACCAGGCGATGTCTTCCCCTCGATTCTCCTCACGGTTCACCAGGATCAAATCCGGGTTCAGGCTCGCAATCTTCTCGCGATCCGGATTCTTGGTTCCACCAACGCGCGGAATGAAGCGCAAGATCTCCTCTGGCTCCGCGCAGTACCGACTAACGGCTACGAGCCGGCATCCGACACCGAGATCGCAGACTGTCTCGGTGAGGCTCGGAACGAGGGATACGACTCGCCTAACGGCTTCGTCCATCGGGGAGAGAGGCGGGGTGGAGAGAGGTGTGGTGGTGTTGGGGTTCGAGCAGAACTCCGCCCAGACAATACACAAGTTTTCCACCACAACACCCCCATCAAGAGGCTCTGAATCGTGGTCTCGAGACGTCCTTGTTATGGACGCTTCACGCTTGCTCTAAGGGAAGCTCCGCAAATTCGGCGACCTCTACCTTTCGAATCTTTCCCCAAGCATCGACCCAAACCTCATCGACGACTTGCAGCTCTCCGGACGCGACGGACATGCGCAAGAAGTGGCGAACAGTAGCACCAGTCTCCGTGCGACGAATGCGCGGCACCACTGCTGGGTTGATAAACGCAGTGCCGTTCTGTCGCACAAAGCGCTTCCGAACTTGGCCTCGCGGATGCTTGAGTCGATCGTGCATGTGCCCGGCAACGACAGCGATCACCCGTCGGCCCCGCCTTGCAATCTCCGTCAAAGCGATGGCGAGATCCTCGTCTCCGAAGTCGCCCCTCGGATTGCGTCCGAAGTCCTTGCCATAGATGTCCCCCGGCTCAGCACCAAGACCACTCGGACCATTGTGCGCCAGGATGATCAGGTCCTCGAACTTGGCCTGCATGGCAGCAGCAACGATCTTCTCCGCCGATTGGCGAATGTCCGTGACACCGTAGAACTCCTCGTAGACCTCCGGGCTCCGCATATCGCGGCCACCCCAGGAGAAGGGTCGTCCACCGATCAGAGAGAGCGAAGCCTCGGGCAGGTCACGAGTGCCGTAAGCAACATGGTCATCACCGAGAAGAGCGAGACTCTCCCGAAGATTGTCCGTCGGCATCTTTTCTGAGAAGCTCCGCCAGGCATCGTGATTACCGAGGATGACCGCCTTCGCACACTTCAAGCTGGCGATCTTGCGGGTCATCTCCACATCCTCATCACCGAGATCACCAACGATAAGGGCTAGATCCTGGTCACCCTTCTCGAGGAAGAGCCGATCCTCCTGCCGCCAGTTCGCATGGATATCACCCACGACGACAAATGAGGCTGCTGCGGCTGCAGGCTGGGTCTGTTCCTGGGGCATTGCGAGGTCCGTGCGAGAGACAGCGAGGATCCTGGGCCGGGGTAAAGCCCAGATGCCTGGGCTAGTTCTTACCGCCGGGCTTCTCTAGCAGGCCCGATTTCACGAGTTTCTCTCTATAGGTGGTTCGGGGCACACCGAATAGCTGAGCAGCCTTGGTCAGATTGCCACTCGACCTCTCCAGGGTCTCGCGCAAGGCAGCCAGTTCCTGAGCCTCCAAGCGATCCTTCCAGGGCAGCTCCGAATCCACGCCCTGTCGACTTGCGAAAGACCCGGCTTCCATCACCGGACTCGGATCCAGGTGACTTACCCGGATGGGGGCGCCCCCAGCTCGGAGAGCGGCACCCTTCATGACGTGACGCAACTCACGGATGTTGCCCCGCCATGTGCGCTGCTGCAGATTATCGAGGGTCTCTGTCGCCAATTCGGGCACATTGGCGAAGCCGAGCTCCCGGGCTGCCTCCTCGAGGAAGCGGCCACAGAGCATGAGTATGTCCTCCTTCCGATCACGCAGGGAGGGCAAGCGCAGCTCGAGCTCGCGCAGCCGGTAGTACAAATCTTCCCGGAAGCGTCGCTCGGCAGTCATCTGCTCCAGGTCCTGATGAGTCGCGGCGAGAATGCGCACGTCGACTCGAGTCTGGCGACGGGAACCAACCGGCGTGACCACTCGGTCCTGCAGGACCCTGAGGATTTTTGCCTGGAGATCCAAAGCCATGTCACCAATCTCATCGAGGAAGATTGTCCCGCCATGAGCCTCCTCGAAATGCCCCGGTCGTGATTCGGTGGCACCGGTGAAGGCACCCTTCTCATGACCGAAGAGCATGCTCTCCATGAGCTGGCCCGGGATCGCCGCGCAATTCACGGGCACGAAGGGGCCACCCTTGCGTCGCGAGAGATCATGCAGGGCGCGGGCGATGACTTCCTTGCCCGATCCGGTTTCACCTCTCAGCAGCAGCGTGTAGTCGGTGGGAGCATAGAGCTTGATCCTCTCCACCAGATCACGGCATGAAGGACTCGAAGTCTTGAGTGCGGGATGCTCGGCAGCAGCACCGGCAGGTTCGACCTTGATCAAGTCCGTAACCAGGTCTCGGTTGCCAAGGGCCGAGGCCAGCATCCGACCGATGAAGGCCACTCGCTGCAGATCCTCTGCACCGAGCACCGCACCGTCACGAACGCAGTCCGCATAGAGCACACCGAGGTTGCGGCCATATGCCATCAATGGCAGTGCGATGGTCGAGCTGATTCCCTCGCGACGAATGGACAGAAACTGGGACGCAACCGGGTCAGCACTCGCCACCGGCACATGCAGCACCCGGCCAGTCTCGAGCACCCGATTGATCAAACTGTTGCTGACCCGAAATGGCGTCTCGTCGCCTTCACCGGAAAGGAAGTAGGCTCGCCGTTCACCTTCGCATTCTTCGCTGCGAAGCAGATGCGCGCGGTCCGCATCACTGGCCTGGAGCACTGCCTCGAGGGCGGTGCGGATCATGCGCTGCGAATCGGAGAGACCTTCGAGGTGATCCGCAACCTCCATGAAGGTCTGGTACCAAGTGCCGACCGGCGCCCCCGGATCCCGCATGGAATCGAGATCGAGATCTTCACCATCCCCGGCCTGAACCCCGACGGAGAGGCATCGCAGCTTCACCAGTGCCGGCCCGACATTGAGAATGTCGCCGCCGATGATGGTCTGGAATCGGGTTCCGAGGTTGCCACTGGCAGAGCGCACGGGAAATGGGAGACCGGGTTCGATGCGGGCCGTGAGCTGGTCCTCCTCGAGCCGCACCTCGAGCACCCGCCCCTGGCAATCCGGAATGTCGAGGCCGACCGCGCAGGATTCATCCCCGCCCAGCCAGAAGGAATCCTGCTCGAGAGTCTGCTCACGGAACCCGCCACGATCGGTGATCTCCAGGTGAATGGCCATGGTGTCGAATTCTCGCCGTTTTGGCTCAGCTCGAACAGAGGCAATTCGTCGAGATTCCGTCGATTCAGGCCCAAGCGCTCCTTCGAGATCCCCAGGCCGACCCAGCCGCAGACCTATAAGCTGCTAGAATTCCAAGGCTTAGCAAGCCCTCGCTGATCCCCATAGAGGCTCTTGCATCAGCCTCCCGGCTTCTAAAATGGCCCCCGCCCTTCCTCGGCCTGCAATGACTTCAAACCCTGCCGCGAGCACCTGGCTGGTCGCATGCTCCCCGGAGAGGACTCTCCTTGCGCGCAGGGAACCGGGCACAGGCTCCGAATCCCGGGTCACCCTGATCAAGCTTTTCGAGCAAGGATCCCTGGCCTCGGCAGAACGTGAGTACGCCTTTGCCAGCCTCTTGCCAGCGGCGGGCTTCGCCCGCTACCGCGAAGTCAAACGCGATCCGAGCAGTGGCAAGCCGTCCCTGGTCATGGACTTTTATGCGGGCAGCGACCTTCACGCCTTGGTCCAGGCGAAGGGGCCGCTCAGCGTTCAAGAAGCACTCTGGCTCGGGAGTCAACTCGCAGATCGCCTACTCGAGCTGGGCAAGTCCAGAGGAGCCCAGGCACCGAAGGGCATCGTCCACCGGGACATCAAGCCCGGCAATGTCCTGTTGCACGGCAACACGGACTCGGTGCAGGATTGCCAGGTCATCATCTTGGACTTGGAGCACGCCCTCGCCATCGGCTCCGGCAGCTCCCATCCACAGCAAGGAGTTTTCAGTGGCGGCAGCCCTGGATATTCACCGGCGGAGGCCTATTTCGGTGCCAGCCCAGATGCGAGCTTTGACGTCTTCGGGCTGGCCGCCACTCTGCAATTCACCCTGACCGGTCACGCCGCTTTTCGCGGTGCGGATGCAGCGGAGATCGGCAGCGCGGTGCAGGGAGGTGAGCACGACGAAGCTTCACTCGCCGGGATCCCCGAAGACTTCCGCGCGCTCCTGCGGGCCTGCCTGAGTCCACATTCAGAAGAGCGGCCAAGTGCGCAGACCCTGCGTGATCGCCTGCAGGAGCTCTCGAGCAGCCGCTCGCGGACGCAACTGCAAGGGGACAGGGCCCTGATCAGCATTCGCCGCGGAACTCCTGCGGAAGCAGATGCGCTGCTGGATGCGATTCCCCAGGAGGAGCGCGATGAACGTTGGCAGGAACTCTCGGAACTCAGCAGCGAGATTGCGGCCTATCTTGGCTCACAACCCTTGCCCTTGGCCCCTGCAGCGGGCTCACCCGGACTTGCCCTCGCCGCCGAAATCCTGCCGCGCGCGGAATTCCTGACCGAATTCCTCGCGCGAGTTCCAGGGCATGAGGAAGCCATCGAGCTAGCCCGCGAAGTTCTCCAGGACAGCGCCAGCCTGCTCATGCAAGTCCCTGAACTGACCAAGAAGAGCAAGCAACGCGGAGACTTTGCCGGCGCCCTTAAACTGGTGGACTCGAGCCTGCAAGTCCTGACCAAGGTCGACAGCCTGGGTCGTATCCCGGTCTCAGCCACGGCGGATCAGGGCGCACCCCCGCCGCTCAAGGATCCAATCCGATTCCTATGCTCCACAAAGAAGGATCTCGAGCTCGCGGCGAGTCAGCATGAGAAACTCTACGAGGGACTCCTTGCCGCAGAAGCGGATCTGGATCTGAGCAGGGCCGAGCAGGTACTGGGGAGCTTTGCTCGCGTGTACGGCGGCGCCAGCGATCTGGTAGCAGACCTCAAAGATCGCGTGCATCGCCTCGACTTCTACCTCGCGCGCATGGCTCGGCTAAAGACATGCCTCGAAGCACTCGGCGAGCAACTCCAAAGTACTGGCCTCGATGTGGATCTGGCACCACTCGAGGACTTTCTCGATATCTGCGCTCGACACATGCCGAGCGAAGGTCTCTGGCAGTCCAATCAGGAGTCGGAGAGTCTGCTTCGACTGCAGCGCTATGTTGCCGAACTTGTAGGCGAGTACCCGCACGTACATGCCAAGATTGGGCCGGCAGAGGAGGTGCTCGCTCGAGCCCTGGGAGGAATCACCGATCAGGCCTGGGATCTGATTCAGGATGCGGATGCGAAGCTCTCCGCCCCACCGATCCCGATCCGACCACTGCAAGCCATACTCAATCAACTCGACCATCTTCGCGTCGCGGAGATGCTCATAGACCGCCCAGAGCGAACCCGCCTGGCATTACTCGATCACCTCGAGGACTTGCGTATGCGCCTCGACCATGCCAGGGCTGCCCGTGATCGCATTACTCGCGGCGCCCAAGCCGCCATGGAAGAGGGCCATCTCACCACCGCCCTCTATGAGATTTCACGCGCTGTCGACCGCTTCGACGACAAGGACTCGGAGCGCCCCTCGGAAGGATCCCCCCTCGCCCTGCAGTTTGCCGAGGCCAAGCGAAGGAAGGAAGAGATCGAGGCGGCACAGCGCAAGAACCACCAGCTAGCCAACAGAAACGCTGAGCTCAAGGGCTCGAAGGAAGTCAGCGAGGTTGAGATCTTCGCCCTCCTGCAGGAGCGCGAAGGCGTTCTCCAGTTTCTATGCAGCAGCCTCGGCAGAGAGCAATCGGAACTCTACGCACAAGACCTGCAACTGGTGCAACTCGAACTGATGCAGGCGCACGCAAGCCGTGGCGAGCAACTGGTCACCTCAGCCCAGAACGCCAAGCAACGCATGGTGATCGCCGAGCAGACTCTCAACTCTCTACATCGTCGAGTCCCCGATGCGGGCTCGGGTGTCGCAGTGCTCGAACAAGCCCAAGCCCTCATCAAGACCTGGGAAAATACGCACATGCAGGCATCGGGCGAACTCAGTGACGAAGTCGCTGGCCGGCGCGCCGAAGCACTCTCGGCACGGACTCAACGCAGTCGTTTGCTGACCGGGGCAACGGCAACCATCGCCACGCTCGCCCTCTGCTTTCTCTTCTTTCAGTTCTTCTGGGCAAGCAACGGCAACGCAGTGGAAGGATTGACTGTCCAATCCGAGGAATTCCGAGACCTGATCGGAGAGCTCGACGCCGACCAGGTTGGCGCCGCTTGGGCAGAGAGATTCACCAGGGCAACCATCCGCTTCGCCGCAGCGATCGACAAGGCACCCACGGAGTCACGGGCAAAGTGGTTGCGACTCGGCAGGGAATTGCACACATCCGGCCTGAGCAGGGCGGAGCAAGTTCTTGGTAGGGATGCCCTGCTTATGCACCGCGAAAAGACCGCCGGCCTGACCCTCGCGGGTAGCTAGCGGCTGCCCACGATCACTTCCATCTCCATGGGCTTGCCACCACGCTGGATGGTGACGGCAGTCTTGCCACCGATGGTTAGGTTGCCGAGGACTTCCATGTAGGTCTGAACGTCCCAGATCTTGCTGCCATCTAGCTCAACGATGACATCTCCGGCCTGGAGACCGGCAGCCTCAGCAGCACCACCTTCCACGACCATCGAGACCATGATCCCTTCGATGTCCACGTCGTACTCCGGCATGAAACCCAAAGCAGGGCGTCCCATGGGTACGTCACCGGGATCAATCTCTGGAGCATCAGTCGCCTCGACCTTCAAGGCCGGTAGCTCAGGTTCGGCTGGAACCATGAGCAGGTAGTCGCCATCCCGATTCTTCACGACGTTCGGGCTGCTCTCCATGCTCAGGACTTCAAGCTTCAGACCTGGCATCCTCTCCTGGACTCTCGCCACCGTTCCCAGGCTAGCGTCGCTGTGGAACTTGCCACAGACATGGACCACCAAGGGCCGATCGCCGCGACGCAGGGCCGCCTGCATGTAGTCGGTGATCGCCTCCGCCATGGTGTCGTCTTTGAGGCACTGCGCCTCGTAGAAGCTATACATGGTGGCATCGTCGACCCCGCCATGCCCACCCATGGCCGCCTTGAACTCAGTCCAGTAACGATCGCGCGGCGCGCTCGACTCGCGAGCCACATTCGGGTCACCCTGCACCGCTTCCAAGCCTTCCTTACTCACCTTGCTGGCGAGAGGGCGGGGGACATTTGCAGCGATGACAGCCATCCCATTGGCCTTGGCGTACTCAACCATCGGCCGATAGAACTCGGGGTAACCCTTCCAAGGACGAGAGTTCTTCAAGAACTCCTCCTCGTCGATCTCGCCGGCGAGGTACTCGTCGAGGAATGGCTGCACATCCCGCTCGAACATCTCCATGGAAAGAGCCATCTCCGGGCGGCGGTCGTGTAGCAGGCGGAGCAGCATCGCATGCTGGCGATGGCCAAAGCCATTGTCATGCTCCTCGCCGAAGAAAACCACGTCGGCAGCTGCAAGCTGATCCGCCAGGTCTTCGAGACCCATCTTGGGGGTTACACAAGCGGAAAGTGATGCGAGGAGACAGAGGGGAAGGGCTTTCATGGCGGGCTTCAGAGGGCTCGATTCTGCGGCTAGATCGAGTGGCGCAGTCTAGCGCTGTGAAGCTGGCCGGCAACTACCGGAAATGCCTTCCCCCCACGGCAAAGGTGGACAGAATGGCCCCATGAAGGTGCGCGCGCCGAACGTCTTCGTGTTGATCGCCTCAATTCTCCTCATCGTGGGCGGATTGACCTGGGTGATCCCGGGAGGGGAGTTCTCCCGGGAGGCGAGGAAGACGACGGCGGGCGAGAAGCAGGTGGTCGTGCCCGACAGCTATGTGGCGACCGCAGCGGTACGCCAAACCCCATGGGATCTGCTCAAGGCTCCCCTGCGCGGATTCGAAGACGGCGCGGATGTAATCGGCTTCATCCTCTTGGTCGGCGGTGCCTTTGGCATCCTCAATGCGACCGGCGCCATCATGGCCATTCTCATGTGGCTCACCCGCAGGATGAGGGGCAAGGGCAAGTTGATCATGATCCCAGTGCTGATGTTCGCATTCAGCCTGGGCGGTGCGCTCTTTGGCATGGCCGAGGAGACCATTCCCTTCGTCTTGGTCACGGTGCCCTTGGCCGTGGCCTTGGGCTTCGATGTGATCACCGGCGTCGCCATCCCCTTCGTCGGTTCGCAGGCAGGCTTCGCCGCCGCCTTCTTGAATCCCTTCACCTTGGGGATCGCCAAGGGCATCGCCGAGCAACCCATGAGCGAAGGGCAGGGCTACCGCATTTTCTGCTGGGTCTTGGTGACCAGTATCATCGCCGCCTTCGTCACCTGGCATGCCTGGCGGGTCAGCAAGGACCCTTCACGAAGTCTCACCCCTGAGCTCGATGCCAAGTGGCGGGCTGAGATCCAATCGGAAGATGCGTCCACGGAGGAATTGAAGCCAACACACCTGCTGACCATGGTCGGCTTCGTTGCCTGCATGGGCTTTCTGGCCTACGGAGCTCTCTATCTCGACTGGTATATCGTCGAGATCTCAGGACTCTTCCTGGCGATGAGCCTCATCTGCGGGTTGAGCGGCGGTCTCAAACTAGGTGCGATCGCCGATGCCTTTGTGCAGGGCGCCAAGGACCTGGCACCAGCCGCAATCCTCGTCGCCTTCGCCCGCGGCATCATCATCGTCGCCCAGGACGGCAAGATCATCGACACCATGCTCGACTCCATGGCCGGCACCATGAGCGGCCTTGGACCGGTTCTCGGCACAGAAGCCATGTTTTGCATGCAGACCGTGATCAACTTCTTTGTCCCCAGCGGCAGCAGCCAGGCGGCCATGACCATGCCGATCATGACCCCTCTCGCCGACCTCATTAGCGTGCCGCGAGAGAACGCCATTCTCGCCTACCAGTTTGGCGATGGCTTCACGAACATGATCATCCCCACAAACCCGGTGGTGATCGGCGCATTGGCCATGGCCAAACTCGAATACGGCACCTGGTTTCGCTGGATGATCAAACTGCAGATACTTCTCTTCCTCTTGGGAATGGTCCTCCTCGCCACCAGCCCCTTTCTGAAACCGGCATGAACATCGCCACCTGGAACGTCAATTCTCTGCGCGCGCGCATGCCGCGTTTCCTGCCTTGGCTCCAAGAGAACCAACCTGACATTCTCTGCCTGCAGGAGACCAAGGTGATCGACGATCTCTTTCCCAGGAGCGAGATCGAGGACGCGGGCTACAACATCGCCTTCTTCGGTCAGAAGACCTACAACGGCGTCGCCATCCTGGCGCGCCAGCCCATCGAGGATGTAGTCAGGGGCTTCCCAGGCGACGATGAGGACGCGCAAAAGCGGGTCATCGGCGGCATCGTCGACGACTTCGTTGTCTTGAACCTATATGTGCCCAACGGTTCCGAACTCGGCAGCCCCAAGTTCGAGTTCAAGATGAATTGGCTCGAGCAGCTTCGCGAGTTCGTCAGTGATCGCTACGACTTCGCCGAGAAGATGGTCATCACCGGCGACTTCAACATCACCTTTGATGATCGCGATGTCTACGATCCGGAGGGTCTTCGGGAAGCCATCCACTGCTCTACCCCAGAGCGTGAGGCGCTCGCCAAGATCATGGAATTGGGCCTGCATGACGGCCTGCGGAAGCACCATGAAGAGGCCGGCCTGTACACCTGGTGGGATCACCGCGGCGGCGCCTTCTGGAAGGATCGCGGCCTGCGCATCGACCACTTCCTCTTGACCGATAGCGCCCTGGAAAGCTGTGCATCCGTTGTGATCGACCGCGAAGCGCGCAAAGGCAAGGGGGCCAGTGACCACGTCCCGGTTATCGCCACTTTCAGCTAGGATGCAGGCAGCAATGCGTCGCCTTCTCTTCCTGCCAAGCCTGGCACTGCTGACCTTCGCGCCGGTCCAGGGCCAGATGTCTCGAGATCCGGACCAGGTCGAGATCCCCATGCAGGTCTACGAGAACGGCCTCTATCCATCGGCATTCGCCTTGGTCAGGGTCGTCATCGGCGGGCGAGTCGCCAACCTTCTTCTAGACACGGGGGCGAGCATCCATGTGCTCAGCAGCGACCTGGCGGATGGACTCGACATGGAGAGTCGCGGCACTCTCGAAGCACTCGGCGCCAGCGCCTCACGTCAGGCCAAGCGCTTCCAGCTGCCCACCATGTATCTGGGCGGCGTCGAACTCCATCGCCAAGAAGCGATGCTGATGAAGAGCGTGACGATCTTCGATCGCATCGAGCAGCAACATGGCATCGAGATCTCCGGTCTCTTGGGAGCTCCCGCCTTCAAGTTTGCGCCGGTGACCTTGGACTTCGAAACCGGCAACATGATCTATTACCAACCGGGGGGCTTCGAAGCGCCGAAGAACGCTGTGGTCTTGGACCTGAGCACACTCCATGGCATCCCGGTTCTCGAAGCCAGCCTCTCCGACGGGGATCCGGCTCGATTCATCATCGACACGGGTCATAGCAATCCCCTCCTCATCCACGGTCCCTACGCCAGACGCCATGACCTCCTGCGTCGTAAGGACGAACTCTTCCGCTACGGAATGCAGGGAGTGTTCGGTCTAACCGAGGCCTACATGGGTCTACTCCCGAGTGTCTTCCTCGGAGGCGCAGAGGTGACCGATCTGCCGGCAACCGTCGTAAGCCAACAGAGTCAGAATGGCCTGGCACACAACGATGACAGCGCTGGGAATATCGGACTGGCCTTACTCACCCGCTTTCGCGTCACCTTTCACTTTCAAGCGAACAAGCTCTACCTCGAACCGCGGAACGACAATCAGGCGATCCCGAGCGACTTTGGCGTCTCCCTGACCATTCATCGCGGTCGAGTCGTCATCGAAGAAGTGGGTCGAGGCAGCCCGGCAGAGGATGCGGGACTACGGGCGAAGGATCGAATCGTGGCTATCGATGGCATACCCTGCCCGCGAGATGTCACCGCTACCATTCGCCTCCTGCGGGACAGCCAGGGACTGCGCATGATGGTCAAGCGCGGGCGAACGAGCATGACGGTGAAGCTGGAGAAGAAGGCTTACCTGCCCTACGTGCTCCCTGCTGGCGGCTAGAGCTTGGACAACGTCACCCACAGCATCTTTGGGCTGGCGTTGGCACGAGCCGGGTTGGGGCGAATGGATCCCCTCGCCACCTGCACCCTGGTGATCGCATCCAACTTTCCCGACATCGACTGTCTTGGTCTGCTCACGGAGGACAAGGCCTGGTACATCTGCAATCACCGCGGCATCACCCACGCCCTCCTCGGCATCGCGGTCATGGCTCCGCTACTGGCAGCACTCATCACCGCAGTCGGCAGAGCCCTGGGAAAACAACCCAGGCTTGGCAGACTGGCCACGATTGCTTTGCTTGGCATGCTCGGCCACCTGGCCCTGGATTCGCTGAATGCATACGGCGTCCGCCCATTCTTGCCCTTCTCCGATGCCTGGTACTACGGGGACCTCGCCTACATAGTCGACCCCTGGTTCTTGCTCATGCTCTCGACTGCCGCCGCCCTCGGTTGCCCGGCGAGACCATTACCAAGTCTTCTGTGGTGGCTTCTTCTCGGCCTGGGTGTCTACCTCATGGGCTGGACCGGCAGGACACCGGGGATGGTTGCGGTCCTCTGGGCATGCGCCCTGACGGGCCTCCTGGCCATTCGGCAAGTATCGAGATTCGACCCTGCCCGCGGCATGAAGATCGCCCGCCTCTCCCTGGGAGCTTCCCTGGTCTATCTAACCTGCCTGCTCGCTTGCAGTCGATTGGCTGCCGAGCGTGGCCTGGCCATCCTCGAAGCAAGCGCCGGATCTCAACTGAGCAATCCGAGCACGAACCCCGTCGCCGGTATTCCTTGGCGTTACACGATCATGGCTGAGTCGCTTAACGAGGTACTCGTACTCCCGAGGCTCGACCTCATCGATGGCAGCCATCTCGAGATCGAAAGGACCGAACGCAATCTGAACGATCCACTCCTGCAACATGCCACTGATGACCCAAGGGTAAGGACATGGCGAAGCTTCGCCCGGCATCCGTACGTTCTCAGGACTGGCGGGACAATCGTGCTCGCTGACCGACGCTACAGCCGCTCAGGTGATGCGGATACCTGGTGCAATCTGAGTTTGCCCATCTCGGCGCTCAAAACTGAAAGTAGATGAACTCCCCGCCAGCTCCGCTCGCCGCCAGAGCGAGAGCGAGGATGATTCCGAAGCACAACCCTCCGAGGACTGCACCAAACGCATCGTCAAACTGCGCGCGCAGGGCCGGCAAGGCCAATCGGATCCTTCTTTCTGCCAGGTGCAGAACCGCGCTAAACAAGACGACGAGCGTTGCCAGACCCGGCCATGCCTGAGCATAGTCACCGGTGAAGAGCAGCCCGAGATAGGCGATGGCATCTGCAAAGGTCTCCGCCCGAAAGAACACCCAGGCCAGGAGGACAGCGTGGAAGCAGAGCAAGATTCTCGGTAGATCTGCCAGCCGGAGAGACTCCCCCTCCGCCCGGCGCTGGCCGGTACTCAGGCGGTGCAGGACTAGATAGAACCCGTGCAATCCGCCCCAGACAATGAAGTTCCAGCCGGCTCCGTGCCACAAGCCCCCGAGGAGCATGGTCATTAGCAGGTTCCGATAGGTCCTGGCCATTCCACCTCGATTGCCGCCGAGGGGGATGTAGAGGTAGTCACGAAGCCAGGTGGAGAGGGTGATATGCCAGCGTCGCCAAAACTCCACCGGGTTGCGGGCCAGATAGGGCTCGCGAAAATTGGCAGGAATCTCGAAGCCAAGCAGGAGCGCCAGCCCTCGCGCCATGTCGGTGTAGCCTGAGAAGTCGAAGTAGATCTGAAAGGCAAAGCCGTAGAGGGCTATGAGGTGGGCCGGAGCGGCAGCGGCACCCACATTCTGAAACACCGGATCGACAAAGGGCGCCAAGAGAAGGTCGGCGACAACAACCTTCTTGACCATGCCCGATGCGAGCAGGCACAGGCCACGCTGATTCCGCTCGCGAGTCATGAGGCCGCCGCTATGCAACTGCGGGAGAAATTCGCGGCCACGCATGATCGGCCCAGCGATGAGCTGGGGAAAGAACGCGATGAAGAGGGCGTAGCGCGACAGGCTCTGCGGCGGCTCGATATCTCCTCGATAAGTATCAACCGTCAGAGCGATCATCTGAAAGCTGTAGAAGGAGATCGCCAGAGGCAGAAGGAATTCGGGTATGCCCAGTTCTTCGGCAGCGATCAAGCCCCATATGGGCGCCAGGCTCTCAGCAAAGAAGGCTGCGTACTTGAAGACTGCCAGCGCTGAAAGCGAGCAGACCAGGCTGGCTATGAGGTAGAACTTCGGCCTGCGGGCCGCGACCATCTTGCGCAGCAGGAAGTAGTTGACGCCAATCTGCAGAAGCAGCAGCAAGATGTAGGCAGGGATCCACAGCAGGTAAAAGAAGAGGCTGCTTGCCAACAAGAACTGCCCACGCGCCGCCAGCGGGAGCGCCTTGTAGACGCCGAGCACCGCAAGGAAGAAGAGAACGAACTGCAGGCTGTTGAACAGCATCAGCGCCCTTCGACCAGATCACGCACTCGTGGGAGCATCTCACGCAGCACCATCTCTGTTGGGTCCCTGTCGCCAACAGCTTTGAAGTGCCCCCCCGCATCCACAAAGAACTCGTCGGGGAGGAGCTCGTGCAGATCCAGAAAGAGGGCACCATGCTCAGCGGCCATCGCCTCGATTCTCCTGATCGAGAGATCGAGCAAGGCATCGTCTACCAACTTCAACTCGCGCAGATACTCGATGTCGCTGGGAACGATGTACAGGAGCACAGGGATGCCGGCCGCAGCGAAACTATCGAGCAGGCGACCGTAGAGAGTCAGAACCGGGTGATCCACCGGCAAGCCGTCTAGGGCGTCGCCATAGACACGAATACTTGCCGCAGTGGACAATCTGTTCCGGCCTCGGGTAGTGATCGAATCCGGGTCATCGTTGAGCCCCATAGCCTCGGAGTATTCCTCCCCGGGCAGAGCGCGAAGCTTCCGAAACCAACCCTCGAATACATTCGGCAGCTTGCCCATCTGAGCCTGCGCCATTCGCAAGTCTCGCCAAATTTCCATTCCACCCGACTCGGCGATCAGCATGGACAAAACCACTTGATCCAAGGTGGCGTTCAGCCAGTGCAGAGGTAGAGATGCCGCCTCGAAGAACCGGGAAAGGCCCAGCATTCCGATCAGCTCAATCTTGCCGAAGCTCGCGGCGAACATGCGGGAGAAAGCGGCCAGGTTGACCGAGACGATCACCGCATCAGGTTCGGTCTCGATCAGAGGGCGCGAGAGGAAGTACTGATCAAAGGGGGTTTGCCCAGGAATCGTGAAGGCCGCGACTTGGATGCGCTGCTCCTGATCCTGATTCAGACCCTTCTCTACGGCTGCAGGAAACTCGACAGTCGTCGAATCGCCAAGGAAGAGGATCCGATAATCCGCGCTTCCACTGCCCATGGAGGTCCTGAGCAGATCCAGTGCGTCGACCATGCTCAAAGCCACCGGCGCAGGCTCCACCTCGCTGCGGTCGACCACTGCCAGCAGCCCTGCCCAGGTCACAGCTCCTCCTAGAAGCGTCGAGATCCAAAAAAGGAAGAACCTCATCACCTCTTCTTCGGACTCAATTGCTTCCTACCAGGAGATCCACATGAAGCTCGTGTGAATCGTCGGTGACAACAACCACCTTGCCCTCGGTTTCCTTGCCGAGCATGGAAACCTGGTAGATGCCGGCTCCCCGGGCAAGGAAGGACACGACACCATCTTCGTCGGGCACCTCGATGTCGAGGCGTACTCCGTCGCGCAGCAGCACGATCCAACCAGAGCTTTGCACCCTTCCCTCGGGATTCTTCACATGCACCACGATTGACGTCGCCGGCTGCAGAACGACCGACATGGGCTCGGAGCGCATCAGATCCTTTGGATACTCGAGATCGATGACTCGCGTCGCATAGCCCTCCGCATAGATAACCAGGCGCTTGCCCAGGGGAGTCACGCCGCTGATCTCGAACTCGCCACTGCTATCGCTACGAAATGCCATTCGCGCGTCGAACTCGAAGAGATCGAGTTCCTCGCCGAGGTGGGCGACTGCGCCAGCAACCGGCACCCCAGCTGAATTGGTGACCACTCCGCGAATGCGCGCTCCGGGCTCCACGGCGACAGTCTCGAGATCCCTGACCTCATTCCTCCTGAGATCGACTTCCTGCACGATGGGGCTATAACCGGGGCACTGCAGGATCAGGCGGGATCTTCCCGCGGGGAAGTCATCCAATTGCAGTTCCCCGTTCGGCATCTGCACCCATCGCGCGGGGACTCTGCGCTGCCTTCGCGTGTTCTCATTCCAGCTCTCAGCTGCATCCAGTGGTTCGATCCTGAGAACTCCGGAGGTGATCGGGCGGCGGGCAGGCAAGCCGAGCACCCGAACGCGGAGACTGGCCCTCGGCACCATTGGCAACCGAATCACTTCCTGCTCATGCACCTTCTCGCCACTGCGCTTATAGATCTCTTCGCGCACCACGACCTGAAGATCGGGAGAGACGATTTCGAGCTCCTCCGCGTCCGCGGGCACCTCCAATAAGAAGGAACCGGATTGATCCGTGCGGGTGATAATGCGCGCATCAAAGTCGCCGATCGCCAACACCGAAGCCTCAGATACCGGAATGCCGGCGGGATCCAAGACCCTACCCTTGACCATCTCCCCCTTGGGAAAGTCGAGATCGATGGGCCCGCTAACTTCGCCACTGCGAACCTCTGCCAGCTCATCGGCAACCTGCAGGGAGAGGGTCGAATAGCGAACCTTAACCCGGTAGCTCCCGGGAGGCAGAGAGCCGAGGCGATAGCGGCCGTCCGGGCCACTGACCACAGTGGTCTGATTGCGATTGCCCTTTCCAGCAAAGACCAGCGCCCCGGGCAGGGGTTCGCCACCTCTCGTTACCTGCCCCTCAATCACGCCCGGACGCACCAGAACCACCTCGCCCTGGTCCGATGCGCCGGTCACCGCCACATACTTGGTGGCATAGTCGTCGTGCTCGAAGAGCAATTCCACATTGCCCATGAACACTTCGATGGTGCCAACGACGAGTCCGCGGAATGCATAGCGGCCATCCTCGTCCGTAATCGTGACCAGTCGCTCCGGGCTGCCAAAAATGACCCGCCGGCGTGGAGTAGAGACCATGACCCCCACCAGGGGATTGCCTGCCGCGTCGACCACCCGCCCGCTGAGAACCGATGGACTGGTCACTGCCCTGTCCAAATCCGTGTCCCCATCCTCGCGCACGGTGAAGTCCAGATAGCGAGAAGAGGATTCGGCGAAGGCCCAGGCTCCATCCTCGATCTCGAGAACTGCTCGCCCACTGGAAACAAGCTCGGGAAACTCGAAGCTGCCCGAGTCACTTACTTGTGCCCAACCAATCTCACCTGCGCTCGACACCAGGCTGAGACGAGCACCGCTGAGATCCGCTCCCCGCAGGCGTCCGTGGACGCGCGACTTGGGTAGAAGCTCGAAACTCAAACGTTCGCGCTGCCCGCGCCGCAGAATACGCAAGGCAGTGGAATACTCCGGGTGACGGACTTCCATCCGCAGGTTTCCTCCGCTGAGCCCGCGCAAGCGAAAGGTTCCCTCTGAACCGGTGTGCGTAATGATCGGCTCGAGCAGCCCACTGTCCCAGGCGGTGCTCTGATAGATGCGCACCTCGGCGTTCTCCACGGGCTCCTCCGGTGCACTCGCCGCATGCACCACGCCAAGCACAAGGTTCCCCACGGATCTTGAGAGGCCGATGCTCAAGCTCTCCTCACTCCCCACGGTCACCGAGGGCAGGGAAGTCATCGGCAGTTGAGGGTGACGGACGCTGACTCGAGCAAGGCCCGCAGGCACGTTCTTGAATGCAAAGAATCCACGGGCATCCAAAGTCGTATTCACGGCTCGGCTGAATCCACCGGAACGAGGCTCGAGAGAGACAACCACCGAGCGGTCGTTGTGCCCCACCTTCCCCTTGACCTCGAAGCCATACTCCAGCGAGATCGTCAGAGAGGGCACGGCCTTCGCCGCAGGCACCCGCTTGCGGGCTAGATCCGGATGAAAGACGTCAATCATCAGGTCGTCGCCACGGGACGTCTGAAAGAGAAACTTCCCCTCTGCATCGCTGTAGACCTCCGTTTCCACAGCCTCGTTCCTCATCTCGGGCCAGGCAGAGAGGAGGCGAATCAGCGAGACTCGCGCACCGACCACCGGCTGACCATCAGGACCGAGGACGCGACCTCGCACTGGCGGCAGAGCAGGTGACTCGGCACCAGGCTCAGGGGAGACAGAATCCTCGGCCACTGCCTGAGCTGCTCCCCTGTCATCCGGAACTGCAGCATTCTTGCTGCCAGACAGGTCGCTACCCTCAGAGCCTCGGCTCCAGGTCTCGGCGCCGGCCCAGACAAGCCCAGCGATAACGACAAGAATCAGAACGATGACCGCAATACGCATGACTCAGTCGAGATCCTCGCTGAATTCGCGGTGGAAGGTCTCCCAATCCGCTCTTTTCTTCTGACCAGCTTGAGTATCCAGAGCCACGCTCATCAATGATGAGACCCGGCGTCGCATCCGATCTGGATCTACGGCGTACTGAAACGCCAACACTGCATCCTCCTGGGCCCCGGGTAGATTCCAAAGCCTGAGGTGACAACGGAAGCGACAAAGGTAGGCAGATGGGTTGTCAGCCTCGGCCTGTACCCATTCTTCGGCTGCCTGCAGCGCAATCGCTGGCTCGCTGATGCGCAGCTCGAGCTTGGCCTTGATCTCCAGAGCGATGGGGTCATTGCCGGCACGGGCGAGGAGCTCTTCCAGACTCGAGCCCAATCGCCTGAGCAGACTTGGCGGTGGATCCAGATCGAGCAGCGAGTTCCAAGCGCGCATCTGCATGGACAGGGGCATGGCCACGCCGGAGGGCAACTCCGGAACACTCTTCGAGCTATTGAGAAGGGCGAAAACCAGGCGCCAGGAGTGCAAGACCGAGCTGGGTGCGAGGGCATCCAGCTCCGCTTGCCCCTTCTGCAGGTAGGCATTGGCCGCCGGCCGATCGCTGAGATTGCTGAGCGCACCGGCTGCGTTCGCCACCAGGGAGGCCTCGATCGGTCCAGCCTGCTGCTGGCGTTCGTGGTCCTCCAGGCTGGTCCACTGATCGCCAAGCAATGCTGTAGCGCGCGCATAGAACTGCCGCCGCTGACCGTAGCTCAGCTCGAAAGGCATGATGCCCGCACCGATTGGCCGACTCAGCCCCGAAAAAGCGAGCAGCATGGCACCCACCGCATCCTGAGCTCCGCTTGGAGCTTCGGCGATGAGAGTATCCACCTGACTCAATAAGGCGGCAGCACCCTCCTCCGCCTTCCAATCGAGGAAGGCGCCGAGCATGCGTGGAAAGTAGGCACCAGGCCGCACCAAAGAGGCTCGGATCAAATCCTTGCTGGCATCATCAGGCTGAGAGACGGTGACGCTCAGCTTCGCAACAGCTCTGGCAACATATAGGCGGTAGAGCTCCAACCAGGTGACCTCTTCGCGACCGGCGAAGCCGGAACGAGCCTCGAGATTGGAGATGGCCTGATCGAGGAGAATCAGCGCGTCATTGCCCCGGCCACGCAGAAGATCCATGGTCGCCCTTGGCAGGGGATCGCTGAGATAGCTCATGCGTAGGCTATCCGGCTGTGGATCATCGGGCCTCTGCCTGGCCGCATCCTCCAAGAGCCCAAGCACCCGAGATGCCGCTGGGCTTTCGCGCACAGCGAGTCCGGTGAGAGACTCGAGCAATCGATCCGGTCCAGCGGCGCTTCCCACTTCACCTTCTGCCACGGACATGGCCTCCGCGATCAGATTCTGATAACGCGTCGTCGTGCGCTGCTGATCATTTGTCCGCCAGAGACCGAGGCTTACCAAGAAGAGGACCGCCGCTACCAGCACTGCAGAGCTGAGCGCTGGATGCTTCCTTACCTGCCGCCAGGCCAATACGAAGATCGACTGCCGACGAATGCGCACGGGATCACCATCCGCAACGCGAATGAGATCTCTGGCCAAGGCCTCGCCATCCGCATAGCGCTCCGAGGGATCCTTGTGCAGAAGCTTGCGCATGACGGCATCGAGATCCTTGCCAACTTTCGGCAAGAACTCGCGAAGACGCCGGGGCGTGCCATGCAGAAGCGACTGCAAGATGGCTTCGGTAGTCTTGCCGGCGAGAGGGAGATGGCCAGTCATGACCTCGAACATGGTCACTCCCAGGCTGTAGAGATCGCTCGAAGGCCCCGCCGACTCACCCTTCGCCTGCTCAGGCGAGGCGTAGTGCAAGGTCCCGAGGAAGCCCGCCCGCGAGACACTGACCGATGCATCGCCAATCATCTTGGACAACCCGAAGTCGGCGAGAGCCAACTCACCGTCTGGGTGAACAAGGATATTCCCCGGCTTGATATCTCGGTGATAGACGCCGCGCTTGTGGGCATGCCCGAGAGCATCTGCCACCCCAGCAAAGCGTCGGGCGGCATCCAGAGGAGCCATGGCCACTGCCCCCCGGTGCCGAGCCGCGGAGACATGCTTGTCCAAACTGACTCCGTCGACCCGCTCCATAGTGAAGTAGAGGAAGCCGCTCGCTTCGCCAAAGCCGTACACCGGCACAATGTGCTGATGGTGCAAAGCCGCGTTGGCCCTGGCTTCCGTCCGAAAACGGCGGCGCATCCCCGGGTCCGCAGTCATGGTCGGCGCCAGGATCTTCAGAGCAACCTCGCGTTCCAGAGACTCCTGGAAGGCCTCGAAGACGGTCCCCATCCCACCGCGACCCAAGAGCCCGGTGATGCGGTACTCGCCGAGGCGCTGCGGTATATCGCTGCTCACCTGACCGACTACCGAGTCCAAGTAGTCGAGGGCATTCATCCTCGACAGGAGGTCGTCCGATTCGCCGCTGGACTCTTTGCGCAGTTCTTTGCGTACATCCGAGAGCCGGGTCTCGCCGCTCTCGGCGAGCAAGTCCGCCATCCGCGAATCAGCGGTTGAAGGCGGGGAATCCTCGTGGGACTCGGTCACAGCTTGAGCTCCTGTGCCAGTCGCTTCAAAGCACGTCCCAACAAGAGATGCACTGCATTCTCACTACGCCCGAGACGCTCACCAATCTCTTTGGCTGGCAGGTCTTCGATGCGACTCAGGATGATCACTTCACGGTGAGTTGGCGAGAGACGGGTGAGTGCTTGTTCGAGAAGAACCAAGCGATCTTTGCGATCAGCGGTGGTCACCGGGCCGGTCTTTCGATCGGCGATGGGGATATCCGTCTTGATGGCTCGCTCACGACGGGGGTCACGGGCCGCCACTCCGATCTGGTCGCGCAAAATGCGCGCCACTTTGCGACGGGCTAGCACCACCAACCATGCACCGACATTGTTCTCATCCTCCAGGGTATGCCAGGAGTTGATGGCCTCGATGGCGACCTCCTGCAAGACATCCTCTGGATCCATGCGGACACGCAGGTCCATACCCATCCGTAGGTAGATGAGAGAGAGGAGGCGCTCGCGGTATCGCTCGAAGGCGACTTCCGGGGTCAGGGTCATACTGGTCGAGAACTGGGGTCTTGGGCCGATTGGCCGAGGCAACTCCCCAAGCGGTCCACCGGATGTTGGGAAGTCCTGGCTGGCTCTAGATTAGCGTCTTCTGGGCCAGTCCTTCAGCTGCCCCGCGGACGAATTCAGCCAGCCTGCCCGGAAGGGGCCGCAAGCTCCCCTGGCTCCGGGGCTAGAGGCCCATTTGAGGGCAAGCGCAGATGGCCTGCGGCTGGGCGCATAAGCCCAGAAAGCGATTTCAGGTGCCATATCCAGGGACGGCCAAGGCGGATAAATTGGGCGGGCCGTGCGAAACCGGGCTCTTGCCAGCACTCTCATTATTCTTAGCGCCACCCTGCTGAGCGTCCACTCAGAATCAGGGCCGCAATTCGAGGGCCCGCGTGTGCAGGTGCTCGCCTCCCTCGCCATCCCAGAACGTGATGGTCTCCTGGCCAAGCTAGCCGCGACTGAAGACCGGCAAGGCGAAGAACAGATCCTCGCGGAGCTCGATGGCGTCTTCCGTTCCAGGATGCGCAGGCTTCGCAGGGATTTACTGAGTCTGTCCGGAACCGTCACCGACGAGTATCCCTTCCTCGGAGCAACCGCAGTCGAGATTCCTGAGTCGAGATTCGAAGCTCTGCACGAACTCGAGCTCGTCGCAGAACTATCGAGCCTTCGCGAAGGTCGCCCCCTCCTGCACAGGATCACCAACGAAGCCAACCACAATGCACGCTACGTGCATGAGGATCTTGGCGTCAGCGGCGAAGGCACGGTGATCGCTTTCTTGGACACAGGCTTGGATCTGGACAGCGATGGCCAGGGCAATGTTCATCCGGCCTTTCTGGACGACCAAGGCAATAGCCGCGTACTTGCAGCTTTCAACGTCAACCACCCGGGAGACCTGGAGGACCTGCTCGGTCACGGCACCGCGGTGACGGGTATCGCTGCCGCACGCGACCTTGGCCTCAATCCCCAATTGCCCGACAACGGATTCGCGCCGGGCGCTGCCATTGTCAGCTACAAGCTAACCAGCGGCAGCGAAGCCAACGCCCGCTGGCAAGACCTGGCCGCAGCCATCGACCACCTGTTCCGAAATGCGGGGCAGTTGAACATCAAGGTGCTCAACATCAGCTTCCCCGGGGAGCCATCGCCACTCCATATCCTGGAGCAGAGCATGGACCAGCTCGCGTTGACCCGGGACATTCTGATCGTCACCTCTGCGGGCAACGGTGGCGGCAACCCACTCCAGACCTTCGAATCTCACTCCAACGCCAATGGCATCGCGGTCGCTTCGGCCGACCCAGACAGCCACGAGGTGAGCTCCTTCAGTTCGCGTGGCCCCCTGGCCGGCGATGCCGAGCGCTTCTGGCCGGACATCAGCGCCATTGGCAGGGACGTGGTGGCACCGGTACCGGACGACGCCGAGAGCTCCAGCGAAGCTCTCAGCGGGACGAGCTTTGCAGCCCCCGCCGTCGCTGGCACCGCAGTCTTGATTCGGAGCCTGGATCCTGGCCTGAGCGCCTTCGACACCAAGGCCATCATCTTGAACAGCGTCAAGGCGATGGATTCGATCAATCCCTTCTACAACCGCAACTCCTACGGGCTCGGCCTGCTGCGCACGGATTTCGCAGTCGACTCGGTCACCTCCGGAGACATGCTGCGGGGCAGCCTGCAAGGCCATGAACCACTGGCGACTAGAAGCCTCGACGTGACCGAAGGCGAGCTCTATTCGGCGACCCTGGTCTGGCCCCGCTATGACACCAGCAGCATGGCATGGGACAATCTGGATCTTCGAGTCATCGATTCCGATGGTCGTGTCCTGGCTATGTCCGATTCGCCACGCAATCTGTACGAACGCGTGGTCTTCAGAGCGAGGCACAGCGGTCCCTACCGGCTCGAGATCCTGGGCAGGGGTCAGCTCGCCCAGCTGGTCACCTGGTCACTCGCAGTCGCCAGCGAACGCGGTGGCGCTCGACAGGCGGGCAGCTATGAGCTGCAGGGAACGGCCTGCGCCGGAGTTGCGGAGAACCCCAGTGACGGTGTGGTGCTACCGGATGCCTCGAGTCAGAGATTTGGCAACTCGCGGACGAACCTTCCCTTCGCGCAAGAACCGAACCGGATGCAGGTGGTCTATCACAGCAGTCAGGTGCCCGAGAACCTGCGCGTAACCAAGATCGCCTTCCGCCGTGACGAGCGCAGCGTTTGCGCTCCCAACTATGCGATCGAGATCGCCATACGCATGGGCCACACCGCGGTTCATCCGGCTGGATTGAGCAAGGAATTCGATGCCAATCCGCAACGCGACTCAAACTTGGACGGGCCTGCCGGACCATTGACCACAGTTCTAAGCAGAAGGCTAGTGCAGTTCACGGGCATCCATGGACTGCCCCAGGGGGAAGATCAGTTCGATCTGGTGATCCCCCTGGAGACGCCATTCGTCACTCGCACCAGTGCAAGTCGTCATCTCCTACTCGATATTCAAGTCTTCTCCCATTCCGCAAACTCACAGCCTCTCGAACTGTGGTTCGACGCTGAGGAGAACTACGACCTCTTCGGTCGCGTTCTCAGTCTGGGCAATCCCGAGGCTGAATCTGGCAGCAAGGACGCCATCGCACCGGTGATCAGTCTGATGACCGGAGAGCTCAGCAACGCTGAGCCAAGCTTGTTCGTCGACAGCCTGCCTCAACTGGGTGAGACCATGTCCGTTGTTCTCCGCAATGCCATGCCAGGAAGCGCTGCCGCTTTGATTCATGGCTTCGACGACCAGATCTTGGGAGGTCAGGCTCTGCCCCTCTCACTCGATGGCAGCGGCGCCCCGGGTTGCATCCTCTACAACAGCGCGGATGTGTTCTTGCCGGTTTGGGTGGGCCTGGATGGTCAAGCCAAGGTGGAGTACCGGATTCCCAACAACCCCTCCCTTTCCGGACTGCGCTTTCACAATCAATTCCTCGTGCTGAGTCCGGGAGTCAATGGCCTCGGGATCGTCTCCAGCAACGCAGGAGTCGGCCGCGTCGGGGGATAGCGGGCGAGCCTAGATCCCTTCCGGAAGACGCCGGACCTTGCCCTCTCGATCCACGCAAGCGAGCACAGTCTCCGCCTCCGCCACCAAGCGACCCTCGGCTTCGGTGGTCAATCGATAGGCGAAGCAGATGGAAGCTCGACTGCGGCGATTCACTGTGGTTTCGATCTGAACCTTGTCGTCATAGCCCACTGGACTCTTGTAGCTGATGTTCATGGCCACCACCGGCATGCGCAGACCACTCGCTTCGAGCTCCTTGTAGCTCAGGCCACGTGCGCGTAGCCACTCGGTTCGAGCCTCTTCAATCCATTCGACGTAGCTACCATGGTGCGCCACAGCCATCTGATCAGTCTCTCCATAGCGCACGCGCAGGCCATGCCTGATCACCAACTCTTCGCTCTCGGACTCTGTCATGGCATGAAGGGTATCGCCGGTTTTTCATGAAGGCGCTCGAGGGCCGAATCGCCGGCAATCTGCTCTGGCGAGCGACCCGCTTTCTTTGCCAGCTCAAAGATCTCCTTGAGCATCTGGCCTATGTGCCGGATCCGTGTCTCCGGCGGAGGAGAACCATCGAGATGGGTGAGCGCACCGTGAATCAAGCCACCGGAGTTGATCACGAAATCCGGGGCATAAAGGATGCCCCTGCGAAAGAGTTCGATGCCGTGCTCAGGGCTTGCCAGCACGTTGTTGGCTGACCCGGCAATGGCCTTCGCCCGCATGGTCTGCAAGCTGAGGTCATGGATCACACCGCCCAGGGCACAGGGCGCAAATACGTCCGCTTCGACAGAGAGGATCTCCCCCGGCTCGACCAAGCTGGCGGAAAGGTCCTTGGCAGCCTTTTCTGCCAGATCCCACTGCACATCGGTGATGCTCAGCTTCGCCCCCGCCTCTGCCAGGAGCCTGGCGATTTGCATGCCGACGCCACCGAGCCCCTGAATCGCCACGTGAACCTCATCGAGCTTCGAGTGGCCGAGCTGCCTGGCGACCTCCTCGATCCCGGCGAAGACACCGAGGGCGGTCACTTCGGCGAGAGCCCCGCCCGAAGCTCGGGCCACGTATTGAGTCTCCTCGCCGACCGTCTCCAGATCCGAGCCCTCAGTGCCCACGTCGGGGCCGGTGTAGTAACGACCGCCCATTTGCTGGACATGCTTCCCAAGCAGCCGGTAGGCCGCCTCCCGGTCCATGGCAGGATCATCGACGATGACAGCCTTGCCCCCGCCACCAGGCACCCCGGAGACTGCGCACTTGAGAGTCATCGCCCGGGCTAGGCGCAAGGCGTCCTCGAGCCCTTCCACCGGGGATCGGTAGGTCCATCTCCGGATACCACCAAAGGCGGGGCCCAGACGAGTATCATGGATGGCGATAAAGGCCAGCACGGAATGGGCCTCATCACGAAGCACCTGGATCTGCTCAAAGTCCGAGATCAGAAATTCGTCGAGGTTCACATCAGCCGACCCTGCAAACCTTTCTCGAGACCTTGCACAAGGCTGCCATGAGCGAGGATTACAACCTTCCGCTATGCTTGATTCCCGCAAATTCAGGGAAGGATCCCGACGCCAACCCCTCCAAGGCACTTCATGAGGTTCTATTACCTGCCCCTCGCCTCCCTCGCCCTGCTCAGCGCATGCGGCAGTGCTCCAGACCCGGTCTATGACCCAAATGCGGCGGATCGTTTCCGTACGCAGGAAGCCAAGGCAGAGGAGCTGCGCAAGCGCCAAGAGGACTTTGATCGCGTCCTCCTGGATCTGGACAAGAGTCTCGACCAGTACTTCAGCGCCACCATGAACTCCGGCTTTCTCCGCGCGGATCGACTCAGCGATAGCCTGGAAAGGTTTATCCGCGAAAAGGTGGGGAAGAACTTCGATCAGCTGATCGCTCTCGCTGATGGCATGCAACAAGGCGAGATCGATCCGGTCGCCGCGGGAGTGTCGAGGCAATTGGCGAATCAGATGCAGATTGCAGTCGGTAGCCTGCCGCGAAATCAGCAGATCGCCATGGCCGCCCTCGGGTTCAGCAACCGAGCCGAGGCTCTCGATCCACTCCTCAATGGTGCGGCGAGTAAGAACGAGAACATCGCCTGCAATGCGGTGCTTGGCCTGGCAATCCTCGGTGACCAGCGAACGCCGCCGGAAGTGATCGCCCGGGTCATGGACAACGAGGGTTTTTCAGCCACGGTCCGAAGCAGCGCCGCATGGTCCCTACTCCAAATGGAAACCAAGGTTGTGGACTCGAAGCCCATCCAGATGGTTTGGGCACGAGTGCTGGAAAGCCCAATCGACGACGACAGCCTCGATGGAATCCTGATCTCTGCTCTCCGCGGCGCAGGCCTGAGCAAGAACGGAGACCTGGTGCCAGAAGTGGCGAGGTATACCGCGCATCCGACCCCCCTGGTCCGGATGTGTGCTGCTATCGCCCTCGGGCGGCTGCAGGATCCATCGGTAGTAGAGGCTCTGTATATCCTCATCGAACCATCTGAGCAGAACGCCAATGTGCGTCTTGCCGCCCGTAAGGCCCTGCAGGCGCTTGCCGGCGGCAACGACCGCGGATACGACGTGAAGGCGTGGCGCGAACTATTCGAGCGCGGCTCCTGAATCGCTCGGCGATTCTCTTGGCCCTGGTCTTGTCAGGCCTGCAAGCCTGCAGTGACGAAAGTGCAGCAGCAAGGGACCAGGATCCTGTTGGCAGAGAGGAGTCGGCACAGGAGATCATCGAGAAGATCTTGGCCCACTGTCACGGTCCCAGACGAGGTCAGCTAGGGAAGAGCAGCCTGCAACTGACCAATGAATCCGGATTCGCAGACCTTCTCAGCTACGCAGCCCCAGACAAGCTGCGGATCAGCGGACCCCAGGGCAAGCAGTCACTGGTTCGCGAGGACAAAGCCTGGGTCTGGCAAGGAAACGAAGACGCGAAGCAAGCGAGTGGGAGCGAACTCGAGAATCTGATCCTGCTACGCAACCTGATCGGGCTGCTGTACCTCCAACCCCTCTCCAGTCCTGAAGGCTGGGAAAAGGCCGAGACTGGCAGCTTGGTCAAGCGCAGCGAGTCAGGTGGAACTTGGCGACTCGAGTACCAGGCCGACCTCTACGAGCCGACTCGCCTGCAAGGTCCAGGCGGAAGCGTGACCTTCCTCGCAAGCACGACTGGCAAGACCAGAATTCCGACCAAGGCCGATCTTGCACCCCTAGGAACCTTTCAGGTCAAGGTCATGAGTGCCGGGCAGAACTTTCGCGCCGATCTCTTCGCGATCCCCTCGGAACGAAGTGGCGACGGAACACAGCTGGTTCTTGGTCGAACGAGCAAGCCTCTGCAGCCGGAGTTCCAGGAGATCAGTGCACGGAAGCTACTGCTAATTGAAGACCCTGAGGACTGGGGACTTCGTCGTAAGAACTGCAACAGCATCGGCAGAATGCTGGCGGCCGCCGGGCAGTCAAACGCTGGCGACCCACTCTTCTTCCTCGAGCAGGGTCAAGAGCGCATGGCCGTCCCCTACAAAGCGGCTCGAGGTAAGGCGGGGCAAGCGGTCACCGCGGCAGAGGGCATGGAGGTTCGCGACCTGGGAGTGGAAACCGTCGCCGTCGTCTACGCTCCCGAGGGCGAGTTCTCTGAGCGGCTCCGACTTGGCAGGCAGATGCTGGAGGACTTCCTCGCTTCGAACGGGATCCCGGCAGCGGGCCCCATGCGCATGGCCATCAACTTCTACAGCTCGATCGACCCAGCCGAGCCCGCGGCCAGAAACCAAATGCCTCTGCGCCTGGAGATCCCGGTCTCGCGCTGAGCGGGCCTCGCCGCGCGAGATCAATGGCCTTAGGCTCTCGCCTAGAAGATGAGTTACCTCGCCTACCTACTGCCCATTCTCCTATGCCAGGTCTCAGCGGCACAGGATGCACAGGATGATCCCGCCAGGCAGGTTCGCGGCATGACCATCTCGACACCGGGAGGCGGTCGTGACTGGGCTTCCGACGCCACCGTCGAGAGCATGCGACAGATCAAGGCCCTGGGTGCGAACTGGGTCACCATCCATCCCTACGCAAGCATCAGCGACGGGAATGGTCGCAGCGGACTGCCGGAAGGCATGGTCCACTCCTGGTCCGAGCTCGATCCAGAGAACCCTCCCCAGTATCTCCTGCGGCCCATCCGTGAGGCTCATGCCCTGGGGTTGAAGATCCTGATCAAGCCGCATCTCGCCTACTGGGGCACCCGCTTCTCCTGGCGCGGAGAGATCGACTTTGACTCGAGCCAGTCCTACCGCCGCTTCTTCTCGAGCTATGCAGAGTGGATCGTGAAATTGGCGCGAGCCTGCAAGGAAGCGGATGCATTCGTGGTCGGCACAGAGCTGGACAAGACCATCGGCTACGAGACGGACTGGCGCAGAATCATCACCAAGATTCGCGCGGTCAACGACGGCCCTCTGACCTACGCCGCAAACTGGACCGACTTTGAGCGAGTGCCCTTCTGGGATGCCCTTGATGTGGTCGGAATTCAGGCCTACTTCCCTCTGACCGATGCGCCGACCAGCGATGCTGACACTCTGCGGCAGGCCTGGGACTCCAGGATGTCCAAGCTTCGCAAGTATGGAGAGCGCTTCAATCGCAACATCGTATTCACCGAGCTCGGCTACAATCGCAGCAGCCTGGCGCCGGTCCGACCATGGGAGTACGAGAGCGAAGACGGTGCAGCGGCCCGAGCAATCCAGGAAGCCTGCTTACGTGCAGCCCTCGAGAGCATCGAAACCGAGGAGAGGGTTGTGGGATCCTTCCTTTGGAAGTGGTTCCCCGGGGAACGACGGCAACCGAGGAACTTCAACATGCAGGAGCCTCGGGTCATGCAGGTGATCTCCGAGACCTGGGCAGGACGGGACTGAGGGCAAGCCCAAGACGGCTGACCGAAGCCGGTCCTCGACCGCTTTCGCTGAGAATCTGAGAAAGCGCATTCGATCGCTGTGCTACCGCCCCTTCCCTAATGGACTGACCTGTCTCTCTACAGGGACCTCCTCTCCCGAACTCCAGCACACCGGAGCCGGGTTATTTCTCGCCAGGCAATCCATCTCCGGATGGATTGCCTTTATTTAACCCGGCGGAGCCCTGAGCTGTCCTGCCAATGGCCCTGGTGGAGACGAACGCGCTGGCGTAAACCTTGGTGGGCATGCCCTCTCCCAAGCCTCAACATCTGCCCATGAGCCGTGATGAGCTCGCGGCTCGCGGCTGGGATGAAGTGGATGTGGTCTTCGTCACCGGCGACGCCTACATCGACCACCCTTCCTTCGCCATGGCGCTCCTCGGACGAGTCCTGGAGGCCGATGGCTATCGGGTGGCCATTCTTTCCCAACCTGATTGGCAATCAGCAGCCGCCTTCCAGAGCCTCGGCAAACCTCGCCTCTTCTTTGCGGTGAGCGCCGGCAACATGGATTCGATGATCAACCACTACACGGCGAACAAGAAAAGGCGTGCGGAGGACGCCTATTCGCCAGGTGGAGAAGCCGGCAAGCGGCCGGACCGTGCCACGAACGTCTACGCCCAACGCTGCCGTGAAGCCTATTCGGATGTGCCCGTGATCGTAGGTGGCGTCGAGGCATCCTTGCGTCGACTCGCGCACTTTGACTACTGGTCGGAGAGCATACGCCCGAGCATTCTTGCCACCTGCAAGGCCGATCTCCTCGCCTTCGGCATGGGCGAGCAATCCATCCTCGAATTCGCCCGCCATCTGGACGCGGGTGCAGACATCAAGGATCTGCGCAATCTTCGCGGCGTCACCTATCTGCTTGGTCGCAACGAAGCTCTGCCCGAGCACGAGGGCGAGACAATCACCCTTCCCTCCCACGAGGAGATCAAGGAAAGCAAGCGCTCCTTCGCGGAGATGACTCGCCGCTTTCATCACGAAACCAACCCCCACAATGGGCGTCGCCTTCTCCAGGCACATGGGGATCGCGTGCTCGTGATCAATCCGCCCACACTTCCCATCGACGAAGAGGGGATGGATCGAATCTACGACCTGCCATACACGAGGCGACCACACCCGAGCTATCGAGATCCGATCCCTGCTCACCAGATGATCAAGGATTCGATCACCATTATGCGTGGCTGCTTCGGTGGCTGCACATTCTGCTCCATCACCATGCATCAGGGCAGGATCATCCAGAGCAGGAGCCCCAAATCGATTCAGGAGGAAGTGCGTCAGCTCGCCAAGGATCCGGACTTCAAGGGTCACGTCAGCGACATAGGTGGCCCAACTGCAAACATGTACCGGATGCGCTGCAGCAAGCCGGAGGTGGAAAAGATCTGCCGGCGGCAATCCTGCGTACATCCGAGCATTTGCAAACTCCTGGGCACGGATCACAGTGATTTGATCGGGATCATGCGTGCGACGCGGGGAGTTCCTGGAATCAAGTCGGTCAAGGTCGCCTCAGGCATCCGCATGGACCTGGCTGAGAAGTCGCCGGAATACATCGAGGAGATTGCCCACCACCACGTGGGAGGACATCTCAAGGTCGCTCCCGAGCACAGCAGCGAGCGAGTCCTCGAAATGATGAAGAAGCCAAGCTGCGCCTCTTATGAGCGATTTGCCGAGAGCTTCACCAAGGCATCGGACAAGGCCGGGAAGGAGCAGTATCTGGTGCCGTACTTCATCGCCAGTCACCCCGGGAGTGCAGTCGAGGACATGATCGAGCTAGCGGTGTTTCTGAAGAAACGCGGCTACCGCCCGCGGCAAGTGCAGGACTTCATTCCGGCACCGATGGATGTAGCCACCTGCATGTACTACACAGGCCTGGATCCCAACACCATGCAGCCCGTGCAAACGGTGAAGAAGCTACGTGACCGCAAGGTTCAGCGCGCATTGATGCAGTTCTTCAAACCCGAGAACTACTTCACCGTGCGTGAGGCCCTGGAGACTTCAGGTCGCAAGGATCTGATCGGATCAGGTGAACACTGCCTCATCCCGGCGAAGGCGCCGAAAGAAGCCATGGACCTCAAGTCGAAGGGGCGACCTCTTGCCCGCAACAAGAAGGGCAAGACCGTCGGCTACCGCCCGCACCGCTAGCCGGCTTCTCGATTCTCGAGGATCTCGATGTCGTAGCCGTTCGGGTCCTTGATGAAGATGTACTTGCTCCGGTTCCCCGGCTTGCTCCGACGGTACCACCATCCCTGGGCCTCAACCTCGGTCACCAGCTTTTCGAGATCGGCGACAAAGAAGGCCAGGTGCCCGAATTGGTTGCCGAGCTCGTATTCGCTCTTGCCGTGGTTGTAGGTTAGCTCGATGTGGTACTGGGCATCCGCGTCGGCGAGAAAGACGAGCGTAGCCTCATCCCCGATTCGACTTCGCCTGACCTCATTCAAGCCGAGAAAGCCAAGATAGAACTCCAAGGACTCGTCCAAGTCCTTGACCCGGATCATCGTGTGGGCGAGTTTCATGCCTCCACCATAAAGAGGATGAGAAGACTGTGACCACGATCAACTTTGCCGGAAACGTCCAAGGGCTCCTGCGAGGAGCAGATGCCCTCCTGGTAGCCGCCCCCAAGTCAGCATTCAGCAAAGCTCGACTGGCAGGATTGCTAGATAGCAGCCTGTCAGCACAGCTGGTCAAGCTGGCAGGAGGGACGACCTCCGGCGACCTCGGCAACTGCGTAGGCAGCCTGGCGCAGGGCAAGCCCAGCCAACTCTATGCCGGCCTGCTCCCGGAGAAGGTCTCCCGGCACAACTGCGCTGCCCGAGCGGAAAGTATCCGCCGCATTGTGATCCAAGCAGGTTTGGAGAAGCATGCGAACCCACGGGTGCTCTTGATCTTGGACGATAGCTCGCACTATCTGGCGGCGGCAAACTCGATCGCCAAGGCCATCCCTCTGTTCAGCATGAAATCAAGGGACAAGAGCAAGGCCAAGATCCAGGTGCTGGCCGTGGACAAGAAGGGCAAGGCGCAGTCGGCAAGCAAGATTATTCGCGATACGGTCAAGGCCACGCGAGAAGCTGCGCGACTGGTCGACGCGCCACCCACGGACATGAACCCTGAGGCCATGGTCCGGGAGGCGCGCAAGCTACTGCGTGGCATTCCCAATGTGAGCATCTCCGAGATTCGCGGTGATGCCTTGCTCAAAGCGAAGCTCGGAGCGATTCACGCTGTCGGACGCACTGCCAAGAAGGCGCCGCGCTTGATGATCGCCAAGTACCGCCCGAGCGGAGCCAAGGGTGGCCACGTAGCCCTCGTCGGCAAGGGCATCACCTACGACACCGGCGGCCTGCACATCAAGATGCGCGGCTTCATGGAATCCATGAAGGGTGACATGGGCGGCGCTGCCGCCACCCTCGGTGCCTTCTACGTACTCGCAGCCTCAGGAATCAAGCGACCGATCAGTCTTTGCCTATGCCTTGCCGAGAACGCCATCGGAGCGAATGCCTACAAGCCAGATGACATCATCACCATGCACTCCGGCAAGACCGTTGAGATCAACAACACGGATGCGGAAGGCCGCCTGGTCCTGGGTGATGGTGTCAGCTATGCCGCGCGTGTCCTCAAGGCCGATACCATCATCGACGCAGCCACCCTCACCGGCGCGCAGATGGTCTCCACTGGCTACGTTCACTCGGCCATCGTCTGCAACGATGAGCGCCTGGAAAAGAGCACGGTCGCGGCGGGTCATGCCTCTGGCGACTTGGCCCATGCCATGCTCTTCGCGCCCGAGCTCTACAAGGAAGAGTATGCCAGCTCAATAGCCGACATGCTGAACTCAGTCCTGCGTAGATCCAACGCACAGTCAAGCTGCGCAGCCCAGTTCGTCTACTGGCACATCGAGGACTGCAAGGTCCGCTGGTGCCATGTGGACATGGCAGGACCTTCGTGGATCAAGAACCGTGGCACAGGCTACGGAGTCGCGCTCCTCTCCGAGCTGGTTCGCAGCCTGCGCTGAGAGGCAATCAGCGCTTGCGGCGCTGTTGACGCCGATCCTTACGCAACTCGCGTCGTTCGCCACGCTTCTCAGCGCGTCCTTCGCGACGGTCCTGCCGATTCTCCTGGCGGCCTTCGCGGCGCTCCTGTCGATTCTCCTGGCGGTCCGATCGACGCTCCTGTCGAGCATCCTGACGATCCGATCGGCGCTCTTGTCGCGCATCCTGGTTCTCTCGCCAGTGCTTGCGTAGGCCGACCATCATCCTCGGACGGGCCTTGCGCCACTCCTGCCGCGAGATCTCCCCATCCTGGTTCAGATCCATCTTGGCCTTGGCCTTCTTGGCGAACTCGGGGTGCTTCTCCCGCACATCCTGCCAACGCGCGTAGCGCTCCTCACGGAACTCCTCTCGCTTCTCGCCGCGCTCTTCGCGACGCTCTTGTCGGGCATCCTGCCGATCACCGCGACGTTCCACCCGCTTCTCCTTTCGATCTCCGCGCCGCTCTTGGCGGTTCTCCTGCCGCTCCCTGCGGTTCTCTTGGCGGTTCTCCTGCCGCTCCTGGCGGTTCTCCTGTCGCTTCTCCTGGCGTTCTTGCCGCGGTATGCGGCGCTTCTCCTGGGCTTGCAAGCTGGTGATTACGACACAGGCGGAAAGGGCTACGGCGATGCTGGTGGCGAGTTTCATGGTGTGGCTCTCCTGTACGTTGCCACCACTTGATCGACGCACTCTGTCCAGATCCTGAGCAGCTCTCGACTCTGACCGGTGTTTTTCGCAGCCTTCTGGCCTCCTATTGAGACTCTCCCAGTCTTGGGCATCCCAGTCCCCGGTGACAGGGAGCGGTGAGCCACTGCCCTTCCCCTCAGGCCTCCGCTGTCAAAAGCGCAAGGTGTAGTCGATCTTCGCGGTCAGCTCCTGGATATCAGGCCTGAAACGGTCATCTGCTCCCTTGTCCCAGGTGTGCGAGAACACGAAGAACAGGTTCGAACCAGGAGTCAGAATCCAACGGAATCGGCTCTGCAAGCCAAGCGATCGCGATTCGTTGTCGTACTGGATCAGGTTGAAGAGACTCATGTCAGGGCTGAAGTTGAGGTCCAGGTTACCTTCAGCGACACGTGCAGTGAAGCTCTCGGCAGAACTGAGCCTCGCCATGGTCTGGTTGTAACTCCCACCCAGGATCAGAAGTGGACTGACACGCCACTTGAGTTCGCTATTGAACTGCCAACTCGTGCCCTGGAAGAAGTCGCCGTACGAACTTCTGAGCTCGATGTTCACCGGACGGCCTTCCGAAGTCTGGATGTTGCTGGAATAGCGGGTCATCCAATAGCTATCCGCGGGGACTGTATTGGTATCGAAGACATCGAAGTCCTGGGTGATGCGATCGAAACTGCGTTCGACTTCGACGGTGAATCGATCCTCGGCGTGAGTCCTGAATCCGAAGGGGGAGAACTCGTACTCGGCCTCATCCAAGTGGTTGCCCTCGGTGAAGGCAGTTCGAGTCTCGAGCTGGAATTGCAGATTGCGATAGACCTCGCTGTCCAATCGAGGGCTGTACTGGAGGTTGGTGCGGTACTGCTTGACACCTGCCTGGCGCAGGAAACCCAGCTCAGGATTGAACTCCTTGGTCACCCACTTGCCGCCCAGATCCCACTCCCATTCTCGTCCACGCGCTTGTGCCTCGAGGGCCGCGATGTCACCTTCACCACCGGATCCCGAAGTGCTCGTGAAGGCCGTGTAGGCCCAGATGCGCAGGTCCTGGTCACCTATGAAGGTGGGGAAGCGGTGGTAAAAGTCGAGCCCACCGAGAGAGTTCATCCCCTTCTCGACCGGTCGGCCGCGAGTGCCGATGAAACCTATGGTGGTCTCTTCGGCAAGGGAGCGATTCAGGCGAACCACCCCCAGGTTCTTGTCCTTGTCGACGCCGCCGCCCTCGTCGGTCTGCACATCGAGGACACCGATTCCCCAGGGACCCTCCTGTCCGGTGATCTTGCCACCGACGATGATCGGCACTTCATCACCATCGGGACCGAGACCGATGCGTCGGGAGAAGAAGGCCAAGAAATCATTGCGGCGAGATGAGCTCTGTCCAAAATTGAAGCGGGAAGAGTCCTCGAGAAAGAAGTCGCGCTTCTCGGGAAAGAAGAGCGGGAAACGAGTCAGGTTGATCTGCCTTGCGTCGTTTTCCGTTTCGGCGAAGTCGGTGTACAGCGTCAGCGAAGCGGTCAATGACGGGGTGATTCGATAGAAGAGATCACCACCGGCATCCGGGTCATCCTTCCAATCATCGTCAGGGCTCAGGCGTTCGCGACGATTGGTGAGCGAAAAGTAGGGGACGAGGTCCAGACCGACCCCGCTACTCACCGTGCCGATGCCCTCCATCAAGCCTAGATCGTACAAGCTGGAGAAACGGCGCCCCTGGTTGATGTTGGTCCAACGATACTCTTCATTTGTGTAGCGTCGGTTACGCAGCAGATTGAACCCCCACTCACCCCGATCCTCGGGGAAAGCCAGGCTACGAAAGGGGATCACGATCTCGGCCTGCCAACCCTGATCGGTGAGCTTGGTCTTCGCGTTCCAGATCGTATCCCAATCCTTGTTGAAGCTACTCACACCGAGAAGACTGTCACCACGTGCCCCACCGGCACTGATCTGGAAGAAGTAGCCCTGGGTACTGTTGCCTGAGGTATCAAAGACAATCTCGATGCGATCGTCAGGATCCATGCGTGCGTCGCGCGCCCGCTGGGTGGCACGAATGTGCTGCGGCTCCGAATCGAAGCAGATGATCCCGAAGTAGAGATTGCTCTCGTCATAGAGGACCTTCACCACCGTCTTGTGTGCGGGTTTCGCACCTTCAATCGGTTCTACCTGAAGCAGAGCGCCGATCTCCGGTGCATCTGCCCAACATGCGTCGCTCAGATCAGCATCCAGACGAGGAGCATCCTGAACCGCAATCCGCCCGAGGACGAAGCTTCTCAGGGCTTGCTCCCCCGACCCAGTGGCGGCAGGCGGATCCTGAGCCAGCATCGGGCATGCGAGGAGGCCTATGGCAAGGGCGAGCCGATTCAATGCAGGGAAGAGAGGGATGAGACAGCGCGGGGCAGGAGTCGCTTCTACGAAGATCCTCCCCACAGTGACAAGGCTGGCCCCATAAATCCTTGCTGCAGCTGTAAAAAGGTAGTCGATGCTGGATCACAGCGCCTGCCGCCGGAGAGCGGAGGCCAGGAACACAATTCGACTCTCCGTATGGAGACCCCATGGCCAACGAGCTAGGCTCTGAGCGGAGATCATGAAGAAAGCTCTCATCACCGGCATAACCGGCCAGGATGGCTCTTACCTGGCGGAACTTCTCCTCGAGAAGGGCTACGAGGTCCACGGCTTGATCAGGCGAAGCAGCAGCTTTGCCACGGGAAGGATAGATCATCTCTATCGGGACCCCAGGGAGGAGAGGACGAACCTGCTCCTGCACTACGGAGATCTCTCGGACGGTGGCAACCTGGCAAGCAAGCTGGCCGAGATCAAACCCGATGAGATCTACAACCTGGGTGCTCAGTCCCACGTGAAGGTCTCTTTCGAGAATCCGATCTTCACGGTGAATGTGGATGCTCTGGGGACCCTCCGTCTGCTCGAGGCCATGCGTAGCCTGAACTACCCGGTACGCTTTTATCAGGCCTCTTCCAGTGAGATGTTCGGCAAGGTCTTGGAGACGCCACAATCTGAGACCACACCCTTCTACCCGCGCAGTCCCTACGCATGCGCCAAGGTCTACTCGCATTGGCAGACTATCAACTATCGCGAAGCATACGGGCTCTTCGCATGCAACGGCATCCTCTTCAACCATGAGTCGCCGCGCCGAGGCAAGACCTTCGTGACGCGCAAGATCACGCGGGCAGCTGCCCGCATCAAGATGGGCCTGCAAAAGCACCTCTTCCTGGGCAATCTCGACGCCAAACGCGACTGGGGCTTCGCCGGGGACTACGTAGAGGCGATGTGGAAGATGCTACAACAAGACGAGCCAGAGGACTTTGTGATCGCCACCGGCGAGACTCACTCGGTCCAGGAGTTTGTCGACGCCACCTTCAAGCTGGTCGACCTTGACCCGGCTGAACACGTCCGGATAGACGCCGCGTATTT
The DNA here is from genome assembly GCA_021776805.1 of Planctomycetota bacterium. GTDB lineage: Bacteria > Planctomycetota > UBA1135 > UBA1135 > UBA2386 > JAJFFD01. The sequence goes on from JAJFFD010000129.1 coordinate 49,647, forward strand.
CCGCCCTTCCGAGGTGGATCTCTTGCTCGGCGACGCGAGCAAGGCCCGCGAGAAGCTGGACTGGAAACCGAAGATGAGCTTCGCGGGTCTGGTGAAGATCATGGTGGAATCTGATCTAGAAGACGCCTCTCGCGAGAAAGCTCTTCGCGATCAGGGATTCGCTACGTGAGGGCACTCGACTGGTCCCAGCAAACGGTTCTGGTAACCGGGGGCGCCGGATTTCTCGGACGAGTCGTATGCCGAAAGCTCCGGGAGCGCGGGGCAAAACAGGTTCTCGTGCCGCGGAGTGAAGAGCACGACCTCACCCACGAAGAGGCCGTCGCCCGACTCTATGACGAAACTGAGCCGGATGTGGTCATGCATCTGGCCGCGGAGGTTGGCGGTATTGGCGCAAATCGCGAACAGCCAGGCAGGTACTTCTTCGCCAACCTGAGCATGGGCCTTCACCTCATCGAACAGGCCCGTGAACGTAAGCTACGGAAGTTCCTGCAAGTCGGCACGATCTGCGCCTATCCGAAGTTCGCCACAGTTCCATTCAAGGAGTCAGAGCTTTGGGAGGGCTATCCGGAGGAAACAAACGCCCCCTATGGCATAGCCAAGAAGGCTCTACTGGTCATGCTGCAGGCTTATCGCGAGCAGTATGGCTTTCCAGGGATCTACCTGCTGCCGGTCAATCTCTATGGACCGGGGGATAACTTCGATCTGCACAGCAGCCATGTGATCCCGGCACTGATACGGAAGTTCGTACATGCCCGAGATCAGGGTCTAGCCAAGGTCGAAGTCTGGGGATCAGGTTCGGCTTCCCGCGAATTCCTCTACGTCGAGGATTGTGCCGAAGGGCTCATGCTCGCAGCCGAGAGCTACACCGGCATCGAACCCGTAAACTTGGGAACCGGTCACGAGATCACCATCAAGGCACTTGCCGAGAAGATACGTGACTTGACCGAGTACGGCGGAGACATCAGCTGGGACAGCAGCAAGCCTGATGGCCAGCCACGGCGATGCCTGGATACCAGCAGGGCAAGTGAGCTCTTCGGATTTCAGGCGAAGACAGCGCTCGACGACGGCCTACTCGAGACCATCCGCTGGTGGGAAACTTCGCAGTTCGATCCGAACTAGATCAGCTCTCGCTGGCCGCCTCGTGAGTAAACAAGCCCGAGGGTGAATGCGCTGAGTTGCAGATGACCTTGCAGCCCTCGAATTCGAGGCCAAAGCTGAGTCTCTGCAGACCGTTGCTCTCCATGAACTTGTTCAGCTCAATATGGTTGTCCGGCGCATAGACCACGAAGAACCCGCCACCGCCAGCACCCGAGACCTTGCCACCGAGCACACCAAAGCGCTTCTGCACCTCTCCATAGAGAGCATCGATGCCGGGGATGGTAATCCGAGGCGACATGCGCTTCTTGAATTGCCAATGGTCGTGCATCAGCTTGCCGATCGAATCATAGTTCTCCGATTCGAAGGCCTCGATGATTCCATAGCCAACGTCCTTGATGCCGAGGAGACACTCCTGCACAAGCTGGAATGCCGGCCCACCCTGCGAACGCATGGCATTGTCCTGATCACTCAGGATCTCGGGGGCGCTGCGTTGCACTCCTGTGAAATACACATGGGTATTGGCGAGGAAATCCGGCATCGAAGAGTTGTTCTGGCGAGCGGTGCGCAATGAGACTTCCCCCGCCTTGTCGATTTCGAGAATCGTCAAGCCGCCAAAGGCGGCCATGTATTGATCCTGCTTGCCAATCGGGTTCTTCAGGACATTGAGCTCAATATCACAGGCTTCCTCGGCGAGATCCTTCTGCGAGCAGTAGTCGCGCCGATAGGTGCGCAGCGCGGACAGAAGCCCGACCAGATAGCAGCTTGAAGAACCCAGACCACTTCCCGCGGGCAGATCAGCCATGGAGGTGACTTCCATTCGCGAGAAGATCTCGTGCTTCTTCAGCGCCTCCCTCGCAAGTTCATGCTGAAGATCCGAGGGGTGCTTCACCGTCTCACTCTTCGTGTACTTCACACGGATCTTGCGATCAACCACGGGAGGGTTGATGGCCACATACATGTACTTGTCTATGCCCATGGCGAAGATCAGCCCGCCGTGCCGCTCATAGAACGACGGCAGGTCTGTGCCACCGCCACCAAGTGTCAATCGAAAGGGTGATCTAGAAACAATCATGCACGCTACCTCTCAGCGCGGATTATGCAGGATAGCAAGCGGCGACGACAGCTCGCCCTCACTCAAAGCTCCTGCATGCGCGAATGCAGGAGCGATGTAATCAAATGGTGTAGCAGAGGGTGCAGGCCCTCTGTGAGTGGCGTGGAATCCACGGGAATGGTCAGGCAGACATCGCAGATTTCTTGCATGACCCCGCCATCAAAACCGGCAAGAGCCAAGGAACTGCCGGCGTTCTCGTTGGCATAGCGGCAGGCCTTGACCAGATTTTGGCTCCAGGGACCAGCTCGATCCTCCCCGCTACCACCGTGGACCGAGATAGCCAAGAGGACGTCCCCTGGCTGCCACCAAGTTTCGAGTTGGGATACGTAGATCCGATCCCATCCCTCGTCGTTGGTAAGGGCGGACACCAGGGGCATGTTGTCATTGAGGGACAGAGCCCTGAATCCAGGCTTGCCTTCAACCTTCGTGCAATTGAAGAGATCGGCAGCCATGTGCTGAGCGCTGCTCGCTGAGCCACCATTGCCGCATAGGTAGACCGTATTGTCGCGCTTCCAGGCATCGACCAAGATCTCGACGAAGCTCTCGACACGATCAAGGTCGATCATTCCGATGAGCTCCCGGCCTTGCTCCAGGAAGGCGCTGATTCGATCGCGATTCGAACTCACCTGGCCGCTCTCAAACAGGACGGATACTCGTTGAGCGAGAGTCCTGGCGAATCAACGCCAGGGCTTCGTCGAGACCATCAACCAGGCTACTCGGACGCCCATCGGGAGCCTTGGTGAACTCCTCCTCTGCGCGCTCCGTGCTGTCAGCAACCCAAATCGTATTCAACCCAGCGGAGTGCCCAGCGACTACATCCTCGAGATCATTCGCTACCAAGAAGGAGCGGTGCATCTCGATATGGTGCGTGGCAGCCGCCTCGAGAATCACCCCGCTCATGGCAAGGACCTTGGTGGATACCTTGCGGTCATAGGGGCAAGGGTAGATCCCATGTACCGAGGCACCCTGCTCATCCAAGTCCATCCGCAAGCGGCGGTTGATACGATCTCGACGAATCGGAGTCAGTGGTCCAATGCCAGCATCCTCACTCGCAATGACCAGGCATCGGTAGCCAAGATTGTTGAGGCCACGCAGGAACGAACCTGCCCGCCGACAGAGGCTGAGATGCTCGGCGCGTTGGGGCGGAACAAAACGCTGCCGCGTCTCATCGAATACGCGCTCGTTGAGGATGCCGTCCCTCACGAGGAACACTGCAGGCAGGGGGGTCTTCATGATCATCTCCGCGCCGGACGCGCAGAGATGATCAGTCTACAGACTCCTGTCGATTCTGCTTCGTTCTGAGCTTCAAATCCGCCAGGGCATGCTCATACCTGGATGAAAGCTACTTCTTGCTGAAGAGTCCGCTGCGCCGCGGCGCTCCGCTCTGCGTCTTTGACGCATACATGTCGCTCAAACTGTCACCGCTCGTGCGTGCAGTCGACTGACCACCTAAGGCACTTCCCTGAGGTGCCCGCTGCCCCTGAGCTCGGCCGGCCGCCGGGCGTGCGTTCTTTGCCACATCGTCCGGGCGATTCGCCTTGCCAACCGCATTCTCCAGGCTGACCACACCCTGATTCACCAGATTGACCAGCGACTGCTCCAGGGTGCCCATGCCGTGCTTCGACCCTGTCTGGAGGAAGTTGAGCATCTGTGCAGTCTTGCCCTCACGGACCAGAGAGCGCACACCGTCGGTGGCGATGAGGATCTCGTGTGCCGCCGCCCGGCCACCGCCCTCCTTGCTCACGAGGCACTGAGAGATCACCCCCTGCAGAGTGCTGGAGAGCTGCACACGCACCTGCTCCTGCTGGTCTGCCGGGAAGACGTCGATGATGCGATCGATAGTGGAGATCGCGCTGGTGGTGTGCAGCGTGCCAAAGACCAAGTGACCGGTTTCAGCTGCTGTAATCGCCAGCGAGATGGTCTCGAGATCTCGCATCTCACCGATGAGGATCACATCCGGATCCTGCCGCAGAGCGCGCCGGAGAGCCTGCCCGAAGGAGGCGCAGTCCGAACCGATTTGCCGCTGGTTCACAAAGCACTGCTTGTCCGGGTGGATGAACTCGAGCGGGTCCTCCATGGTGAGAATGTGCCCCTGCTCATTCTCGTTGATGTAGTCGATCATCGCCGCAAGCGTCGTCGACTTTCCGGAACCGGTTGGGCCGGTAACCAGGACCAACCCGCGTGGCTTTAGCGCCAAGGTCTTGCAGACATCTGGCAGATTCAGGTCATCGATCGTCGGAATCGAGTCCGCAATCTGCCGGATTACCATCCCGGTCGATCCGCGTTGCGTCAGAACATTCACGCGGAAGCGAGCCAAGCCAGCGACTGCATGCGAGAAGTCCAAGTCGCCTTCCTGATCGAAGGTCGCTCGCTGCTCCTCACTCATCAACTGCCCGGCTAGCGCACGGGTGTCTTCCGGAGCAAGCTTTGCGTCTTCTTCGAAGAGCTTGATCTTGCCGTCGATGCGAAAGCCGGGCTTGGATCCAGCCTTGATATGCAGGTCGGATGCCTGACTTCTGACCATTCGGTGCAGCAGGTCGGTGATGGTGAATTCCACTGTGAAACTCCAAACGCTACGCAAACAACCGACTCGACCCTGAACCCAGACGCCTATCGTCAGACCTGCTGAATGACTTGATCAGGAAGCACGCCAGCTTTCTGGAGCTCGCCCTGCTATGGGCAGCAGAAATATCAGGAGCCCTTCGGGCGATCACGTCGGGATTCACGCCAGGCCTCGAGCACCTGCAAAAGCTCTTCCCCGTAGGCAGTGATCCGCCAGGGTTCGAAGAGGCCTGAATCGCCGAGCTGTTCCAGAGTCCTCGGCCGCGACCGCAGCTTGCTCAGCTTGAACATGACCGACTTGTTCAGGACCAGCGAAGCATCCGTCTTACGACGAGTTGCGGCATCCTTTCGCCATCTACGAATGGCATCGTAGAGCAGCCTCTGGTCCTCCGTGAGCAAGTCTTCTGGCCGGCGATCCGGTGTAAACTCTCGATCGATAGCCGGAAGTTCGGCCGCCTCTCGGATCGTCGCCACAATCTCATCGCCATATCGCTCGATCAACTTTGTCGACAGGATCCGCGACTTCTTGAGCTCAGCCATGGATGTCGGTCTCTGCTTGGCAAGACCTAGCAGCATCTCGCTACCAAGGATCTTGAAGAGCGGGCGATCCCGCTCCCGGGCAAACTTGTGCCGCATGATGTTCAGCTCGCGAAGGGCTCTGCATGCCTTCCCATTCAGTCTCTGCACACCCTTGATCTTGGCGAACTCTTCGGGATCGAAGGACCTTTGATCGGGGTTCAAGGACTCCACTCGGCGGCACTCGGCGGCCACCTCTTCCATGTGCGGAGAGCCGGCAGCATACAGCTGGCTACGCAGTTCCTGAGCCAACTCGAGCAGGTAGCGCGTATCTCCCCGCGCATACTCCAGTTGACCCTCGCTTAGCGGACGCTTACCCCAGTCGCTGCGCTGATACTTCTTGTCGATCTGCACCCCAAGCACCTGCTTCAACATGGCAGCAAGCCCGGGAGACGGGATACCCAGAGAGGTCGCTGCGACCATCGTGTCAAAGAGCCCACTGATTTCGAAGGGATGGGTCCGCTTGAGCAGGAGGATGTCGTACTCAGCACCGTGCATGACCTTCAGCAGAGCAGGATCGGCAAGCACCGGGGCGAGCAGCGTGAGATCGATTCCGGATAAGGGATCGAGCAGGTAGTCACGCTTGCCGGCACTGATCTGAATCAGGCAAAGCCTCTCCTGGTAGGCGAAGAGCGGATTCGCCTCCGTATCGAGACCGATGGCGGTTTGGCGCTCCAGACGACTGATCAATCGCGCTAGCGACCGATCATCCTGGATCATGACCGAGCCAGTGGGTTCCTGCTTGTCTGCCGTTCGAGACCGCGATCGCATAGCGTGGTTATGCAGAGGAGAATAGCGTCCGCTCTCTCATTTGCGCCGATCAGCTTCTCTGATCTTCCCAGGCCGGTTCTCACCGCTAAAACGTTTCGGCCGAATGACCCACCTTCTGCTGAGCATCCTGGCCCTGGCGCTGGGACCCGTATTCGTGGCCCTCGCCAAGCGGCTACGCTCTACGGCCACCGCCCTCGACGCCTTTGTGCTAGTCGCTGTCGGCGGCCTGGTCCTGCTACATATTCTCCCTGAGAGCATCCGGCAGGGTGGCTGGCCGGCCCTGGCCTGTGGCCTGGTGGGCTTCTTTGCCCCGGTCCTCACGGACAGGCTCTTCCGCCCCGGTACGAAGGGCGTCCTCGGGGTCGTCCTGATTCTTGCGCTCACCGGACTCGCGGCCCACTCGGTCCTTGACGGTATCGGTCTCACCGTTGAGGACGCCGCCGGCCATGAGCACGAGCTCCTGGCCTGGGCGATCATCCTCCATCGCCTACCAGTGGGTATCGGGATCTGGTGGATCGTCCCGCGCACCCTCGGACGCAGCGCGGCCATCATGGCCACCCTGGTCTGCATTCTCGGCACGATCTTCGGCTGGGCCATCGGCGAGCAAAGCCTCCCGGAAGCGCCACGCAGCTTCCTTGCCCTCTACCAAGCCTTCCTCGGCGGTTCGCTCCTGCACGTGGTGAGTCATGCGCACGTTCCGCCCCCTGAGGTAGAAAAGCGTTCCAGCTGGCAGCTCGCCTCCACCCTGGGTGCCCTCTGTGCAGCCCTGGCCCTCGCCTTCATAGTTCACGACCACGCCCCAAACCTGGCAAACTCTGGCGAGATCTTCCTCGATCTGGCCCGGGAAAGCGCCCCGGCCCTCCTCCTCGCCTATCTCCTGGTCGGCTTCAGCGACCAGCTCCTCCCCTCTTCCTGGCTCTCCCGCATCGCCAAGGGTGGACGGGTAGGACAGGCCGTGCGAGGGGTGGCCATCGGCCTCCCACTGCCGATTTGTTCCTGCGGGATCGTGCCAATCTACCGCGAGCTCATCGTGCGCGGAGCCCCGAGCGCCGCTGCCCTCGCCTTCTTGATCGCCACCCCGGAACTGGAAGTCGCCGCAATCCTGCTCACCTGGCAACTCATGGGGCCTGAGCTAGCGATCACCAGGATCGTCGCCGCCGCCCTCCTGGCTCTCTCGATTGGTCTCTTGCTCGGCAAGACCGTGGCTCAATCGACCAAGGCAGGCGAGCTCGATACTCCGCCTTCCACCAAACAAAGCCGAAGCCCAGGTCAAGTCATCCTCGGGGCGCTGCGCTTTGGCTTCGGCTCGGCAGTGGATCACACAGCTGCGTGGATCCTGCTAGGCCTGGGCGTCTCAGCTCTGCTTCTGCCGCACATCGATCCGACCACCTGGAGCGGGACTAGCCTCGACGTGCCGATTGCAGCGGCCCTCGGCCTACCAATCTATGTCTGCGCCTCGGGCTCGACCCCTCTGGTCGCGGTGCTGATCATGAAGGGACTTTCGCCCGGTGCAGCTCTCGCCTTCCTCCTCACCGGGCCGGCTACCAACCTGACGACTTTCGGCATGCTGCGGCAGTTGCACGGCACGCGAACTGCCCTGGCCTTTGCTGTCGGAGTCATGCTCATCGCCTGTGGGCTAGGCTACGCAGCAGACCTGCTCCTGGCCTCGAGCGAGACCGCCCAGCAGACCCGCCTGACAGAATCGGATCACGGGTCGACCTTTGGGAACATCATGCTCGCCGCCCTCGCGGCCGTGTTCCTGTCGTCGCTCCTACGACAAGGCACCCGCCCATTCATCGAGCAGCTCTTCAGCAGTCCGGGACTGCGGTCGGATGATCACAGGCACGGCTGTGGCTAGGGACTTCGTACGCAAAAGAATCTCCGGAAGCTGCTGGTTGAGGAGCACATCCGGAGATTCATGAGTGGCGAGGACGACGGGACTTGAACCCGCAACCACCGGATCGACAGTCCGCATCCGGTCCCTTGATCACTCGTTTTCATGACGTCTTCTAACCGCCTAGAAAGGCCTCTATGGGCCAAATTGGCGAAACCATTCCATCGGGAATTCTTGTTGATGCCACACCCAAATGCCACACTTTCGGCATGGGAACGGCAAGAAAGTCGAGATCTACGCGGCCCCGAGGACGCAAGCCCAAGGGTGCGCCCAATGTGAAAGTTGTCTGGACCACGGCCGGGTGGCGCTTCCAGGCCAACGTCCAAGTCAGGGGCGTTCGCCACTGGGGGCAGTGCTTCGTGGAGCTCGCCGACGCCGTGGCCGAGGCCAGGGACATGAAGCACCGAGGATCCCAAGTCACGGACTCGGATTGCTGCACTCTCCGGGAAGGCATGGAAGCGGTCTTGGACGCATGCAACAACCGGAACACCCGACGCTACTACGCCGAACACTTCGAGACGATCCTGGACTACTTTGGCGAGGACGAAGGCCTGCACGAGATCGTGCCTGCGCGACTTGAAGATTTCGCGGAACAGCGTCGCCGCGAGGGGATCAGCGAAACACGGATCAACAAGAACCTGAAGGCCATCGGCAGGGTGTTCCGCCTGGCAATCAAGCGTGGCAAGTATCCGGGGGTCAACCCGATCGAACGGATCGAGTTCCGAACCGGGCAGCCCACTCTGCCTTCCTGGTATTCCGTTGATGAAGTCGCCGAACTCCTCCGGTTCTTTGCCACCAGGGAAGAACCGACCGCCGATCGAATGCGGGACTGGTGCATCATCCTTTTCTGCACGGGTCTTCGGCGGGAAGAGTTCGCGCAATTGCCTTCGGACTTGGACTCGGAATCGGGCGCGGGGGTCGACATGGACAGGGAAATCATCATTCCCCATGGCAAGAGGGGTCAGCGCATGATCCCGATCACGGACTCCCTCAGGCCGGCTCTCATAAGCCTCAGGGGCAAGGACTACTGTGGGTTCCTCCTCCCTGCCGGCAAGGCCAAGCCGGGAAGCAAGCGAACGGATGCCGACCGTAGGGCCGCACTCCTCGCCATGAGTTTTCGACGCTGGCGTCCGCTGTTGCCCGATAAGCTCCGGTCCCGCTTCCGCGCCCACACGTTCCGGCATAGCCTCAAGACCGCGCTGGCCAACGCAAAGTGCGAGGAACACTTCCGAGATGCGTGGCTGGGGCATTCCCGTGGGGTGCGAGGACATTACGAACACGCCCCGCTTGAACCCCTGCAGGAGGAGGCCCACAAGATCATTGATCGCAAACTGGGCTGGGTCTTCGACCCCCGAAAGCGGAAGCCGGCCAAGCGTCGGCGTCGTTAGCTCAGCCTGTTTTGTAGCCACTTCCGTTTCCCCCTGCCCTTTTTTTGCGGCCCCCTAACATAGCTAGCATTCATCCGGTCCTGTCGTGCCCGATCCTGCGCCTGGTCAAACCACGAGGCCATGAACCGGTCCCATTCATCGCGTGGCGTTACCCACGACTTTGGGCCTAGTTCCAGCACCCTGAACCCAGCATCCACCATGCGGTCCCTGATCTGCCCTGGGGGCAGAGGGATGGCTTTGACCTCCGGGTCTTTCCATCTCACGAACGCGGCCGGATCAGTGATGGCCCCGATAGCGCTCACCGCTTGCCCTCGGCTGTTCTGCGCGCTGCTTGTTCTTTCAAGGCCTGCGAGACCTCGGCTAGATCAAAGCGGACTACCTTGTGGCTGATCTTGTGGCCCGGGATGAATCCCGACCGGAACCAGCGAATGATCGTTAGGGCGGAAAGGTCTAGCTCCTCGGCCACCCTCTCCGCACTTAGCAAGGTCTGCGTGGGTTGAGTCCCCATAAGTAAGCCTCCGGTCATGGAGACCCAAGTTGCCATAGATCTGGGGCGAAGCAACCGCGCAGATCGACCTCAGCTTCATGTTGTTTCGTGTTGTTTCATGTTTCAAACACGAAGCCATCACTCCTCCACGGCTCGCTTCTGCTTCCTTGCCTTCTTCGCTTCTAGCGCCTTGACGCGCTCGACGAACTTGATGCGCTCGACCCACACTAGACCGTCCTCCCGCTTCTCATTGGGCACCTTGTCATTCAATACCCACGCACGGGCGGTCTCTCGGTGCACGCCGAACTCCACACACACTTCCACCAGCGGTTCCCACACATCTTGTGGCGGTGGATCCGCAGCCTCCTCCAGCTTCCGCCCCACAATCACCACCTCGGCCTCGAGTGCGGCGCGGACCTTGGGCAGGTCGATCTCCTGGAAGTCTTCAAGCATGAATTCTTCGGCGATCAGACCCACTGTCAGCTCGGCAATGCTGAATCGAAACATGCCCCCTAGGTAGTGGGCTAGCTCGCTACATGCAGCCAACACTGAAGCCCCGCCGAACCTTTGGCCGATCACGTAGCCCTGGGGATTCGCAATCCCCGCCACGTCGGCTTGGTATTGATCGAAGGCCGTCACGAACTGCCGCGCCTGCCTGGCCAGCTTCGCCGCTTCGTCCTTGATCCGCGCCAGGTATCGGTTGCCGTCGTCCTGCCCATCCTGAAAGCGCTCCATTGAATGCGGCAACGCTTCCCGCATGTAGTTGATCTGATTCAACAGATCCCCGGCCAGCTTGACTGCCAACCCCAGCTTGTGGGGCGTCAGCTTTCCCTGCTCATCCATTCGATCCATTCCCGGTTGCACCCATTCCCCGAAAGTAAGTGCCGGGGGGTGGGGCCATGGAATGGATGACACGGCCCCGCAGGGATGGAGATCAAGCCAACCCTGTTCCCGGCGGAAAACGTATTGTCAGTTATCCGGCATGCCAAGCAACCCCGGAGATCCAGCCGATCAGTAGCCCGGCAACAAGCGCCGCCGCCACGAAGGGACCCATCTGCCATCGGGCTCGCCGCGCCGCCACTTCCGAATCGTCACCCCATGATGAATGGCGGTGGCGTAGGCGACTTGCTAGCAGATTCAGAGCTACAGAAGCGCCTCAAATACCCAGAAAGTGATGAAGGGTATGAGCCCCCCTGCCCACCACCGCCTCGCTTTCGCCGAATTGGCTATCTCCCCAAGAAAAACCGAGGACGCGAGTAGAAACCAAGTCATGACAAACAGCTCTGTGACTGGAGCCCTCAAGTCTACGACTGGAGTTTCATCGATTTGGTTCATCAGGTATGCCGCTACATAGCTGAGAAAGATGGCCAGAACGTAGACAACCACTTTCATACCCTGTGGGAACTGGCACCCGTGCAGCCATTTCGCATAGCCAGTTTCCCGCTCCCATTCCTTCGCGGTCACTTCCTCAGCCATCCTGGCATCATAGCAGGATGCTTGGAGCTGTGCGCGCAGCCCATCGGCAACGCACCGACGGACCACGCGCAAGCGGGAATGACTACACCGGGCCCGCCATGGAGTAGGGGAATGGGGGTGGGGATTCTGGCGGGGGAATCTGGAAGTTATGCGGTGATCTCCTCGCCGCCATCCTTACACCGGTCGATGTAGTCCTCGACCTCGTGCTGGGGAACGCCGGATAGGGTTTGCCAGCGGGAGGATTGCTTCTTGGAAATCTGCTCCGGTAACCCTCCGTCACCTGAGGAACACCTGCCTCTAGGCCTCACCGTCTCAGCAAGCAACGCGCCGGCTTTGCGGATGCAGTCCAATCGCGCGGCGCTTGCTTGGTTGAGTTCCTCCAATGCCTCAGCTCTTCATCGGTTCCCGTAGATCGGCCGCCATTTGAGGCAAGAAACGTCTCACGAGATTGGCGATCGATGCAAGGATAGCTTGTCGACGCAACGGAAGGTTGTGCTTTCGCGTGTACCGCTGAAAGCACTCCTTGATGCCATCAGCAATGACCTCAATGCTCTTTGGACTCAAGTCCGTTGCGCCCATACTTAGTCGGTGAATCCGGCCAGTTTGGTTGCCGACGATCATGCCAACAGCGCAGTTCCCGGCCGAATCCTGCACTTCCACATTACCAGTTGCCTCATTCGTCTCGTCACCACTTAGGTAGTCGAATCGAAGATGCACAATATTATTCCCCTCATCGTCAGTCCCGTAAACCGCATGTATGCCCGAGGGCACTTGCTCCAGGCTGGAAGCTACCATGTGCGTAGGCTCGCCTGGAACGCTTGCTGCCTTACTCGCTGCAAAGAGCCTGTCATCAAGGCTTAGGGCTTGTCTAGATTCCGTTGGAGGTGGTGTCGGTGTCATGCACGCTCCCTGATTTCTGATGGGATGGCACGCAGTAGGCGCGCTACCCAGCTTACCATAATGATGGCTCGCCTCTCGGCTCTCGTTGTTGCAGCTTGTGAATCCTCATCCACGAGCCTATCAAACTTTGCGTTGTCAAAAATTAGCACTCCGATAGGAGGGCCGTCGGGCCTTTCAATGGGATGAGCCATGTAGTATCGAGCAGGTCGTTTCAGCGTCTTGACCTTATCTGTAGTCAGGAAGCTCTCCTCAGCGTACTTGTCCAAGTCCGATTCTGAATCAACCGTTGTGGATACGTAGGTGACCGTGCTTTCGCAATAACACTTTCCCGCGGCCCCTTCAGCCTTCCCGGTGTTCCCATCGATTCTCAGAGTTGTGCTCGACCTACTTGGGAACGCGGATGGTCGAAGGAATACCTTCAGTACTTCTCCAGAGCCATCCGCTATTGGGACCATGACGCTGATCCGGGTATTCCTGTTGTTCGAGAAGATCGTCGCGTGAAGCCAGTCCAAGAAGTCCCTGAGTTCTTGGACTTCAGATATTCCCTTCAAGAGTCTACTGTGCTTTCTTGCTCCGTAGCCAACGAGCCCAGAAAGAGCTAGCACTGTCACGAGAACGGTAGTCAGAACGACTATCCACACTTTGGGCCCTTGGAAGCTAAGAAGGACTGAAATGGCCGTGGTTGCAACAGCTGGGAACCACGCTCTTCCAGCAGGTCCGACGACAAAGTGTGAGTAGGTGCCTTCTTCCCAGTACGCGGACCACCTCAAGTGCCATGGGACACAGGTTAGGTGATCGATGCTGGATTTTGTCACAACGGCTGCTCCCCCACACGTTTGACTAGGAGCGTACGCGCGTGCTCCGCCTTACGGAATCCATTCCTGTCAGATTTGTGGTCATCGTCAAGTTCTGATCGGATTTCATAGCCGCTCTTCGACCCATGTCACCAAACGCGAGTCCGCTGCTGTGATGCACCCGAGCGCTTCATGTCGAGTCTCTTGGACTTGATGAGTGCCGATTCCCGAATCCCGATGAATCGCGGCTGCTCTCTGATCTCTTGCCAGGTTTCCGTATCTCGCAGCGGCCAAACAGTGCGGCTGCCGGCACACTCAAGACTTCAGCGCCCGCCGTCAACGGGGTTCACCAAACCCCTCTCCACCGCCTTGAACCGCTCCCCACACGCCCTGCATCTCTGGTAGCTCACGGCCTGGCCCTTCCACTTGCCCCTGTGTTGGGTATCAGATGATCCGCAGTCAGGGCATCTGATTGGTGTCCAGGTAACCACCTTCACCGGCCCATTGTCTGGGGTTCTCGGTTTGGCGCAATGCTGCAGCTCTCGCCCTGCCCCACGTGGTCGCTGGCACTAGGCATCCTGGAAGCACCGCCATACTCTTTCGGTCTTCGCTAGCTCAGCACCCGGAGAGTTGCCGTGCGATTTGAATCCCGCTCCGCCATCGCAGCAATACTTGCCCTCACTTCCACGATCGCCGCGCAAGACCCAAGCTACACGACCATCGGGGCAGGCTGCCCGGGTAGCGCAGGCACCCCGACCCTTTCCGCGATCGGTGGACTGCCCCGCGTAGCCGAGACGTTTACTTCCCAGCTCACAAACGTCGGAGACATCGGCTTCGCCATCGGAATCACTGGGTTGTCCAACGCAAGCTGGGGAGTCGTGCCGCTGCCCGCAGACTTGACGCTAGTGGGCATGCCGGGTTGCCTTCTGTTCACTGACGTTCGCCGGCAGCAGGCTCTGTCGATCAACCAGGGATCGGCTGATTGGGAGTTGGAACTGCCGGTTGGACCTGAATGGCAGGGCACAACCTTCTACCAGCAGGCCTTCGTCTTGGATGACTCAGTGCCGGGATTGGGTGGCGTTATGTCCGACGCTGCGGAAGGCGTGATTGGTCTTAGCCTGACTGAGGCGCCGCAGGTTGCCGTTGCATTTCCTCCACCCTGCTCCACAACCGAAAACGACTACGTGGTCGTCCGGGGAACGGCTACAGACTCCGATGGGATCCAAGCTGTGATGGTGAATGGAGTCCTCGCTCTAACTAGCGACGGATTTGCGAACTGGCAAGCGACTATCCCGCTGGCAGGAGGCCCGAATCCTGTTGTTGTCAGTGCAACAGATTTACTCGGATACCGATCAGAAGAGACTGAGTTCGCCCTCACCACATCTAAGCCTTCGCTTGGACAAATGTGGTCGATAGATGTGGATCCCGGCAGCAACCGATTGGTGACAGGCGGATCAGACTTAGTCGCCGTAGATCTCGATACTGGCTATCGGACAAGGCTCGCCTCGGTGCCAGGAAACTGGACTGGGCTAGCCGTGAGTGGCGATACGGCAGTTATCAACTCTAGTTGGAGGGTAACCAGAGTGGATCTGCTCACGGGCAACATGGAGCAAATCGCGAATACGGTCCAAACTGACGAGACATTCTCTGAAGTTGCGACTGATGGAACCAAGGCTTTTCTTGTGTCCTCTGACGTAGGAGGGAGTCCAGCAGATGTCTGGGAAGTTGGCTTAGATGGGTCAGGGCTAAGAAGACTCAAGAATGGCGGCTTCCCGGGTCCGGGAGCCCCAGAATTCAGGGACCTGAAGGATATTGCTGTCCGTGGATCTCAAGCATTCATAACCAAGAATCTGCAAGCCTGCTCGATGCCGTATGTGACTGGAGAGTTGCTTGAATTCGATCTGAACACCGGGAGTTGGCGCCTTGTTTCGGGCGGATTCATGACGGAGCAACAGACTGGTTCTGGCCCTTCTCTTTCAGAGCCAATCGGGGTAGCGATGGAAGGGAACAGAGCGCTAACGATTGACACGTGTCTTGACGCACTAGTCACGATCGACCTAGCCACCGGGGATCGGGTTGTTCTGGCTGATGATCAGATTGGCACAGGAGCCAGTCTAAATGGAGTGTCAAAAGTCGCTGCTCACGACGGGCGTGCGTTCGTCCCGGATCCTGCACTGAAAGGCCTCATCCAGATTGATCTGGCGACAGGGAACCGCACTACCTTTAGTCCCAGTGGCGCAGGTGAAGGCGTCAGTCTCTCTTCCCCAGGCTCGATGATTCGAGTTTCAGATCATTTCTATGTGCATGACATAGGCCTAGACGCGGTGCTAATGATCGACTGTATGTCGGGCGCACGCTCCATTGTTTCCGGACTGGGGATTGGAACCGGGCCGACTTTCTCTGGAGATGGAGACATTGAATGGAGTGGCTCAGAAATCCTCCTCGCTGATCGGGCATCAAACTCGATCATCGCGATCGATCCCGTAACTGGCGATCGAACACACATCTCAGGGGCGGGCCTGGGCGCAGGACCAAACTTTTCATCGGTTGGCGATATCGCGGTCTACGGGTCAACCCTTTTAGTTCGGGATGGTGGGCTCGATGCCCTCGTCCACGTCGACCTAACTACCGGTAATCGATCTGTGCTCCCGGGCGGATCTTCAGGATTTGGGACGGAGATCTTTGGTCTAGACGGCTTGGTGGTTTTTGGCGATGAAGCACTGGTCTCAACGTACGAAAGCCTTGTTGGAGTGGATCTAGGAACAGGTGATCGCCGCGTAGTTTCGTCGAATAGATACTCTTGGGGGACCACGTATATGTTCCCCATAGACTTGCAGGTAGACGGACAAAGGGCATTCGTGCTAGACGCCAATGTCGGAATCGTCTCGGTAGAGATTGCAACGGGAAATAAGACGACTGCCAGCGCCCAATCCGGCAACGGATTCCACTTGGCCAATCGTGTTGCGACCATGACGAGTGCCACAGACGGATCAGTCTTTGCCGTCGATCTGCTTTCTGGAGAAGAAGTGGTCGTTACCAAGTAGCTCGCGGGGCGCCTCACCAAGCCCGTCCTCGTTTCTGAGGCGGGCCCTTGCGTTTGTTCCCGAATAGCTGCGGATTGAGTGCTCGCTCTCTCCGCTGCATGTAGTGCGGTTGATCGCGGATCCCTGGACCGCGCATGTTTGGCTGCGCTGGTGGCGGTGCATTCTTGACCGGCTCGCGCATTGCGTAGACGCCCATCATGTCAGCGGCCACCACGTTCAAGACCTCCGCGTCCCAGTAGTGATTGGCGCGGCCCTTGGACTTTGGTTTCCAAGTCAGCTTTCCTTTCCGGTCCTGGATCTTGTGTTCCGCTGTGACCTGGCGAAGGTATTCCTGATCGGCGTCCTCGAAGATCCACCAGCCCGGCCCATCCACGGGGCGACTCTGTAGGTCGGATAGCTTGTCCTTGTAGAAGTTGCTGTTGGCCACCCAGTATTTCAGACCGAACCGGGCACGCTTGCCGCTGGCGGTCTTCTCCACTGACCGGGGATCGCTAAGGGGTGCGCCCACTAAGTTGGTTCTGCCAAACACGGGCCGGCAGGCAGCCTTCCATTCCTTGCAGAAGCCATAGACGCTGTGCGGCTCATAGCTGCTATCCACGCAGGCCATGCTGACGCCCTTCCCGCTGTAGTCGCTTCGAAAGAGAAGATTGGCCAACGTCTCCCAGTCACCGCAGCGGCCGTAGTCGATCAGCCAGCTCTCCTGGTCGTATCCCCATCCCCGGATCGACCACACCAGGTAGTCCTTCTGCACGTCCACGCCCGCCGTTAGCACCTGCACGCCATCGGGTGCGGTGGCGCGTTCGTAGTCTTTGGCCCTTTCCGAAAGCGTGGTAACGGACGTTGCCGCAACCCGTTCCTCCCAAGGAAGCCCCTGCCAGTTGTTCTGGAAGCTCCGAACCTTTTCCGCGTTGCCCTTGGACCGGATGAACTCCGCAGCCATCTCGGACCAGGTCACCCAGCGGCTACACATGGTCGAAAGGTGATAGCTGCGAACTGAAAGCCGCTTGCCCCCTGTCACCTGGCCAGACGCGTCAACGGTTCCGCCCTCGGGAACCCACACGCCCTTTTCAAGCATGGGGCCCTTTTGGTGCTCGCGCAGTTCGGCGCTGCAGCCCTTACATTCGAAGTGGGCTAGGCCTTCGCGGGCAACGATCGCGGCATGTTCGGCCTGGCCATCAGCTCCGCATCCCTCAGCGTCGGGCCACTTCAACTGCTCGAACTCGAGTTCCTGGTAATGGCCGCAGCTCGGGCACGGGCAGTGGTATGCCCGTTTGTCGCCGGATTGGTATTCGCGGTAGATCAGGCCATCGCCCGTGGTGGGCGTGGAGGCCATGAGAATCTTGCGATCATGGAAGGTCTTGGCGCGCTCCATGAGAAGGCTCACCGGGTCCGTCTCACGACCAAGGTGATCTTTGTATTTGTCGACCTCGTCAGGAAGCAGAACGCGGCAGGATCGTTGCGCTAGGGCTGCGGCGCTATTGGCTCCGGTGAAGTAGGCCGTGGCTGCGCCGGTTGAAATGCACTGCCGCAGGTAGCCGGACTTACCTTCCGGGATCAGATGGGCCAGCGCGGGGGATGCTTCGAGGATGGGCTTTAGCCGGTGCTGGCAGATCTCCACGCTGTCTGTGTCGCGGGGCATGACCAGTTGCACTTGACTTGGATCTTGGTCCAGGAAGTAGAGGGCGGCGATCAGAAGGGCGGTCGTCTTGCCGACCTGCGTGCAGGTCATAAAGACCACCGTTTCCGTGTAGTCGTCGCTAAGGGCGTCGAGTGGTTCGCGCCAGTAGGGCGTCCAAGTCATGCGGATCGGACCCGGCCGGCTTGCCTTGTCCGATGGCAACACCACGCTGGCCTCGGCCCACGCGCTCACACTGATCTTGGGCGGCGGCCTGAATGCGCGGCGGATCCTTGCGGAGTCGATATCCGTCATCCTGCGATCACTCCCGTGGCGGAGATGTCGTCCAATACTTCCCGGATGTGGCCTTCGACGATCCTTTGCACTTCGCGGGGTTCGTCATGGCCCACAAGCTCCTGCGCCATGCGGCGTCCTAGCTCCATGAAGCGCTTGCTGAGTGCCGCAGCCCACTGCGCGAAGTTGGTCTCTACCTCGGCCTTGTCCACAAGCTTGCCCTCTAGCTCGTGGAGTTCGATTTCCGCCTTCATCGCCTGGAAGCGTTTCAGCTCGCTAGTCCAGTATTCCAGCTCATCTGCGGCTCTCTCGCGGGCTCGGGCGCTCGTGTCCTTGCGGGCCTTATCCCAAGCCGCGATGCGAATAACGTCGAAGGATCCGTCAGCCTCAACCGGCATTCCTTCCTTCTTCCAGCGCACAATCGTGCCTTCGCCCTTGTCCAGTTGAAGTGCTAGCTCCCGCTGGGTGCCTACGATGTTTTGTTGCTTCGGCCTGGTCATGCTTGCGCCAGTGTCGTCCCCATTGACCTACGCCCGACCAGATGTCTGGGAATGGGATCGCCCCACGCATACCCCAATAGGGGCAGCCCCAGCAGAGGGACCCACCCCGTCTGTGCTGCGACGCATGCGGGCACGACCCTTGCCATGCCCTGCAGTGATTGCGCGCACTGTGGGCCCACTACGTCTTCCACACGCGCTCCTTCTTGCTGCGCTTGAACCGCTCCCAGTCCTGGCCAATCTTCACCTTGGCATCTTCGAGGTGACCTGGGAGATCGCCGCTTAGCACCTGGTCCACCGTTCGCTTGAACCCAAGCTGTGGCTTGAACCGCGTTGTCTTCTGCCAGGTTGCAACCGGTTCCAGCGTGCCACTGCCGCGGGCATTCTTGAACGCAGTCAAGATGCCGGTGGTTTTGCTGCGGATGATCGTTAGCTGATCACCCCCGAGTAGCTTTAGCACTCGGCCCGTGGGTCGCTTCTGCGCCTTCTTGAATCCACCCAGCATCGTGCGCGCTTTCTTCTGCCACTTGGGCAGCAACACCGGCACACCTTCACCACCGTGATGCACCGTGCCGCCCTGCTCGTGTAGCTCAGCACTCTTGCCAAAGAAAGTCCCATCCACACGGACGCGCTCGATGCCCTGCGACTTCACGAATGACCTGGCCGCAGCAAAGCCACCCTTCCGTGGGTAGGCCCGGATCCAAAAACCCTTCTTTACGAAACGCTTCATCTCCGGCGTGCTTTGTTTGTTCGCAGCCTGTTTCTTTATGTCGAACGCCGTGCGACGGATGGCCAATAGACCCCATCTCGCAATGCTGTAGGGCACGTCGTCCATGGCCCCGAACAGCCCGCCATCGCGGATTTCCATCGACAACCCAGATCTACCTAGATCGCTTGCCATCCCTATACCCTTGCCCTGCCACTTGCGTAGCCACTGGGCACCAGGAACGCGGTGCCGAACGCATCGCGCAACGCGAAAGCGAGATCACCCCGGCCATCGAATAGGCTGGTCACCCCGCTACCTGCGTCTCGCCAGATGCGGCTGGTTACCGTGTTCAGCGTTTCGCTGCAGCCATTCCCAATGGCCACGCGCTCGCCCATGTTGCTGTATTTACCCACTGCCTTGTGCAGTGCTTCTCGTCTTGGATTCATCTCCAAAGTCTCCCCGCCGGTGGTGCCGGCATGTTCTCTTCGTTGCTAGCGTTGAGTGCATAGCCGAGGATGGCTAGGCGAAGCCTTGCCCTACTTCTGAACTCGGCGCGCACTTGATTGCTTTGCCAAAGTTCCTCAGCCCAATACAGGCCTCGGTCGCTTAGCCCTTCCCCGCTCTCGTCGATCAATTCCGGTGCAGAACGCGGGGATCCAAAGGCAGCCAGAACTCTCAGCGCATAGGGTCTGGCATCCAAATCCTTGGGCTGATAGCGGTGCCTGAAGAAGTCCGCCGCGTTCATGTCCCTAGTCGGCCAATCTAGGCTGGCCGTCCTCGGTAGCGCACACCATCAATCCCAAGACGTGGGTGCTCAGCTTTTCACGGGTGCCGTAGGTCTTGCGGTTCTCTTCGCTGGACCAAAGTTCGTCTACCCAGAATTCGCCCCGCTCCGAAAGCTTGGCGCTGCTGCCGTCAAGAAACTGGTTTCTGTCGTTTGGATTGGCGAATGCTTTCAAAACCCGCATCGCCGCGTCTGATCTACTGAGTGCCATATGCCAACTCCCCCTGTTCGAATGCGCGTCTTTCGATTTTGTTCCCCAAGACCAGACGCAGGGCCGTGGGGCTAATTCGTGATAGGTGTTCCGCCGCGGATAGCCATGCCACCGGCATGGCCCGCAGATCTTGGTTCAAGTCCCGTAGCCGCCGAGTGCATTCGGCCCGCAGCTCCAACAGCTTTTCGTCGTCGGGCCGCTCCAGCAGCTCGCAACGGACCTGGTTTCCGCGATCGATCACTTCCGCAAGCTCTTGCCGATACGTGGGCAGGTCGCGTTCGGCTGCTTCCATCAAGCCGACCATGCTGCGAATCTGCGCTTGGTGTTTGTGAGGGCGAGCCATCAGATCACCAGAAAGCTCAAGTCCGGCGTGCGCATCTCTGCGGCTCTTGCTTCCAGTTCCTGAAGCTCTGACCCGGCGCGCTCAATGCCCGCGGTCAGATTCTGGATCTGCTGCTTTCGGTGCTTGATTGCGTTGTCCACAGAACTGTCTTTCTGTTCCCGAGTGGTGAAACTCGTAAACCAGTTCCAAAGGTCGCTGCCCGCGCTCATCTCCTCGTTACCTGTCAACTGCGCAAGCTCGCTCCTCACCCCAACCAGGATCCTGCGATCTGCGTCCAGTCGCATACGCAGCCGGTTGACCCGGTTTGCGATCTCGGTGGTCAGGGAGCCAATGTCTGGGTTCAGGAACCGCCAAACCTCGCGTTCGGTATCGGCGATAGTTTGCTCTGCAGTTCGGGATGCGCGGACTTGAAGCCTGGCAGAGTCTGCTTTGTCCTTGGCGTTCTTCAGTTTCTCCGCTAGATCGTCAATGGACGATTGGATGGCGCTGCATGCGGCCTCTGCTTTCTCAAGCGTCTTGGCGCGTTTGGCGGTAGTTTTCGCCACAACCTTCGCCGACTCCATCGCCTGGAGTGCCACAACTTGCCGTTCAAACTGCGCCGGCGATAGCTCGAGTTCGGCCAGCAGTTCGTCGAGCTCGGCTTCGTCAACTTGGCTGTCATCCTTCGCCGCCATGCTTGCCAGGATCAGAAAGTGCTTGCGTGGTTTTGATTTGTCGACCACTCGATGCGCGGCCAATCGTTCTAGTAGTTTCAATGTTCCCCCTCGGGTATGTAGCGCTCCCTAACCAGTGCATCCCGCGGCGCGTTCGCCATCACAAGGGCCATGCTGGGCAGGAAGGTAGAAATGTAGTCACGGTGGAAGTCGCCCTTGTCGCTTAGCCATGAGACGCTCCACCACTGTTGTTCAAGGTGCGCCGGCCACGGGATCACTTCGTTGAAGTAAAGCGGCAGCAACCCCGGCTTCGTCAGCCAGACCAGCCCGTAGCCAGGCGCAACCATGACCCGGCCACTGGTGCCGTGGATCTCCCAAAGATTCGGCGCCGATGGTTCTGCGGTCAGTTCACCCCTGGCGCGTAGCAATCCCAAAACGGTCTGGACATACGCGGGCGTCGGGCAGTGTTCTGTGTGATGGTCATCCATCAAGCAGACTCCCCAAGTTGTTCCCGTGTCCGCGCATGCCGGACCAGTGTTCCGATAAATGGTTCGGGGGCGTGGGCGTCCTTAGGGAAAGATGCAACCGCCCACGCCCCGAAACCTAGCCGAAGGCCTATGGCTGCCCCGGTCCGGGTAATTCTGATTCCCCTAACGTTGAAGTTCCCCATTAGGTATCCGCCTCTCCAATTGTCCCCGTATTGGGGTCGCAAGCAACGGCGGATCCGCGCTGGCGGTATGCCTTCTGCCGGCACTTACCGCTGCAGTAGGTCGAGTCGGATCGCTTGGGTGTGAAGTCTTCGCCGCAGGTTGTGCAGGTTCGCGTGCCGCGCTTCTCGGCGGCGCGGGCGATGCGGGCTAGGCGGACGCACTCACCACCACAGTAGCGGCGTGACTGTTCCCGCCTTCTTACGCTGAATCCCTTTCCGCAGTGTTCGCAGATTCGCCACCGTTCGTATCTTTGGTCTGTGAACCCCGGGGGTATGAGGGAATACCTGGCGAAGTATTCACTCGCCGCTAAGCGGGCACTCCTCCAGAGTCCCGCGTGAATGTCTGCGAGTGCCGGGCCGTGCTCTGCCCATTCCTCTCCATGGGTGGGGAGGGTGCATCGCCCGAATGCCTGGTAGTGGTTCCTGTCCACGCATCGGTCGGGGTTCGTGCAACACCCTCCCCGGCCCGAGTTCTGCCCATACAGCTCGGCCTCAAGAAACAGACGCCAAACCCTGTCCCTATGGGAATGCCTCTCGGGGCACTCGGGGAGAACGCTTTCGGCCAGGTCGTTTACACCCTGGTACCCCTCCCATGCCTCAATGGCGTTCTCCAGCTTGCGGTATGACCCTTCGGGGTAGGGCAGCCCTTCGTCACGGCTCTGAAATTGCCGTCCATCAGGCGATTCTGAATCCGTAACGGCGGTCTCCTCGGTCACACCGTTACGGGTAGAGCAAAGGCTGATATCAGGCTTTGAAACATCCGTAACGTTGGCCTCCCCACCCTCACCGTTACGGCTCTGAAATTGTACAGATCTGCACCTTTTTCTATCCGTAACGTCCGCCTGCTCACCATCACCGTTACGGGTAGAACAAAGGACAGATCTGTCCTTTGAAACATCCGTAACGCTCACCGTTCCCCCCTTGCCAGTTCCCGGCGCAGTGCCTCGGCCAGGTCATCGGGGGCGCGGTCGATCAGTTCCCGGATCTGGGCATTCTCCAGCCCCGCCATCAACGCCAACACCACCCCAACCAGATCGGGGCGTTTGCCGCGGGTTGGTCCGGGTAGCTCTTGGAGTCGAAGGGCTTGGCGACTGGCGGCACTCATCCTTCCACCGCCTCAGCCGCGCCGGCTTTCAGGTATCCGTGGCGGATCTTGGCCCGCTCCCGAACCTCGCTCCATTCCACGCCAGCGGCGCGGGCATACCTCTGAGCAACCTTTAGAATCAGGTCAGTGCCCACGCCCAATTCCTTCGCCAGGTCCCCAGGGTCGCGGCAGTCGTAAATCACGCCGCACGCAACCCGATTCTCCCATGCCAGCCTGCGGCCGGCCGGTGTGTTGCGCGGGGGTTCGTCCGGGATCTCTGCCGTGGGGCAATTTCCAAAGATCATGCTGCCCCCCTGACCGCTGCGCGGGCTTGACCAAGATGTCCGATCAATTGGCGGCGGTGGGCTGGAGCCATGGCTGGCACTAGCTCGTCAACCACGCCCCGCCAATCCGTTTCCAACCTTGTTCCGAAGTGGCCCTTGAGTAGCTTGCCTGCGTCCTGCGTGGCTCCCTGGTGCACGTTCTCAAGCACGCTGGTTAGCAGGCCCGAAAGATCCGGGCGGGCTTCCTGGGGCAGCTCGGGCGTCATGCATGCGCCGGCAGTCTTGGCGATCTCTTCCAAGTCGGCGATCTGTTTCGCCTCGGCCAACGATACGGGGCCGTTAGTGGTGGTGGTGCGCTTCGATTCGTTCCGGCGCTCCACGTTCTTCTGACTGGCAGCCGCGGATTCAAAGCCGCCGGAATTCTTAGCCACGCCCATCAGGTAGGCCCCAAGCCGCCGCGGCTTGCTGAACTTCACGATCCACGCTGCGCGCTCCAGAAGTTCGATACCCGATAGGCCATGCCTTCCCCAGCCTTCCGCCAGTGCGCCCCTACGGGCACGCATGGTTAGTTGGGCTTTGCTACTGGCTCCTGGCAGAACGTGGATACCACAGGCGGTCATGGCTTCCAGTAGCGACAGGTCAGCCCGTAGGCCTTCGTCGATCAAACTGGCTTGGGCTTTCGATCCCTGGTGACTTGCCCGGATCGCTTTCCGCTCAAGCTCCTCAAGACTCAGTCCTTCTAGGGATTCTTGGGGCGACGCCTGTTCCGAGGCGGGCTTGGGTTCTCCATCCCTAAGAACTCCGGTCCGACCCGTATCATCCAGCGCGCTAGCGCTGATACTGCTTACCCCCGAAGGGGGTAATGTAGGATTGTGGGTAAAACTGTCCGGCACCGGGGTAAAGCTGTCCGGCAGGGCAGCGCCCACCACGTCCCAGGCAAGTAGTTGCCGGCCTCGGCTATGCACTTCGGTGCGGGTGATAAGGCCCAGGTCTTCCAGACGCCCCAGTCGTTTCCTTAGCGTCTTTGCGGACCTGAAGCCCAACATGCGACATAGCTGGCCCTGGCTATGTGCCCATCGAATCCCAGATGGCCCAACGCCCACGCTGTGCAGGGCAGCCATTAGGTGTAGGTCTGCCAGGTCCCCGGGAACCTCGGCCAGCCAAGCCGGGAATACAGTCTTATCCAGGGTTTCAGCCCAGGCCCGGTCCGCCCAACCGCGGTCAATTGACCACTGCCCTGGGGCCGATGACCTGACCGCCCCGCGCTGCTTCAATCTGGCCAATGCCCGCCGGACCAATCTTCCGGTGGAGTCGTTAGCTGGGCGTCCAGTGCGGCGCGAAACTTCCGCCACGATCTCAGCGACCCAGACGCCCTCCCTATACCTCGGGCTTTCAGGTCCGCGATATCGCTGCAGGTGTTTGACCACAGCGAACGTGATTGCCTGCGCCGCGTTGCTGGGTGCATTGCCCTGCGTGTCGGACAACCAGGCCAGGATCAGCGGCTTGTCCGCCCCGCGCAGTTGGGGAGTAGTTGACGCAACCGTGGACGGCGACTCCCCCTTGGCTACAATCGCCATGGTCGCCTCCCTGGGTCAGTCCCGTGGGTGGTCGTAAAGTCGCCGCTGCCCTCGGAACTGCCCGCCAAAGCGTGTCCGAGGGTTGCGCATTTCTGGGGGGAAGCGGAACTGGGGATGCCTGCAGGACTATGCCCGTGCCCCCTATGCCACACTTCCGTGCCACACTTTGCGTGGCACAAGCCGAGAAAACCCCGTATTCGGGGCATGTTGGCCAACCACGAAAAACCCCCCGCAAAGGCCGTTGGCGGCACTCTACGAGGGGTTCTTACTGGCGAGGACGACGGGACTTGAACCCGCAACCACCGGATCGACAGTCCGGTACTCTAACCAATTGAGCTACGTCCCCAGGTTTGGGGCCGGGAATCCTAGCTCTCACTCATGGCGATGCAAGCATCCCTCCCCTCCAGCTGCCAGGTCCTGACCCGAGGGCATTAAAATAGGCCGGTCACCAGGCGAACCCGGTGACCGACCTGCCACTCTTCGCTCTCTAACTCTCACCAAGAGGGTGGGGCCCCCAGGTGAGAAGCGCTGTCTCATCACCTCGCCAGGTGGATGAGACACGGACCATCACAGCCGTTGCGCTGCCATTCATACGGGAACCTCCCTCGGCGGTTCCAAACCCAGGATTTGCCTGAAGCTATGATCAGACAAAGGGTTCCGGCCAATAGCCTGGGCGATTCCGCTTCCCCAGGAGCGAATTTAGCACAGTCCCGCAGGCCGGCAGGCTTGCTGAAAAGGCTAGCGCAATCGGGTCCCGGACTCGACGATTCCGCACTCCCCCAGGCCACCAAAGGAGCGCGACCAATGCTCCCGATCAAGGGACCTACCCAATCCCATTACACCCCCCCGAGGTTCTCCATGCGCCCACTTCATCTACTCCTGCTTTGTGCAAGCATTCCGTCTCTGCTCCCTGCCCAAGACCAGTCCGGCGCCGCGCTGGTCCTACGCACCAACAACGCCGAACTGGCGGCAAGCATGTTGTCGTCCTTTGACGCCACAGCCGAGGTGCCCGCCATGGGCGAAGGCTCGTTCATCGTTCTGACCTTGGATGATGGTGGCAAGATCAGCGCCAGCACTGCCGAAGGCGAAGCTCCCTACATGTCATTGCAGGCGCGCCCCGCGGACCTCATGGAGATCTTCTCTGATGATGTCGACGGTGCGCAGCAGATGGCGCAGGGCATGGGCGGCATGGCCGCCGGATCCATGGGCATCGACTTCAGTGATGTCGCTGTAATCGTTGGTGGAGTCTTCTCCTTCCCGAGACAGATCGACAGCCTCAGCCTCGAAGTTGCCGAGGATCCAGGTGATGCGATGAATCTCAATGCAGCGATTCAGATCACACCCAAGGCTGACACATGGTTCGGCAAGTTGGTCGATGCCACGCAGATGAACGGCGCTGGAAGAATGGCCATTGGCGACAGCGATGCCATGATGCGCATGGACTCGAACCTGGACATCTCCAAGCTGGGCGAAGTGCTCCGGCCACTCTTTGCACTGGCGGCAAAGATGACTGCCAAGTCAGGTGATGATCTCGCGAAGGCCGCGAAAGCCATCGATGACTACTTCAAGGCCAGTGATGGCACCATGAGCATGAGCTTTAACCCGGGACAAAGCGGGATGCTCACCCTGATCGGCCTCAGCGATGCAGAACTCTCCAGCAAGCTCCTTTACGGCGACGCCTTTGCCGAGATCTACGCGATCCAGCAGCGCAAGAACCGCATGGTCGAATTCGAAGTCGAACAGAAGGCAATGGAGCATCGCGAGGTCCAAGTAGTGAAGGTGACCCAAACCTCGGAAGCCCAGGGCATGATGGGCCCCAATCCCTTCGCTGGCCCCGATGGATCGATGGTCAGCTACTACGCGGTGGCCAATGGCATCCTGCTGATGGCGGGGAATGGCGCTGGCAGCGGCGAGATCAAGGGCCTCATCGATTCGGCTCTCGATGGCAAGTTTGCCCGTGAGCCCCTCGGCAAAGACGTCTTGATGACAGCGGCTTTCCGCATCAAGGAGCTGGCTGGCGCCTTTGGAGGGATGGCCGGTGCTCCTCCCGGTTCAGCTGATGAGATGCCTGAGACCATGAACCTCGATCTCAAGAAGATCGGCAAGAGCCTGATGATCGAGGTGAGCAGCAAGTGAGCAAGAAGCAGGCGCTGCTCGAGAAGAGGATCGAACATCTGTCACTGGCAGACTTCGATCCTCGCCCATTGGTTTCGGGTATGGAACACATGGCGTTCCAAGCCCGAAACCTGGCGCATGCTGCGAAGATCTACGAGTCAATGCTCCGCGATCCTGCTTGCAGCGTCTGGCTTTGCTTGGCCGGGTCCCTGGTCAGCGCCGGACTGAAGAGAGTGATCTGCGAGTTGGTCCAGCACAACATGGTGGATGCGATCATCTCCACCGGCGCAAACATAGTTGACCAAGACTTCTTCGAAGGCCTGGGCTTCCATCACTATGCCGGCAGCCAATTCGCAAATGACGACGAGCTGCGTGAACTCGGTATCGACAGAATCTACGACACCTATATCGATGAGGACGAGCTTCGCATCTGTGATCAGACCATCGCTGATATCGCCGAAGCCCTGCCACCGAAACCGCATTCTTCGCGAGAGTTCATCCGCGAAATGGGTCGACACCTCGACCAAAAGGGCGGCGCCGAGGGGTCGATCGTTCTCGAGGCCTACCGGAGAAAGGTGCCGATCTTCTGCCCCGCATTCAGCGACTGCAGCGCCGGCTTTGGGCTGGTGATGCATCAGTGGAAGGCAGACTCAAAGGCAAGCGAGAAGCTGAGCATCGACTCCGCCAAGGACTTCCTCGAACTCACCAGACTCAAAATCCACTGCCAGGAAACCGGCCTCTTCATGGTCGGCGGAGGCGTGCCCAAGAACTTTGCCCAGGACACGGTCGTCGCTGCCGAAATGCTTGGCAAGGACGTACAGATGCACAAGTACGCCATTCAGATCACCGTGGCCGACGAACGAGATGGAGCACTCTCCGGCTCCACCCTGAAGGAGGCTTGCTCCTGGGGAAAGGTGTCCATGGCCCAGGAGCAAATGGTGTATGGGGAAGCAACCGTGATCTTGCCCCTGGTCACTGGCTACGCCTTTCACCAAGAAGCCGCGAAGGGACGAAGCGCTCTCGAACTGGCCAACGTCCTCGAGTCCGAGAGTCTGGCCAGCTAGTCGGATCAGGTGAAATAAGACAGCCTGGCCCGGCTACATAGATCCGATGGCCAAGCGAATCTACCTCGCCATCCCCGCCCTACTCGTCCTTGCCGCCCTCGCCTGGTTGCTTTCGGAGGAACTGGGACTCAGCGGCGATGAGCGTCCTCTCCAGAATCCCGACCAGGGTGAGATCTTGGCAGAGGAAGGGATCGACCTCCAGCCCGACCCAACCGAGCTCCTCCCAGAGCCTGGAACCGAGCCGGATCGCGAACGGGTTACCGATCCGCTGCGGGCTGAGTACTCAGTCTCTGGTCGACTGGACACGCGAGCCGACATCCCCATCAACGACGCGAAGATCCTCATCTACAAGGGGGCGCCCGGAGATCGGCCACCAAGCTTCAGCTCCATGATGGACATGCAGGCCACTCAGACCGCCCGGGAGAACATCCTCAACTTCAGAATCGAGGGTGAGCCGATCGCATCTTCTCCGGTGATGCTGGATGGCAGCTTCGAGGTGCGAGGATTGCGGGAAAGCCACCTGAGGATCTCACTCCAGCACAGCTACTACGCCCTTCTCAGGCCTCTGCCGGTTCACCTGAGTCAGGGCCTGGGGCAAGGGGCTCTAGAGACAGTGGATCTAGGGACCATCGACACATACTGCGGCGGGCAGATCATTGGTCGTGTCCTCGGCATCGATGCAGCGGAGGGCAGGAAGGTCCAAGCCTTGGTCACTCTTGACCCAATGATGGTCATCAAGGATCCACAGGTCTTCTTCTCCGCAAGCACCAATGTGTCAGGTCAAACAACGACACTCGATCAAGATGGTGGCTTCACGCTAACGGCAGTCTGGCCTTCCCCGATGGTTCGTATGCACTACCGGGATGCGGATGGCTATGCGCAGAGCCAGAGCTTCTCGCTGCAAGCCGGCGAGACTCGAGAAGTTCTGATGCGGGCAATGAGCCCGGCCTCCATGCAGGTTCTCGTCAAGGACGAGAACGGCAAAGCAGTCGAAGCCGCGCGGATCAGATTGACCCCTGTTGAAGGAATAGGGGATATGCGGCTGCGCGCTGTACTCACCCAACATGCGAAGACCGGCGCGGATGGCCAAGGGCGGATCGACGGCTTGATCCCGGGCCAGTATAGCCTCCACGTCAAGAGGCAAGGACTTCTCGATTACCTTGGCGAGCATCCGAGTGGCGAGCAAGTGGTCGAAGTCAGCTTGCGACATGGCGCCACGCTGTCAGGCATTGTTGTCAATTCTGATGATGAGCCTGTGGCGGGAGCAAAGATCGCTGAAGTGCCCGTGATCACGGTGCCCTTGCTCGGGGATATCAGTGACGCTGTTGGGTCGGGGGCACTCGCTCGCGCTGCAGCGGGATCCGATTTCGTAGCCGACGAGGAGGGCAAGTTCCTCGTTACTGGCGTGCCCCGGGAAGGCACCCTCGCCCTCGGCGCATTTCATGAGGACTTCGTAGGCGGAGTAACAAGTGGACTCTCG
Source organism: Planctomycetota bacterium (assembly GCA_021776805.1). Classification (GTDB taxonomy): domain Bacteria; phylum Planctomycetota; class UBA1135; order UBA1135; family UBA2386; genus JAJFFD01. The sequence continues at coordinate 79,164 of JAJFFD010000129.1, forward strand.
CCCGGTGATCAAGACGTGAAGATCACCATGCAGCGAGCTGGATCCATCCGTGGACGAGTGCTGGGCCTTGGCGAAGAACCACTCGCGGACTTCGAAGTCCGCAGCATCGTCAAGATGATGATGATCATGGACAGACCGACGAGCATCGAACGAGTCCATGACAGCGAAGACGGGCAATTCCATATGACGAGCGTCCCGCCTGGCAACGCCACTCTCCAAGTCAGCGCGGAGGGTCACGGCCGCTGGTCGCAGAGAGTCACCATCGAAGAGGGACGCGAGTTCGCCCTCGGCGATATTCAGCTGGCAGCTGCAGGAGTCATCAAGGGTCGAGTTCTCTCACCCGATGGCATGCCTGTCGCAGAAGCCAGAGTCAGCATCAAGACTGGCGGCCTGTCGGACAATCCGATTTTTGCTATGTTCTCGCCCCAGAATGACTGCGAGAGCGATCACGAGGGCTTCTTCACTCTCGAGGGTCTGGCGCCTGGCAAACACACCCTACTCGCCACGGTCGAAGGCTTCGCCTCAGGCGAGAGCCAGCGGACAGAGGTCAAGGCGGGCGAAGTTGTCGAAGGCGTCGAAGTCATGATGACAGAGGGAGGGAGCATCGCGGGAAGGCTCATCCTCCCGGAGGGTCATCTGGCTGAGGACTGGCAGATCCTGGTCAATCGACAGCCACAGGGCTCGGCAAGACATGCAGAACTCACCGAGGACCTGAGCTTTCGCGTCGACCACCTAGATCCGGGCAGCTACCAAGTGCAAGCCATGGACCTCAAGGGCTTCGCCAAGATGTCCGCGGAAATGGCGCGTGAAACCATTCCTGGCCGCCCTCCGAATATCGGCAAGCTCATTGGCGAGGCACAAGAGCTCAGCATCGCTTCGAGGGCTCGGGTTCGGGAAGGCCAAGTTACCGAGGTCTTGCTGGATGGATCCGAAATCGAGTCCGGCGGGATTCTGCTCCAATGCAAAGTCTGGCTAGGCGACGCGCCATTGAGCAGTGGATTCGTGGAGATCCAATCCGCCTCGAACAATCAGCCCAGAGTCACCGCCGCCATGATTCAAGAGGGTGAGCTGCGCCTGAGTGGCCTCGCACCCGGCGTCATCCAACTGCAAGCCCGCTCTGGCATCACGCTCACCCCACTTGGAGATCCACTCCTGGTCGAGATTCCCGAGGGTGAATCGGTCATTCACCGTGAATGGCGCATTCCAGGAGGCAAGATCTCGGGACGGGTTCGCGATTCAGAAGACAATTCTCCGGTCGCCGGCGCAGTCCTCAGACTGCGTTCAGAGGCGAGCATCCGCGAAGGCAGGGATCAGGACTTCGGCTTTACCATGAGCGATGGTGATGGCGCCTTCGCCTTCGAAGGTCTTTCGGCCGGAGACTATGGGCTCTTCGCGGAGAACAGTCTCCTTGGCGGCCCCGAACGCAGCGGTGGTCGCCTCGAAGGCTTGCACCTCGATGAGGGCGGGAGTCTTGAAGACCTCGAAGTTCTTGTCGAACCCGGATCTGGCCTGGCGATCATGGTCACGGGTCCCCTAGGCAGACCGATTCGTGGCGCCTTGATTCTTGCTGTTGGTCGTGATGGACAGCCCCTGGGGAGTTTGCCGATCGCGCGCAGCAATGCGGATGGCAGCGCCTGGTTGTCCGGCCTAGCTGCGGGACCAACGCGAATCGTAGCGCGCGCGGAGGGTCTGGCGCCTGCCGCCTCACCCCTCCAATCCCTTGTCCCGGGGCAACAGGCCGAATTCAGGCTGAAGCTCAGTCAAGGGACGAAGGTCTCGATCAGGGCTGCTGATCGAGATGGAACAACGCTGGAGGGCGCGAGGATCAGTGCACGCTGGCCTGGTGGCCCCTGGTTGCCCACTGCGCTGCTGAGCCCGAAACGCGAGGAGGATGGCAGCCTGGACCTGGGCCCCTTGCCTGCGGGCGAAATCGAGTTCAGCGTCAGCCATCCGCGGGCCAGTTTCAGCGCCAAGAGGAGCATCCCCAGCGGCTCGCGCGTGTCACTGGTAATCAGTCCGAACTAGGGCCTGTCTCCCGCCAAGCCTCCTCCTGGAGCAATCCCAGGCCTGACCCTATCGTCTTCATTCCGTGGCCACGCCTTACACACCAATCAAATACGCGACCTTCTTCTGGCTGCTGCTGGCGCTCTTCGGGATGTTCGCCGGCCTGCAACTCAGCCGCAGCGCGCTATTCATCCCAGGCGTGCTGCTCGCTTTCTTCAGCTTTGTGTCTGCAGGGCGGATGGTCACCCGGCTCATTCGCATTGCGGCCATGGAGCAGGTCTTGCTCAGCGATAGTCGCTCGGAGCTTTTCAATGAGTTTCGCCAGTCCAGTCTTGCTCAACAGATCCTGACACTTCTGGTGGCAGTCGCTGAAGTCGATGGCGAAGCCGGCCAGCAAGAGCGCGGCTTGATTCGCCAGTTCTTGCTCGAGCGATTCTCCGATCCCGCGATTCAGAGACAACTCAACACCTGGAATCACGGCGCCATTCCCGCAAGCCAGCTGGGGCCGCTCGTACATAAGCTTCGCCTGCAACTCAGCTCCCCGGAGTGTGAGACGGTCTTCTTCTGGTGCTGCCTCATCGCTCTCATCGATCGCAAATTCGATACCCGCGAGCACGAAATCCTTCAGCTAGTGGCCAAGCATCTCGGGATGCCTCCTTATCACGCCAGGAGAATCTTTCACCATGCCAAGCATCGAATCATGCTCGAGGAGGAAAGCTCCAATGATCGATTCGGCCGCCAGCAGTCCAGGCCGCAGGCTCGTTCTCGAGAGTCCCGAGCCTTCGAAATCCTTGGTCTTTCAGAAGGTGCCAGCAAAGACGAGGTAAGAGCCCGGCACCGCGAACTGGTAAAGAAGTACCACCCTGATGCCCATTCCCACCTTGGGCCAATCGCAGCCCAGGAAGCAACGGAGCGCTTTCAAGAGGTGCAAGAAGCCTATGAGATTCTGACGGCTTGATAGCCGGGCCCGGTTATCTTCAGCCCATGGTCACAATTCAGGCAGTCTACGAAGGCGATCTCCACTGTGAAGCCACGCACGGCCCGTCAGGGACCAAGCTCAGCACGGACGCACCCAAGGACAATCAAGGACGGGGCGAATCCTTCTCGCCAACGGACCTCTTGGCAACGGGCCTCTTGACCTGCGTCATGACAATCATGGGAATAGCCGCAGGCAAAAAGGACTTGGATGTCGTTGGCATGAAGGGCAAGGTCGTGAAGCACATGGTCGCGGATCCTAGCCGCCGCATTGGCGCACTGGATCTCGAGATCAGCTTGCCAGCTACACTCGATATTAGCTCCAGGAAGATGCTCGAGGAGATCGCGGCTACTTGCCCGGTCTGCCACAGCATCAGCCCGAAGATCGACGTCAAGGTCTCCTTCTCCTACGCAGACTGAGGCATGAGTCCTTGGCGCACAGAGGTCCGCAAGACCCTGGCGCTGGCCCTACCGATCATCGCCGTGCAGATCGGCATGAAGGCCATGGGCACGGTGGATGTGATGATGGTGGGGCATCATTCGCCGCTAGGACTCGCCGCCATCACATTGGGCGAGCTCTACATCTGGAGCCTGCTCATCTTCGGATTGGGCATACTCGCTGCCCTCGATCCAGTGATCTCACAGGCCGTGGGAGCGCGCGACGAACTGGCTATCCGCCTGGGGATGCAACGCGGACTGTACCTGGCACTGATTCTGAGCCTGCCAGTCACTCTCGTATTGCTACCCGCGGAGTGGGTCTTCACCGCACTTGATCAACCGGCAGAGATCATCCCGCAAGCAGCGGAATACGTTCTCTATTCCCTCCCCGGAGTACTGCCGTTCTTCGTGTACGCAGTCTTGCGGGTCAGCCTGCAGGCTCTCTCCTGCGTCAGGCCGATCGTGTTGGTTATCGTCCTCGCCAATCTTCTGAACGGATTCCTGGACTGGCTCCTCATCTTTGGCAACCTGGGATTCCCGGAATTGGGGCTTCGCGGCTCAGCCATCGCCACATCAATCTCACGCTGGATGATGGCCATGGGGCTTGTTGCCATGGCCTTCCCCAGATTGGGGCCCTACCTCCGCCCGAGCGGCGCCAGGGTGCTGGATAGAGTTGCCCTGTCCAAGCTTCTCAGGCTAGGGCTGCCAATCGGCTTTCAGTACTTCCTCGAAATGGGCGTCTTCGCGTTTACCGCCCTTCTCGTTGGGTGGTTTGGCTCAGTCTCCCTCGCTGGTCACCAGATTGCGATCAACCTCGCTTCTCTGACCTTCATGATCCCCCTCGGCCTGTCCAGCGCAGTGGCAGTGCGCGTCGGCTATGCGATCGGCGCTGGCGACATGCAAGCGGCAAGATATGCCGCCAACGCTGCCCTCCTCTTCGGGGGAGGAGTCATGGTGATTTTTGCTGTCCTCTTTCTTGGGATGCCGCAAATCTTCACCCTGCCCTACACCAACGACCCTGAGGTCGTGGCTATCGCCATCACGCTCATTCCCATCGCCGGGGTATTCCAGGTCTTTGATGGTCTGCAAGTTGCTGCCCTCGGGATCCTCCGTGGAATGGGCAAGACCTTGGTTGCATCGATCGTGAGCCTCTTCGGCTATTGGGTGTTAGGGCTGCCTGTTGGCTGTCTGATGGCCTTTTACCTGGACCTAGGACCTGTCGGGCTCTGGTGGGGACTGGTCACCGCTTTGGGGACTGTCGCGATCATCTTGATGATCTCAGTTCGCAGACAACTTGCCGGTCCACTCTCGAGGATCGAAGGCGACAGCTCCGAGTGAAGCCTGGTCTTGCGGGCACTCACCGTTTGACGAATCCTTGCTCGAGTCAGAGATTAAAAGGGCCCGCCGCTTCCAAGGGAGCGGCGGGCCATAGAGCAGGTCTTTTTGATTGCTCACATCTCAGAGGGGTCTGCCCTATCAAAGCTGTGCGAATGCTCTGAACGGAACGTTTGCGTCAGGCAGGATCACGCCGGAGCTAATCGAGCCGTTCTTGAACGCGACGGTCACGATGACGCCGGCCATGTTGTTGCCGTTGACACCTGTGCCACCGTCTGTGTCGGCATCGAATTCGAACTTCGCGCCGTTGAGGAAGGTGTCTGCACTGAACGTGAAGTCCATTGTCAGGTAGTCACCGTTGGGGGAGCCGTAGGCAGTCGGGCCATCATCAGATCCAACCCAACCCTGCAGGGCCAAATCATCACAAGGCGTGGCGTTCTGCTGAGCGGTGCCAGCAAAGATCAAGCCTGTGGTGACTTCGGAGCCGTTGCGGTAG
>JAJFFD010000130.1 GCA_021776805.1 Planctomycetota bacterium
CCGGTGGCCAAGAGACGTGCCCCGTGCTCCGCGGCGAGGGCGTCGAGGAGTACCTGGTAGAGGGTGATGTACAAGAGCTCGCGGACGGCTGCTTCAGCGATGTGTTGATCCGATGCGTAGCGCCGCCGGAGGTGTCCATCCTCGGGGTCGAGTGAGGTGATCGGTAGCAGGCGGGTCGCTTTGGGAAAACTTGCCCCCACACCCTCGAACAGGCTCGAGACCACATCGAAACTGGCCAGGCGTTGCCTCACGTAGAGAACGAGCACCCGTTCGGCGAGTCTGAGGAGCACCTCGGTAATTCCCTTGGCGCTGGAGGGAGCGCCATAAACTTGCAGCAGCTCGACCCCGCGGCGCACCAGCAGTGCCGCTGTCCGCTGACCTACACACAGGGTCGGCCCCAGTCCTATTTCTCTACGATGCTTTTGGGCGAAGGCAGCAAGTCGGGCGTTGTAATCTCCACAGACTCCCAACTCGGCCCCGATAAGGAGCAGACCTGCGGGACCGTCTCCGGCGGGCAACGACGCGCCGCTGCTCGCGGCGAGGGCTTCTACCCCATCACGATAGGCATGCGCCGCAGGCAGCGCGGCTCGCGCCTCTAGGAACTGATGCGCCGCCAGCGACTTCATGGCGGTTACCGCGGTGCCCAGCGTTGACAGTGAACGCAAGCGTCGTCGCAACTCGTTCTCGCGTTTCACGATTCTGCCTCCACAATGCGTGCGATACAGTCTTTCAGAACACTCTCCCAACCTTCCTGCTGCTGCCCTGAATCGAGCACGTCGATGGTGTCGGCTGCCTCCCTACGGAATCGTTGCGCGGCGCGCAGCAGGATCCGCCGGGCTTTCGCCGGCTGGTGTTCGTCGACCCAGCCCTCGCTGATCGCACGGAGGATCAGGATCTGTTCGCCCACGGTCCGGGGCGAGAAGCGGTCCTGACGTAAAGCTTCGCGCAGGATGCGGCCCCGGTGGATGGTTCTCATCGTCTCAGGATCCACGTCGAGCCCAACCCGCGTAAAGGTCTCGAGACTCTCGAAACGGCTCAGGTTGATGCGCAGGTTGCCTGCGGCTTCGCGCAGAGCCGGCGGTTGGGCGATGCCGCCGATTCGGGAGACGCTCTTGCCGACATCCACCGCAGGTCGGAGGTTACGTTCGAAGCGAGCGGAGTCGAGATAGATCTGGCCGTCGGTGATTGAGATCAGGTTGGTTGGAATGTAGGCCGAGATCTCGCCGTCGAAGGTTTCCACGATGGGGAACGCCGTCACCGACCCGCCGCCGGCTTCGGGTCGCCGTGGCGCCGCGCGCTCGAGGAGCTCGGCGTGAATGTGGAAGATGTCGCCCGGGAACGCCTCTCGACCGGAAGGACGATCGAGCAGCAGAGCCAGCTCTCGGTAGGCATCGGCGTGCTTGGTGAGATCGTCGTACACAATCAAGGCGTCCTGGCCTCGGTCGCGAAAAAACTCTGCGACCGATGCGGCAGCATAGGGCGCGATGAACTGCATCCCCGGTGCCGTCGACGCATCGGCGGCAATCACCACCGTATTGGCGAGCGCTGTGTTGTTCGACAAAGTCTCCTTGATGGCCAACTCACGACTCGTCGACTGACCGATAAGCACATAAACACAGGCGACGTCACCCAACTGCTGAGCACAGACAAAATCGAGTGCGAGCGCGGTCTTGCCGACATTGCGGTCGCCAATAATCAGCTGCCGCTGGCCACGCCCAATCGGAATCGCGGCATCGGCGACCATCACCCCAGTCACCAGCGGCCGGTCGATCGCGATGCGCTCAATCAGCTCGGGAGCTTCCTGGAAAATGGGAGACCTCACGCCGCGCGGCGCCGGGCGCCCATCGAGCGGTTGACCCTGAGGATCGAGGATTCTTCCAAGCAGCTCATCCGAAACCTGGATAGACGGCAAGCGACCGAGTGGAACCAGGCCTTCGCCCGCCCGCACGTGCTCCGCCTTCGTCAGCAGTACCACGCTGGTCCGCGCCCCCAGCAGATCGTTGGCCATCCCGATCGCTCCCGAGTCAAACGCCACCAACTCTTGATAGCCAACGTTCTCGAGTCCAACAACCTGTGCGATGCCATCGCCGACGGCAGTCACGATTCCACGCCGCTTGAGAGCGCCAGAGACGTCCAGGGTCGACTCGAGCTCGGCGAGGCGTGTCGCGAGTGCTGGTCTCCCCTCAGTCATCTTCGCGCCCCAGCTCGAGCTCGAATGGCAACATCCGGCGGGCTTCGCGAGCAAAAGCTAAGGCGCTGACATCAACCTGCCCCGCTGCCGAGGCGATACGTAAGCCTGCTCCCAGCTCAGGACGCACACGGATTTTGTAGCCGCCGGGTAGCGCTGCATCGAGGTGCGCTCTGGCGTCACGACCCAGCACCTTGGCGCTTTCCACCGTCACCTCGCCAGTCACCCCGTCGAGCTCGTCGACCACTGCCCGAACCAGAGACAGGTCGAGCGCTGGCCCGGCAAGTTTCCCCATCAATCGTTCAACCGTGCCGGCAGCCAGCTGGCTGACGTCTTCTACCAGGCTGTCGAGCTCTGCCCGCTTTCGCGCCTCGAGCTCCCGTCGAAAGGCTTCGCGCTCAGCCACGATCTCGTTGCGAGCTTGTTCACGGCGATCGAGGGCCGCGGTGCGAGCTCTCTCGAGAGCGTCCGTACGGTCACCCTCGAGCTGAGCAGAAAAGGCTTTTTGCTCCTCCGCCAGCTGCGACCGCTGCTGCTCCAGACTCTCGAGCTGGCGTTCGAGATCCTTGTGACCCGCCGCATGCCGCTCCTGCTCCGCGGCGAGGGCACGGCGCACCGGTTTGAACAAGACCCACCCGAGAGCTGCCGCAAGAACCAGGAAATTGGCCGCTTCGAACAGGAAGTTGGCGAGCTCAGGGGACACCGCTCTCGACCTCACTGCCCGGCGACAAAAGGATTGGCGAACAGCAGCACCAATGCGATGACGAGACAGAAGATGGCGGTGGACTCCACCATCGCAAGACCCACGAATTGATTCCGCGTGATCGCATCGGATTCGTCCGGTTGACGCGCCAAGGCGTCCATGCCCGCAGCTCCGATCCGGCTCTCACCGAGTGCTGCCCCGAGTGCGCCAATCGCCATCGTAAAACCGGCGGTCGCGATCGAGCACATGGCGAGCAAAGTCTGGTCGTTCATTGTTCCTCTCCTACTTGGATAGCGGCGCCGATGTAAACGCAGCCGAGAATGGTGAAGATGTAGGCCTGAAGGAAACCGATCAGAAGATCGAGAGCCATCAACGGCACGGGGACCAGAAAACCCGCTAGCGCCACGATCAGCGCAACGACCAACTGTCCCGACATCATGTTTCCGAAAAGGCGCAAGGCCAAAGCCACTGTCCGTGATAGCTCTGAGATCAAATGTAGGGGTAGGAGCAGCGGATTCGGACGCAAGTAGCGGCGCAGGTACCCCAACGGGCCCCGGGCGCGGATTCCGGCCACCGGTACCGCGATGAAGATCAAAAAGGCCAAAGCGGCTGCCGCGGCCAGGTTGGAAGTTGGCGTTCGCACGCCGGGAAGCTGTCCCAGAAGGACGGACGCGAAAATAAATAGAAAGAGGCTGCCACCAAACACTTCGAGCGTTGGCGACGGGCGACCGGCGGATTGCCTGACCAGGTCGGCGAGAAAACGAAATGTCATGCGGCCACCTGCCGCCAGGCGGCCATCGGGTTGCTCTCGCACGGCGCGTGCGACCCATGCCATCGACACCACCAACAGAACCGACACGGCAGCCGAGCTGATCATGGTGCTGGTGAGGGGAATCGCTCCCCACTCCGCCAACACCTGGTCGCTGAATAGATCAGGGTTCACCGCGATGTCCTCTTCGAGATCGCGACAACGCCGACGGCGAAGCCGACTCCCCACCCACCGGCGGCCGAGAGCAGCCCCCCCATCAAGCTTGCACCGATGAGGACCGCGCCCACCAAAACGAACCGCAAGGCGAAGCCCCACCCCCGGTCCCGGAACGTTGCGGTCCGCCACAGCAGCCCAGCCTGGGCAAGCCCCGCCAAAACCCCGCTCACGGCGAATGCCCAGGCCATCACTCTCCCCCTCGCTCGAGACTTCGGAACGCGAGAAAGGTGCCGAGACCGGTGCCCGCTATCAGCAACATGAGCGTGAAGCGCACCCCCGTCGAGAAAAAGTCGTCGAGGGTGCGACCGAGAAACACACCCCCTAGAGCACAGCCCACGATGGGCCAACCGATGCTGCCAAGGGTGGCGAGAGACCTTAGGAAGTGACCTGAAGACTTGCGCCGGTGGTACCGCTGGAGGTCGCGGGAGAACGAGCCGTGCGCGTCTTTGCGCCGCAGGCCATCGTCAGGCTTTGGCATCTGGCCTCCTCACATCCGGCACGGGTCGCCGGGTCGCCAGCTCTCGGACAATCCGTTGCTCGAGCTCGCCCAGCTGCTGACGTGCGACCAGCTCTGAGTCGGGGGCGGTCTGGATACGCTCGAGGGCGGCGAGCACGTCGCGCTCGCCGCCAACCGCCGCAAATGGCGTGTAGAGACTGCAACGCTGCCCGTCGAACTCGACGAGTCCGCCCGCACTGACCGCGAAGCGGGTCGTCTCTGCTTGCCGCACCAGGATGAGTCCTGGCTCGACCACGGACAGCAGCGATTCGCCCCCTGGACGAAGTCCCGCCTGGCCGGATTCCGTGTTCAACCGCACCGCATCCACCGCCTCGTCGAAGACCACCTCGTGGGGAGTTCGGAGGGTGAACGCGAATCCCTCACTCACCTTGGACTCCCGGCAGAGGTCCGATAAAGAACAGCTCTTCGTCGGCCATGCCATCACAGCGCCCATCGAGAATGGCCGCGACGCCTGCGACGGCCTCTGCTCTGGACACACGACAACCCGGCGTTCCGGTAAAGCTCTCCGTCACGAAGAATGGCTGCGTCAAGAAGTTGCGCAGCTTGCGAGCGCGGGCCACCAGAACGCGATCCTCGCCGCCGAGCTCGTCCAGTCCCAACATCGAAATGACGTCACGCAGTTCTTCGTAGCGACCGAGAACCCTGCGAGCTTCCTCCACAACCTCGTAGTGACGGCTGCCGACAATCGCCGGATCGAGGGCCTTCGAGGAGCAGGAAAGCGGATCGACAGCAGGATAGTAGCCCTCAGTCGCGACATCTCGTGACAACACGACGGCGCTGTCCATATGCCAGAAGGCGTGGGTGACCGCCGGATCACCATAATCGTCGGCGGGCACGTACATCGCCTGCACAGAGATCATCCCACCTCGGTTTGTCGACGTGATGCGCTCCTCGATGGCCGCGATATCCGCCGCCAGGGTGGGCTGATAGCCGACCCGCGAGGGCATTCGCCCGAGGAGACCGGACATTTCCATCCCCGCCTGTACATGGCGGTAGAGATTGTCGACGATGAACATCACGTCCTTGCCCATCTCGTCGCGAAAATACTCGGCGACGGATAGCGCCGCAGGTCCTACGAAGAAACGCGCGCCGGGGGGCTCCTTCATCTGTCCGAAAACCAGCACCGCGCTCTTCATGACCCCGCAGCGCTCCATCTCTTCCCACAGCTCCAGTCCCTCGCGCGAGCGCTCACCGATGCCAGCGAAGACAGCCAAGCCTTGCAACTCGTCAACGGCGTTATGAATGAACTCGGTCAAGACGATCGTCTTGCCGACACCGGCGCCGCCAAACACCGCGGCGCGCCCTCCCTTCAAGAATGGGCAGAAGAAGTCGATGACTTTGATCCCGGTCTCGTAAACCTCTGAGCGTGACGTGCGTTCGGTGGCAGCCGGAGGGAGTTGCTGGATCGCCCGCCGATGACCTGTCGCAATTGCAGCCCCGCCATCCAGTGCGCGGCCGCGCAAGTCAATGACTCGACCGAGCAGCTCTGGACCTACCGGAACCGTCAACGGGTCGCCATCGGACTGGACCTCCGCCCCGACTCGCAACCCACGGGCAGAATCGATCGCAATCGCGCGCAGCCGAGAAAGACCGAGATGGGACATCACAATCGCGGTCACCCAAGCGCCGTCTTCGAGCCGGCAGCGCACCGCCGTCGAGATCGCGGGGGCGCCGCCATCGATCTCGATCTCGAGCACCGTTCCACGCACCGCGATGACCTGACCGATGACATCTTGCGGCATCTCCGCAAGAACCTTGCCTATGTTCTCAGCTACTTCAGCTCTCATGCCCTTGTCTGCTCTAGGCCCGCGGGTTCAGGAAACCCTTCCGCTCACGTTCCAAGATAACGGAGTGAGTTGGGGCGGACCACGCATCAGAGGGTAGGTAGGGCCCCCGTCAAGAGGTAGGAGAGAAGCTGCAGATTTCCAGGCCGTGGCCCGGGGTCGCATGACGTTCTGCGTTACCGAAGGCTTGCCCCGTCCGTGGCGGCGACGGCGACGGCAACGACGACATCGTGACTGCCCGGGGTTTCATCGAGCTCGATGGAGGTACCCTCCTGTTCGATCTCGTCCAGCAAGACTGACACGACCTGAGTACCACCTGAGGGAGCGTCGAACCGGATTCGATAGTTTGCCTGACCATGCCGCAGCTCAACCTCGCAGTGGGTCCATTCGGGGGGTAGGACCGGAGCAAAGGTGAGTCGGTCGCCACGCTTTACCAAACCCAGCAGCCGTTCGACGCCGAGGCGATAGATCCATGCTGCCGAGCCGGTGTACCAAGTCCAACCACCGCGACCGACCCACGGTGCAGCGCTGTAAATGTCCGCGGCTGCGACGTAGGGCTCGACCCGGTAACGCGCGACGTCGACGGGTGATCGCGCATGGTTGGGCGGAAGCAGCCCCTGCCACAGTTGACCGACCCGCTCGTGCTGTCCGAGGTCCGCCCAGGCCCACACTCCCCAGGCTGCGGCATGAGTATATTGTCCACCGTTCTCTCGGATGCCGGGCGGATAACCCTTGATGTAACCTGGATTCCTCGAGCCGAGATCGAAGGGCGGTTCCAGGAGCTTGATCAGCCGGTGCTCGGGCTCCACCAAGCGCATGAACGCCGAGTCCATAGCGCGGGCGGTCCGCTCTGGATCGTCACCTCGGGCGAGCACCGACCAAGCCTGGGCGATCAAATCGATTTGACATTCGTCGCTGTACTGCGATCCGACAGCCGTGCCATCGTCATAAAAGGCGCGGTGGTACCACGCACCATCCCACGCTTGATGGTGGGTGGTTTCACGCAGGCGCATTGCGCGTTGACGTAGCTCTTCGGCCCGGCTCGAGTCGGCACGTTGCAGGCACAGCTCCGCGAAACGTTCGAGGGTTGCGATTAAGAACCAGGCCAGCCAGACACTCTCACCCTGACCGCCGCGGCCCATTTGACTGAAACCGTCGTTCCAGTCGCTCGCACCCATCAGGGGCAACCCATGGCGGCCTGCGGTCGACCCACGGTCGAGAGCCCGCAAGCAGTGTTCGTAGACCGAGCCTCGTTCGGTGCCAGCCTGGAAGAAATCGTAACACTCGACGGCGGTGTCGCCGAGTGCAGGCCCGGTGAGAAAGGGAACCTCGCGGGCGAGCAATTCTAGATCGCCGGTCGCTTCGACGTACGCAGCGGTCACCCAAGGCAGCCAGAGCAAGTCGTCGGAGCAACGGCTGCGTAGCCCGCGGCCGGCCGGAAGGTGCCACCAGTGCAAGACATCGCCTTCGACAAACTGGCGCGCGCACGCCGCGAGAATGTGGTCCCGCGCCATTTCGGGATCAATCAACAGCAACGACATCACGTCCTGCAGCTGGTCCCGGAAGCCGAACGCCCCGCCCGACTGATAGAGCGACGAGCGCCCCCACAGTCGGCTCACGACGGTCTGGTACACGAGCCAGCCGTTGAGCATCAGGTTGGTCGCCAAGTCTGGAGTTTCGACGCGCAGCCGCGAGCGCAACTTCGACCAGACTGCTTGTGCCTGGTCAAACGCGACCTTCACCGCCGCAGGCTGACGGAACCCTTCGGCAAGCTCGAGGGCATGCTCACGATCGTGTCCCTGCCCGAGGACAAAGTGTAGGGTCCGCACCTCTCCTGGTTTCAGGTCGACATGCACCTGAAGGGCACCACAGGGATCTCCCCCACTTTCGGTTCTCCCCGACAGCCCGATGCGGCGCAGCCCGCTCGGCCAGCCGCGACCACCACGACCGAGGAACTCGCGACGATCGGCGGTCAGGCCATGGGTGGCCTCGCTCGAGGCGAGGAAGGCAACGCGTTTGGAATAGTCGTCGCTAGCTGGATTCCAGGCCAGAAGGCAGCTCCGTTCGACATCGTAGGAGCAAGCGACATGACGCGCGCTGAGCGCGGTCAGAGTACCCAGGACCCACTCACAGTAGTAGGTGACGGTTAGCCGGCGCCCAACCGCGGTTAGGTTGTCGACCTCGAGCTCGACAACCTTCACCGGCTCGACAGCGGCAACGAACACCCGAAGTCGCTGGTCGAGGCCGTGCCGAACGTGACGATACTCACTGTAACCCTGCCCGTGACGGATCTGGAAGGTGCGGGTTCTCGGACCTGGCTTCGGGGTCGCCGGCCAGACCTTGCCGGTTTCTTCATCGCGCAAATACACGACTTCGGAAGGCTCGTCCAGCACCGGATCGTTTCGCCAAGGTGTCAGGCGATTCTCGTGGCTGTTGAGAGCCCAGGTACAACCCAAGCTCGACTCGCTCACCAAACACCCGATCGCGGCATTCGCTAGCACATTGCACCAGGGGGCGGGAGTAGGCCGGTCGGGTTCGAGATGCACGACATAGGCGCCGGTCGTGGCGTCAAATCCGCCGAGCTCATTGTCGAGCAGCAGATCGACCGGGCGTTCGAGCTGCAGCGAGCTGTCCAAGCCCACCGACCCGGCCGAGGTGGGGACAAAGGCCGGCAGCTCCGCGACGGCGAAATCCAACTGTTCGAGCTGCTCACCCAATGAGCCAAGGTCGGCCCGCAGAACCATCGCTGCGATCTGCTCGAGGCCCGGCGTATCCTCTCCCACACCCTCTCCCGACAGCAAGTGTAGCCCGCCTCGCCGCCCTATCCACTCGCCACCGCCGGTGTCAGCGATCGTCTTCATGAGACGATCGCGCAGAGGCTGCTCGTAGCCATGCGACAGCTGGTCGAGCACGATCAAATCGACCTGGATTCCTTGCCTGCGCCACCAGGCATGCGCTAGCAGGACCTGACGTACGAACGCCAGTTGGTCGGTTCTGGTCGTCTCCAATAAGAGGATCGGGTGGTCACCGGACACACCGTAGCTCCATAGTCGGGAACGTGGGAAGGCGGTGGTCGTAGGCCCGAAGGAACGGCGCGCATAGGTCAGCCTGGACTGGATCTGCTGATAGAGCGGCAAGTCAGCCGGAGCAATCCCG
>JAJFFD010000014.1 GCA_021776805.1 Planctomycetota bacterium
TGAATGAGGACCTCCTGCGTGCGCACGACCTGCTGCGCGACCTGCCCATGTCAGTCAGGACCCTGGATGCTCATGAGCTGGATATCATTCTCCGTGCCGTCGCAGCGCAGCGCGGCGACGAGAAGGCCAGCAAGCGCGACATGCGCGATGCCTGGCGCGAACAAATCGCTGAGATGGCTGCGGTTGAGGAAGTTGAGGCCGTAGACGAGGTCGAAGAAGTCGAAGAGGTCGAAGTCAGCGAAGAGGTCAATGAGGAGATCGAGGAACCGGAAGAGGTGGAGAATCCAGAGGAGCCGAGCGTGCTATCGGATCTCATAGGAGTGCGCGCAAGAGACCTGCAATCAGCAGTTCGAAACCTGAATGGAAGATCTCCTCAGCTGCCAGGCTTCGCCCCAGAGGCAAGAGCATACGAAGACCAGGTACTCGCAAACTCGGCGGTGCTCGATCTGGTGACACGGCACATCGATCTGGTCAGCGATCTGCGTCAGGCAGAGATTCACATCTCAGAAACCAGTGCGCTCGCGGAACGCTCAATGGTGAGCAAGTCGGAGCTGCGCGCTGCGGAGATCAGTCTCGATGCCACGCAGCAAAAGCTCGATGCTCTGCGCCGGGTGATGGATGTGGAAGTCAGCGCTGCCAAGCTGGGCATCAATAGCCTCGCGCAGAGGATGGAGAAGGCTCGCGAGCTTGGCAACTCCACCGCCGAGTTCGAGGCAGGCATCATGCGCCTGGAAGCAAGAATCGACATTCTGCGCTCGGTGCATTGATGTCCTGGCGGGGCCATGGGCCCCGCCGCTTGGGGATCCATTGTCGCCTTGACATGGATTCCCATCGGGCTAGAGTCCGCCCCTCACCACGGGGCGTGGCTCAGCCTGGTAGAGCGCTGCGTTCGGGACGCAGAGGTCGGAGGTTCAAATCCTCTCGCCCCGACCATTTTGCTTTCCGTCGTCCGCGATGATGGCGACTGCAAACAAACCCGGCCGCAACAGGGTGGACTTCGGCGACAGTGTCCACGTTCAACCCGCCAGATCGTCGAGTGAGACTTCGCGGTCGCTCCGGCCGGTGAAGGTCTTGATCCTCACCCGGGTGCTGCAATCCGGCGATGTGAGCTCGTCGAGCAGTGCGTTCGGCTCGCGGAGATCAAGGACCGAGGAGAACGGTCTTGGCTCAGCCTCGGGCTCCTCAAATAGGACGAACTTGTCTCCGAGAATCGCCTCGAGCAGATCCAGCAGGCTCTCATCGCAATACAGCCCTGGCTCGATCTCCCTGGTGTAGTCGTTGTGTGTGTGCCAGCCAGCTGTCCCGAACGCGAGACTGGGTTCGTCTCCGCACTCCATCCAGATCGTAACGTTGCGGTCGGAACCTGCTGGGGAGTCGATGCGGATGAGAAGGTGCCTGCCCGCAAATCCTTCGATGGGTTCGCTTGAGCAGGAGGAAGCCAGCGCCGGAAACCGCGACAGGAATTGACGGGCAAAGTCACGGGACAAATCGGTCAGCTGGTCGATCTCGAAGGGTTCGGTCATCGCGTTGCCGGATTCTATTCCTTTTCAGGCATCAGGCGGCTAGCAACCTCTCGATGGCAACGCGATCAAGGCGCGCCGCACCAGCCACGAACTGTTCAATCCTTGTTCCGAGTGGCCGACCATTCGATTCCCATCGGAACCGCCGCCTTAGTCCTACAGCCCAACCCGGACCCGGACCCAGTCGAGCATCCGGTCATAGTAGCCCGGAGGAGTCCCGGCCCAGCGATAGGGGGGACCCTCGTCCTCCGGTACCCGCAGGTCATGGCCCGCTGCCGGGAAGACGATCGTCTCGAAGTCCTCGTTGCCCGCTAAACCCAGCAGCTCCTCGAGTCGCGCGACATTCGGTGCCGGCGGTACCACGTAGTCGTCCCCGCCATAAACAGCCAGGATCGGCCCGCCGAAGGTGGCCAGCGCCGTCCTGTTGTCATGGGGGTTCCTGCGGAAGTAGCCCAGGTCCGAAGCTCCCGGCTCGTTTGGTCGATCGACTTCTCCGGCCCAAGGCTGTCCTTCTGCAGAGCTGACGTGTTCTGCGATTTGCTCCCACTCAGCGCCCTCTACAGCGAGCTCGATCAGACGCTTCTGATAGTCATGGGCTTGCCCGAGCAGTTCTTCGGACAGCTCGCCCGATCTGCGACTCAACTCGACGATGACTTCACCCTGCTGCTGAGCCACGGTACCGACGGGCCCGGCATGCAAAATGAGGAAGGAAACAGGTTCCTCCGCATGTTGGGCGACGACGGGGATGACCCAGCCGCCGGCGCTGTGCCCGAACAGGCCAACTCTCTCCCGGTCGATGCTGTCGTGCTCGCGGAGGTAGGTCAATGCAGCCAGGGCATCGTCGAGCCTTTGTTGCAGAGTGTGGCGACCTCGTTGGCCGCCGGAGTCGCCGACCCCACGACCATCGAATACCAAGCCTGCGATCCCTCGCCGAGCGGCGGCCACCGCATCATAGTAGTGCCCGTAGCGACTGCCGTAGCTGCGGCCCTGCACGAAGAGGATGCCGGGATGTGGCCCCGGGGAGTCGGGGAGGATCAGGCTCCCTGCCAGTTCGGTCCCGTCTTCGCTTTCGACAAGGAAGTCCTCGCGGGTCACCGCCGGAGTGCCCGGATCGGGGACCCGGAGGAACTCGATCTCGGCAGACCAGTTCGCGGCATCGGATCTCTGCATACCGCCGCGCAGGGATTCGGTCTCCGGGTCGGGTTCGAGAGCCAGGCGGTACCTGCCGACGGAAATCAACAGCTTGCCCGCCTCGAGTCTGCTTCGAGCGAAGCGTCCGAAGATCCCCTGGCTGGGGACATCGACTTCGACTCCGGGCGGATCGTTCAAGAACCGCAGGGACATGGGCATGTTCGATCCCGCATGGACGGCGGCACCCTGCCAGTAGCCTTCGGGCTGCGTATCTTGTGCGCAGAGAACGGAAGGCATGGCCAAGAGCATGAGAGGTCCGGTCAGGAGGCCTTTGCGGATCATGATGTCATCTCCATCTGGAAGACCTTGGCGATGATTTGCCAGTGATCCGCGACCCGAATGTGTTGGAGGAAATCGCTGTATTCGCGGTCGGGGAATGAAAAGTGCACGGTCGCCTGGGCGACATCGCCACGGACGGCGATCTGTTCGATGGTCTTCTCGCTCCTTGTCGAGAGGAGCGGGTGCTCAGGATCTGCCCGTATCGAGTCCAGGCGCTGGCTCCATTGGGCAAGATCGAGCTGAACCAGTTTTCCCCCGGCAACGAAGGCGAGTCTGGCGTCCTCGTGGAATGCCGGCGCAAAGGCGTGAAACTCGAGACTGTCCATGCCGGGGAAATAGTGGTCTTCGAGCAGGCTGCGGATCGCAGCGCTGTCCGAGCTTCGCGATTGGCCTCGACTGGCGGAATGCGAGGCACAGCTGAGGCTGAGACCGGCGACGACGAGGCCGACTGACATGAGGAGGCCTGTAGCTTCCGGGCTCATGATGGGGGAAGATAGGGCTGACGATCGGTTTAGGAAACAGAAATCTCATAAAGTGGACGACCTCCCAGCACCGATAGAAGGGCCGCCTCCCCTCGGTACGCGCCTCCGTAGCCTACGGCGCAAGAAGCAGTGGACCCTCGCTGCCCTGGCCGAGAAGTCAGGGGTTAGCAAGGCACAGCTTTCCAAGATCGAACGGGGCGAGACTTCGCCGACTGTCGCCCTGGCAGCGCGCATCGCCGGAGCACTCGGGATTGGCTTGTCCGAGTTGATTCAGCAACCCAGTAGCAACGCACAGGTGCGTGTTACCCGAGCTGCCGAACGACTCGAGTTTCGCGACCCGAAGACCGGTTTGGTTCGCGAACTCATCTCGCCTCCCTTCGAGAATCGCCGCTTCGAACTGGTCCGTCACCTTCTTCCACAAGGCTCGTCCAGCGGTCGCTTGCCCGCCTACCCCCGTGGCGTCGAGAAGCAGTTGGTGGTTACTCGAGGGCAGCTTCGGGTGCAAGTGGACGAAGCCAGCTACGCCTTGGACTGTGGCGACGCGCTGTACTTTGAGGCGGATGTGGAACATGAGTTCGTGAACACGGGGGATGTCGACTGCGACTACTTTCTGGTGGTCTGTGCGCCACTGCGGATCTAGTTGGCAGCGGGGCGATCAGGCCTCTTGCAGGTATGATTCGGAAATCGCCGCCAAACTCGGCGTTCCCGCCAGCTGCATGATCAGCTTCAACTCCTGATCCAGGAGCTCGATCACCCGGCGCACCCCTGCCTCCCCATAGCAAGCCAGGCCAAAACCATAGGGTCGGCCAATACAAACCGCCTTGGCACCCAAGGCCAGGGCCTTGAACACATCCGTGCCGCGGCGGAAACCACCATCGATTAGCACGGGCATCGTGCCCGCCACTGCGGCGACTACCTCTGGGAGGCACTCGATGGTGCTGCGACCACTCTCTTCCTGTCGGCCACCGTGGTTGGACACGATGATGCCATCGACGCCGCGCTCCCTGGCCAGCAGGGCATCCTCTCTGGTCACGATGCCCTTGAGGAGGATGCGCATGCCGGTGCTTCTGCGCAGCCAGTCCACCATGTCCCAGGTCATGCTCGGATCCAGTGGAAAGGGGAAGGGATTGCGACCAGCGAAGTTACCGGTGGTCTTGACCGCACCCAGGATGCGGTCGAGGGCGACCACCTGCCGTTCCCGATTGCCCGTGACCGGTGTGTCCACGGTGAGGGCAAGGACGCCGCAGCCGGAATCCTCCGCGCGCTGGATGAGTTCTGCAGTGATGCCCCGATCAGCAGTGGGGTAGAGCTGAAACCAGAGGGGCTCGGTGGAGGCGGCGGCAATCTCCTCGATGGAGTAGGTGGAGAGGGTTGAGACAATGGCCCTATGCCCGCTCTGCGCCGCCGCGCGAACGCTCGCCAGTTCGCCGTCTCGGTGCCAGTTTCCCTGGTCGCCCATGGGTGCCAAGAGGATCGGCGAGGCTAGGTCTTCGCCGAAGAGCTCGAGGCGCATGTCGATCTCGGCGACGTTCACCAGCCGTCGGGCGCGGATTTGCCAGAGTTGAAAGGCCTCCCGGTTGGCGCGCAGAGTGTGTTCGTCATCGGAAGCGCCGGCGAGGAAGTCGAAGGCTCCCTGGGACATCACTTGCTCCGCCGCGCCCTCGAACTGGAGCAGGTTAATCAGTTCGTCGAGGGAGGCAGGCTTGCTCGAGGGCAAGCTCCGACAAGCCATGGGGCTGAGGGCTAGCAGGGGCGAGCCTGCCAGCCAGGCCAGGAAGGAACGTCGCGCGCAGTGCTGCTCCCTGGCCAACGGGTCTTCGTCGATCGGCTTCACTTCTCCTGGATCAAGTGCCCGGAGAAGACCGTGAATGGTCCGTCGGTCTGGCTGCCGAGCAGCTCTGTGCTCTGAGTTCTGGTGACCGCCACCTGATCTCCGACTGCCAAGAGTTCGGTCAAGACGATCGATCCGGCATGATTGATCACGACCTGGACCGTGCCAAGGGAGTTCGTCCCGTTCTTGACCATCGATAGGTTGGTGCTGCCGGGGCGGGCGCCGGTAGTGATGAATGAGAACTGATACAGGCCTTCGGTTGGCGCCGTGAAGATGCCCGTGCTGGCGTCGTAGCCAGCACCCTCATCGAAGATCTCGTTGTCGCAGACAATTGTTCCTGGAGCATTGCCAGTAGTCATTCCGCTCACCACCGCCCGAAAAGCGAGCAGGGTTCCTGAGCCACCACCACCTCCGCCTGCTTCCAAAGCGGTGATGCGTGTGTCCTGGTCGGTGATATCTACCGAGTTGCCATTGATGGCGATCTCGTGCGCCAGGAAGTTCTCGTTCATCTCCGCTGCACGGACGGGGTTTCCGGCTTGGAAGACGAATGGTGTGGTGACCGGGCCGAGGCTTGCTTTTGGATAGCCGCCCGCCAGGCTCAAGAGGACCAAAGTGCCAAAGGAGAGGCATGCGATGCTTTGTTTGTTCATGGCGTCTTCCTCCTCAGTCCTGCCAAATCCCAAGGTCCCAGAACATGGCATCCCACTGATCGGGGATGGGGGGATCAATGACGATGGGCTCGGCCTTCGAGCTATGGCTATCTTGACAGGCCGTCAGGCCGATGCTGAGACCGGCAGTCAGCGCGGCTACCGTGAGGATGGACAGTTTGCGATAGCCGCGGCGAAGATCGGACTGAGCGCTGATCGCAGGGCTACTAGGCGCTCGGGAGTCACCTGGAAGAAGGGGGGGAATGGGATTCATGGCTGGGATCTTTTCTAGGCTTGGGGCGAGGGGCTTGGGCAGCAGGATAATCAGATTCGGGATTCGCGGGGGTTCCATTCCGGCGGAATGCCGGTCCGAGGCACCTGGCAAGGGGCCGGCTTTGCCCGTAGACGCATCCGTTTCGCCCATGGGTTCGCAGTCAGGCCGGTGAATAACAGGCGCAAGATCACCCTGCTCGCCAGCAGCCTGATAGTCAGATCGCTGCCGGTAGATCCGTCAGCGGCTCGTTCATGGCAATGCTCTGCGCCTGGGCTAGTTCTGGGCGATGCAGTACAGATTCTCACGCCCGCGCATGAAGATGGCGTCGCCGACGATGGCTGGGGAACCATCGAAGACATCTTCCAGCTTGTTGCTGGCCAATTCTTCGTACTTGGCTCCCAAGGCCAGGACCTTGCCGGTGCCTTCGCGCGAGAACAGGTAGACCCGGTTGCTCGCGCCTACCGGCGAAGCATAGACATGCCGCATGCCACCGAGCTTCTGAGCTTCGTACTGGACTTCGCCGTCGGCCGCCGAAAGACAGGTCAAGACGCCGTTGTTGGCGCGCAAGAAGTAGACGTAGTCACCATAGATGAGCGGCGAGGGCACGTAGGATGTGTTGCTGCCATGCTGCCAGAGCACATGCTCCGTGCCATCCAGATTGCCTGCAGCACCGGCCAGACGAATGGCCTGGATTATGCCCTTCTGGTAGCCGCCCATGAGGTAGACGATGCCCTCACGATGGACTGGCGTCGGGATGGTGTTGAGGGTCAGGCCCGTGCAGGACCAGAGTTGGGCGCCGGTCTCCGCATCGTAGCCCCAGGAAGCACTGGTGCCGGCCACGATGATCTGCATCTGGGCTTCGACGACGACTACGATGGGTGTCGACCAATTGCTGGCTTCGGCACGCGGCTGCCGCCAAACCTCGGCGCCAGTCTTCTTGTCGAGGGCGATGAGAAAGGAGTCGCCCTCGTGATCCCAGTTGATGATCAACTTGTTGCCGGCGAGAGCAGGGGATGCACCTTCGCCAAACTGCTTGCGAATGTTCATCTCACCAAACTGCTGCGACCACTGCAGAGCGCCATCCATGTCCAGGCAGTGCAGGCCGCGAGATCCGAAATAGGCGTAGATGTGTTGGCCGTCGGTCAGTGGTGAGTTGGAGGCCAGAGAACTCGTACGATGCTGGCCTTCGTGCGGCTTGCTGCTGGCCACCTTGGTTCGCCAGACCTCGTTGCCGGCACCACGGTCGAAGGCCATGACATAGAAGTCGTGGGCGAGGAGCATGGGTGCCCTCCGCTCCCCGGCCTTCACCGGCTCTGGATCCTTTTCGGTTTGAATTGCTGTGGTGACGATGACCAGGTCGCCGTAGATGATGGGGGAGGAATTGCCGATGCCGGGCATGGGAACGCGCCAGCGCAGGTTCTCGTTCTCGCTCCAGGTGGTGGGTGGGTTGCTCTTCTCAGCAATGGCCAATCCGTCGTTGCCGCGCCAGGTCGTCCAGGTGTCCTGGGATTGAGCGAGGAGAGTTGGGCTGAGGATGGTGATCGCAAGGAGGAGGGCTTTCATGCTTCGCTCGGGGCTGTGGCTGGTTGCGGCTGATGAGCGTAGGTCCTGACGCGGCCAATTCCCAATGCTCGGCTCGGGCGATAAGCTCCTCGCCCATGGGGACTAGGATTCTCGTCTGCGCTGCGGCGCTCGTTCTTGCCGATTGCCTGTGGGCGCAGGAGCACCTGCG
>JAJFFD010000131.1 GCA_021776805.1 Planctomycetota bacterium
CAAGGAGACCACGATCGACTACTTGCGGATGATGGGCATCGTCATCGACGCGGGATATCGCGGCTATGTCGGGATCGAATACGAGGGTTCGCGCCTGGACGAGGATGCGGGCATCCGGGCGACGAAGGAGCTGTTGGAATCAGTGCGAACGGAGTTGGCGGCGCGTTAGGTGGTGAGGCCACGAGGCCTTATGGAGCGTTTGGCCCCGGCTCGCACAATCTGATCGAGCGCATCACCTAAGAATCTGCCAGGTAGGGGCTTGAGATCCCTTCACCGGAAAGCGAGGGCGGCCTTGATGTTTGGTATTTGTTAGGTATAGCTGGGGGGATGCCCCCCCGCATCCTGCACCTGGACATCGACGGCTTTCTCGCCTCCGTCGAGCAGATCCTCGATCCCGCCCTCAAAGGCCGGCCTGTTGCCGTTGGCTCCGGCGTGGTCGCCTCCCGCTCCTATGAGGCCAAGGCCCGTGGCGTCGAGACCGCCATGAGCATGCTCGAGGCTCGTCGCCGTTGCCCGGAGCTCGTCGTCCGTGACGGGGATGCCCAGGTGGTGGAGCGCTTTCGCCAGCGTGTGGCCGAAGTGCTCGGTGATTTCGTTCCCGTGGTGGAGGTCTGCTCTCTGGATGACATGTATGGCGATTTGCGTGGCCTCGTGGAGCTGCGTCAGCCGCGTGGGGCGGTCGAATTGGCGGAGCGCATCCGTTCGGCAGTGCGGCAGGTTACCGGTCTGTCCGTATCCCAGGGCATCGGTAGCAGTCGGACTCTGGCGCGTATGGCCACCTGCCATGCGAAGCCCGGTGGCATCCTCGAGGTGCCGGTTGGCGAGGAGATGAACTTTCTCGATTCCCATGCCGTCGAAGATCTACCAGGTGTCGGTCGGCGCAGTGCCGAGTTGTTGCATGCTCTGCGTCTGCACAAGGTGAGTGATCTGCGCAGGGTGGAGCGGGAGCTTCTGCGTCAAACCTTCGGTAAGCGTGGTGAAGATCTGTTTTGGCGGGCGCGGGGTTTCGATGCAGGTCTGGGCGCGGAGCCGAGGGAGCCGGAGGTTGCGGCGACTGTGCCCAGTCAGAGCATCAGTCGGGAGACTTCTTTCGAAGCCAGCGACTGCCGGGATTTCCTCTTTGGCATGCTCGCCTACCTGCTTGATCGTGCGGCGACCGAGTTGCGTGGTCGAGAATTGCTGGCGAAGCGGGTGAGTTTGCGCCTGCGCTTCGTTGACGGCATGAGTCGGGAGCAGCAGCGCAGTCTGACTCAGGCCAGTGATCGCACCGATGAGTTGCAAGAGCTGGCGCGTAGCCTCTGTCTACGCCTGCTCGATGAGCGGCGGGTGCTGGTGCGCCTGCTCGGAGTGAGTCTGGGGACTCTGCTGCCTAGGGTGGGGGCACAGGGTGAGCTCTTTGCTGCGGAAGAGGAGCGACGTGGTGGTTTGTTCGCCGCCCTGGACCGGGTGCGCGGTCGCCATGGCTTTGGCAAGCTCGTGCTCGGCAATGCCAACGAACTTCTCGGTCGCTTGCCCAATGGCGATCAGGGCTTTCGTCTGCGTACCCCTTCCTTGAGCAAGTGAGCATGGCCCTCCTGCTCGCTCACAGTCACTATTCGCAGCTGACCGCGCCCTGTTCGCCCCGTGAACTCTGCGAAGAAGCTTTGCGCCTGGGGCACGATCACCTGCTGCTCTGCGATCTCAACGGTCTATACGGATTCATGGACTTTGCCCGGGAGGCGCGGCGCCTGGGTCTACAAGCTCTGTACGGGGTGGAATTGGTGCAGGGTGCACAGCGGCTCTGGGCTCTGGCTCGGGATCGACAGGGATATCGCTCGCTTTGCCGGCTGGTGACCGGCCTGCAGTTGGAAGAGGACTTTTCCCTGCTGCGCGGGGCTTGCGAACATCAAGCGGGCTTGAGTTTCATGGCAACGGATGCGCTGCTCTTGCGGGAGCTCGCCGGGGAGCTGCCATCGGAGGATCTGTATGTGCCGCTCATTCCCGCGGGTTTGCGGCTGCAGGAGAGTTTGCCAAGTAGTAGGCCGATCAGGGCGCGCAAGTTGCCAGATCCTTGCCCTTGGCCGGAACGTCGAGAGCTGCTGCGCATCGCCGGGGATCTGCATCTTCCACTGATCGCGGTCTTCGACATCTGGTATGCCTGCCCAGAGGAGCATGATGCGCAGCGACTCTTTCTTGCCAGTAAGCACAACAGCAGTTTGCAGGGGCTGCATCTGGAGCTTGCGGAGCAGGCGCAGTTGCCGGATCGACTCGGCTTTGCAGAAGGGCATGCGGACTTTCCGAGAGCCCAGGAGAATGCGCAGCGTTTGCGCGAACGCTGCGAACTGGAGTTCACCGCTGCGGCGTCAGCGGTTTTTCCCGAGTACCAGCTGCCGGATGGTACTGCGCCGGCGCTGCATCTACGTCGCCTGGCAGAGTCGGGCTTGCAGAGTCGCTATGCGGATGCGGACGAAGGGGCGAAAGCGCGCTTGCAGCAAGAGCTGCTGGTCATCGAGGCGATGGGCTTCGTGCCGTACTTCCTGGTGGTGCGGGAGATCGCCGAGTTGGCGCGCGAGCGTGGTATCGACTACGTGGGGCGTGGCTCCGCTGCGGACAGCCTGGTCGCCTATTGCCTGGGGCTGACGGATGCGGATCCGATTCGTTACGGGCTCTTGTTTGCGCGCTTTCTCAACCCGGCACGGGAGAACGATCGCCCGGACATCGATTTGGACTTTTGCTGGCGGCGCCGGGACGAGTTGCTCGAGCTGGTGTACGAGCACTTTGGTCATGATCGCGTGGCGATGATTGCCACCTTCAACACCTGCGGTCCACGAGCGGCCTACGTGGAAGCAGCCAAGGTCATGGGCCTGCCACCGCAGGAGGTGCATCGCCGGAGTCGCTTGCTGCCCTATAGCAAACTCGAGCAGGCGGGGTCCGGTGCCTTTGCGCGCTGCATCGATGCAATCCCCGGCTTCTACGGGCGAGGTGAGCGGGCCTTCCCCAGGGACGATCAGCGCGAGGCTCGCATTCTTGTAGCGGCGGACAAGTTGCTGCGGGCGCCGCGTCACCTGGGTGTGCATCCCGGTGGCATTGTGCTGAGTCCCGGCCCCATCGTCGACTATGTGCCTCTGGAGCGGGCGGCGAAGGGATTGGTGGTCACTCAGTACGACATGCATTTTGTCGAAGACCTGGGTCTGGTGAAGATCGATCTGCTCGGCAATCGGGCGATCACGGTTCTGCAGGACAGCCTGGAGCGATTGACTTCCCAGGGTCTCGAGGCGCCGGATTTGCTGAGCATTCCCGAGGATGATGCCAAGACCAGCCGTCTGCTGAGGCAGGGCCGCAGTCTGGGTTGCTTCCAGACCGAGTCACCGGCGGTGCGCAGCCTGCTGCGGCAGATGGATGCGGACGACATGGATCGGGTCATCCAGGCGGTGGCGTTGATTCGTCCGGGGCCCTCGGCCAGCGGCATGAAGGACCGTTTCATCCGGCGTTTGCGCGGTATCGAGCCAGTGAGTGTTGCGCACCCCATTCTGGCAGAAGTCTTTGCCGACACCTTTGGGGTCATGCTCTACCAGGAAGACGTGATCCGCGCGGCTATGACGGTGGGGGAATACAGCCCTGAGGACGGGGATCGTCTGCGGCGGCATCTCGGCAAAGTGGTGGACGGGGACATGGAGCATCGCGAAGCATTCCTGGTGGCGGGTCTGCGTCGCGGCCTGACGGCGGAGGCGGTTGCCCAGGTCTGGGGGGAGATGGCCCGCTTTGCCGGCTACTCCTTCTGTAAGGCCCACGCGGTGACTTATGGACGCATCGCCTATCGCTGCGTCTACATGAAGGCGCACTATCCTGCAGCCTACCTGGCGGCCATGCTCAGCAATGATGCGGGCTACTACGAGAAGGGGGTCTACGTGGAGGAGGCGCGGCGCATGGGGATCAGCCTGCTGCATCCCTGTGTGCAGGTGGGCGCCTGCGAATATCGTGCGGAGGGTCCGGCGGCCATCCGCGTCGGTTTGATGGACGTGCGCAAGCTGACAGAGAAGACCAAGGAGGGGATTTTGGAAGCCCGCCGCCTGGGTGGCCCCTTCGCCGATCTGGATGATTTCCTGGCCCGCAGCGGGGCGGGCAAGGAGGAGACGCGCAAGCTCATCCTCTGTGGGGCCTGCGATGCCCTGAGCGGAACGCGCCCGGAGTTGCTTTGGCGCCTGGAGGTGGCGGGCAAGCGCAGCCGGAGCGAGCCCTCGGGTGAGTTGATTCCTGGAGCTCTCGATCCACCCCAGCTGGGTTTTCCACAACTTCCCGAATATGGGGAGAAACGGCGGGCTCAGTTGGAGCTGGAGATTCTGGGTTTCTGCCTGCAGGCCCACCCCATGGACGTGCTCTGGGACGGGGCTGCTGGGCAGGGGCAGATACCCCTGGGCAGGATCGAGGGCATGATCGGGCGGCAATTGCGGGTCTGTGGCTGGATTGTTGCCATGCGCAGGCATCGCAACCAGGCCGGTCAGAAGATGCTCTTCCTGACCCTCGAGGACGGTACCGGGATCCTGGAGGTCGTGCTTTTTCCAGATGTCTACCCACGACTCGCTCCTCTGATCGAGGGTCGGGGCCCATATCTGATGCGTGGCCGGGTCGAAGGCAAGTGGGGCAGCCTGAGCATGCGGGCTCAGGACCTGGTCAGCCTTGCAAAGAAAGCTCGGGACGGTGTCGCCGAAAGGCCAGGACTCTCGCTAGATTAAGCGCTTGATGCCGGAACCCTTGATTCGCCGAATTCTCGCCTTCGTCGAGTTCGCCGATCGGGTAGAGCCTGACATGTTCTATGCCATCAGGATGGCGGAGCAGCTCGACGCGGAGCTGATCCTTTTTGGCGTGATCGATACCCCGGCGATGGTCAGCATGATCGGCAAGCACAAGACGGGGGGGCAGGCAGGCCCCACCCTCACCGATACCCTGGTCGAGGAAGCCAAGCGGGTGCTGCAGCAGCTAGTGGACACAGCAGCAGAACGGGGAGTGCGCGCCCGAGGTCATGCTACGGTCAGCGAAGAAGTGCCCGAGCTCATCCTGCGGGAAGCCATGGTGCAGCAAGTGGACCTGATCATTCTGCGTTCCCATGCGAGATCCGGGGTGCTCAGAGCTCTGCTCGGCAGCACGGTCGAGGAGATCCTCAAGGCCGCCCCCTGTCCCGTGTTGGTGGCCAAGGCCTAGACAAAGCATGGCGAAGAGTAGAAGTAAGGGCTCCGGCGGGAGCAGTGGTGGTCGGGGTAAGCCGAAGAGCAAGAAGTCGGCCAAGGGGACTCTGGTGCCCGCTGCAGAATTGCGTTGGACCTGTGCCGCTATCGAGGCCTCCGCGCGGAGACCACGACTGAGCGCTCTGCTCGGTCAAGCGCGACCGCTTAGTGCGCTGCGGCGCGGCTTGGAACTCTATGCCGGCGGCTTCAACATCTTCGTATCCGGCCTGCTGGGCTCGGGTCGTACTCGCCTGGTCAGGACCCTGCTCGAGGAGATGCAGCCGGCCTGCAGCCTCGGTCCGGACAAGGCCTTGGTGCACAACTTCACTGCGCCCAATCGACCCAAGCTGCTCATCCTTCCGCGCGGCCGGGGCCCGGCCTTCCGCAAGGACATGTTCGACCTGGAGAGGGCAATCCGGGATTCGTTGCTCGCCAAACTCTCCTCGCGCCGGCACCGCACTTCGCGCAAGTTGCACACGCGGGACACGGAAGAACGGCACCGGCGACTCATGCGCGCTTTGGAGCGTGAGGCCAAGCGAGCCGGCTGTGCTCTGGTGGAGGTCGAGGAGGGTGAACAGCTCGCCGCAGACATCCTCCCGATGCACGATGCTGTTGCCTACAAGGTAGAAGACTTCGAGAAGCTAGTGAAGGACGGCGCCATAAGCCGCGGTCACTTCGATGAGCTCATGCGCGAACGCGAGGAGCTGTTGGAGCGCCTCGAAGAAATCTCCAGCCGCACCCGACGCATGTTTCGCAGCTGCCAGCAGGATCTGCGGGAGGTGGACCGCCTGGCGGCTAGCCGGGTTCTCGATGCCCTGTTTGCCGAGTTCTCCGATCGCTGGCCGGGGCCCGATATCGCGGCCAATCTGGCCGACGCACGAGCGATGATCGAGCACAATCTGGATGATTGGGTCGGTGATGGAGTCCGCGAAGATCGGGAGGGGCAGCCGCGAAGCTCCCGTCTCCGCGCGCACCACCACTTGCGCGCGCATGTGGTCAAGACCAGCTCAGAGCAGTCCGGCACAGAGAGCCACTGCCCGGTGGTGGTGGAAACCAATCCTACCTACACGAATCTGTTCGGCGCCATCGAGCCGGCTCGTGACGGGGAAGGCGATGCAGTTGAGCGAGTGCATCCGGGTTCGATCCTGCAGGCCGACGGGGGTTACCTCATCCTGCGCGCGAGCGACATGCTCAACGAACACGGGGTTTGGCAGCAGCTCGAGCGGGCTCTGCGGGTCAATGCGGTGGAGATCCGCGAATTCGATCCCAACGCCGGAACGACCGCCGGCAGTCTGCAACCGGAAGCGATCCCCATCGATCTGAAGGTCATCCTCATAGGCGAGCCCGGGCTCTATGAGCAGCTCGCTCGCAACGACCCGGAGTTCTTGCAGGTCTTCAAGGTGCACGCCGAATTCGATAGCACCCTGCCGAACAACCCGGCCAGTCGCCGACGCTATGCGGACTTCCTCAGCTATCTCTCGGGGCAGGAAGACCTCGGAGGATTCACGCCGCCGGCCGCTGCCGCCCTGGCCGAGTTCGGCGCTCGCCGCGCCGGTCGTAAGGATCGTCTGAGTACCTGCTTCGGCGATCTCGCCGATATCGCCCGGGAAGCAGCCTTCCTCAGCAAGCGCAAGTCCTTGGGCCCAATCGAGCGAGAGTTCATCGAGGCGGCGATCCATGATCGCAAGGAGCGCCAAGGCTTGACCCGTGAGATCCTCGAGCGCGATCTGGTCAATGGCAGCTTGCTCCTGCAGACCAGTGGGGCGGCGATCGGTCAGGTCAACGGACTCACGGTTCTCGATGCGGGCATCACCAGCTTTGGCTATCCGGTGCGGATCAGTGCGGCCACCGGCCCTGCCTCCGATGGCAAGTCCGACTTCATCGACATCGAGCGCGAGGCTGATCTATCCGGTCCCTTGCACGATAAGGGAGTGCTCATCATGCAGGGCTTCCTCCTGGAGCATCTCGGTCGTGAGAAGTCTTTGGGGGTGCAGGTGACGCTCTGCTTCGAGCAGCTCTACACCGAGGTGGATGGCGATTCCGCGTCCTGTGCCGAACTCTTGGCCATGCTCTCCAGCCTCGCCCGGGTCCCGATCAACCAGGGCTTTGGGATCAC
>JAJFFD010000132.1 GCA_021776805.1 Planctomycetota bacterium
CGACCCCTTCGGCGAAGAACTCGTCCGCCAGGCTCGCAGCGGCGTCGTCGGCGTCGGACTCGCCCCCCTCTCCAGCAACACCTTCGGTGGTCTCGCCGCGGTGGTGAGCTGGGACGGCGAGATGGGGCAAGTCCTCAGGCCAGCGAGCTACCTCAAGCTCTCACTGGTCACCGAGTCCCTCACCCAGGCTGGGAGCGCCATCGCAAACCCCCGCGCTGGCGGCGGACGTGGCGGTCGCGGCATGACCCAATCCTTCGGCCCCCCGCAGAACCGCTACCCCACCTCCCGCATGGGCGCCACGGACCTGATCCGCAGCAGCCTGGAAGACGCCAATCACCCCCTCGCCGGCGCGAACCCGGACCACCGAGTCCTCAAAGACGTGCTCGACGGTGGGCAGAGGATCGCCATCCATGTGCGCAGTCATGCGGAGATCAACATCGCCCTCGACCTCTGCGCCGAGTTCTCCCTGCAGCCCATCCTCATCGGCGGCGACGAGTTGGCCGAGAGCATCTCCCGCCTGCGCGGCACCGAGATCTCGGTGATCCTCTCGCCACTGAGCCTGGACAGCAGCCGCGAGCATTTGCAGTTGCCGGGCAAGCTGGCCGCGGCGGGCATCCCCTTCTCCTTCATGGCCGGGGATGGCGACGCCCTGCGTTTATCCGCAGCCCTCGCCCTGCGCGCCGGTCTGGGCAGGGAGGCTGCCATGGCGGCCCTGACCAGCACAGCTGCCGAGCAGTGTGGCGTTGACGATGACCTCGGCAGCCTGCGCATTGGGCATGCTGCCAGCTTCGCAGTCTTCTCTGGCGACCCACTCGATCTGAGCTCGCAATTGATCGCCGTGCACATCAACGGCAACCCCATCGCCCTCGAGAAGGGCAAGGATGAAGCGCGATGAAGAGCGGAGCATTGACCCTCCTGGCTGTCTTCGCCAGCAGCCTTCTCGCCCCCGCTCAGGATCAAGTGACCGTGCTCAAGGGCGCCACCATCCTCAGCGGCAAGGGCCCGGCCATCGAGAACGGCGTCCTGGTGATCAGCAGCGGCAAGATCCAGAGCGTCGGCGATAGCCAAACCAGCCTCCCGCAGGGAGCCAAGATCATCGACTGCAGTGGCCTGACCATGACCCCCGGTCTGGTCGACGCGGGCACCATGCTCGGCCTCGACGCGATGAACGCCAACGAGCAGGGTGGAGAGATCACACCACAGATGAAGGTCATCGATGCCCTGGATCCAGCGGATCCACGCTTCGATCAAATTCGTCGCCATGGTGTCACCACGGTGCAGGTGAACCCAGGCAATCGCAACGTCATCGGCGGCCTTGGCGCCGTCATCAAGACGAGCGGCAACACGGTCGGGGAGATGCTTCTCCTTGACGAATCCGGCATGCGCCTGACCATGGGCGCCGAACCATCGGTGGGCAACCGCGCCATCCGCGGCGGCATTCCGGACAACATGTACTACCGCCGACCAACCACGCGAATGGGCGTGATCTGGGCGGCACGTAAGGCCTTTTACGATGCCATCGACTACCGCGAGCAGAAGACCATCGCCGATGGCGATGATCAGAGTCTCGGCGTCGACCCGGGCATGGAAGTCCTCGTCCGCGTTCTCGATCGCAAGGTCACCGTGCACACGACAGCTCACGCCGAGCAGGACATCCGCACCGCCCTCCGCCTCGCCGCGGAATTTGGCTACGAGACCTTGCTCGAGGAAGCCACCGACGCATGGCTCGTCGCCAAGGAGATCAAGGCAGCCGGCGTCAAGGTCTTGATCAGTGCACCCAGCGGCAACGGTGATCTGCGCTACTCAACCACAGATGGCGCCGACCCACGGCTATCCACTCTCATGGTGCTTGCCGAAGCCGAGGTTCCCTTCGCCATCCACACCGGATCGGCCATGGGGTCCATGCATCTCATTCACGAGGCCATGTTCGCCATTCGTAATGGCCTCACCCGCGAACAGGCGCTGGCAGCGGTCACCACCGTGCCGGCAGAAATCCTCGGAGTCGCCGACCGGGTCGGCTCCCTGGCCCCGGGTCTCGACGCAGACTTCATCCTCTGGCGAGGCGATCCCTTCGCCCCAACGACGACGGCCGAGGCCGTCTATATCAACGGACAGGAGACGGAGAAATGAGCTTCAGTCCGACGGAGAAATCCATGCAGTATCCCATTCCATCCGCTCTCAGCCTTCTGACCGCAGTGCTTCTGGTCTCGCCAGGCCAAGCGCAGGAGCAAGTCGCAGTCAAAGCCGGCAAGGTGATCACCATCTCCGGAGGAGAGATCGAGAATGCGGTCATCCTCATCGAGAACGGCAAGATCAAGTCGGTCGGTTCAGATACGGATGTGCCCTGGAACGCCCGCGTCATCGATGCCAGTGACAAGGTGGTCATGCCCACCTATGTGCTCGCCCACGCCAGCGCCGGCATGAGCGGAGACAACGAGAACTTGGCCAATGTCCCCTACATCAGCGTGGCCGATGGCATCGACCCCAGCTCGGGATTCTTCGCCGAATGTCTGCGCAACGGTGTCGGCAGCATTCACATCATCCCCGGCAACCGCACACTCATCGGCGGCACCGGCATGGTGGTGCGACCGGTGGGTAAGACTGTCGAGGACATGGCGATCCGCACCAAGAGCGGTTTGAAGCTCTCCCTCGATCCCCAAAACGGCAGCCGCATGGCGCAGATTCGCAAGATGCGCCGCGCTCTCCAGGACTACGAGGACTATCGCAAGGACCTGAATCGCCAAAAGAAGGAATGGGAGGCGGAGAAGGCCGCTGGCGCCAATAAGGACGAGGAGTTCCCGGTGGAAACCGACAGCACCAAACAGCCGGTTCTCGACCTCCTCGACGGCAAAGTGACCGGTTATCTCTACGTGCCCAGCGCCGCAGAACTCGGCGAGGTCGCAAGACTGAAGAACGAGCGCAAGCTCGACCTGGTGCTGATTCTGGGACCCGCGACCTACAAGGGTGTCGACGATATCAAGGCTCTGGACCTGCCGGTCATCCTCACCAGCAACCTGGAGTACATGGAGCAGGACCCGGAGACCGGAGAACAGAGCATCACCTGCCCCGCCGAGGTCTTCAGCAAGGCTGGCATCGACTTTGCGCTGAGCATCAGCGACGCCTCTAGCGGCAGCGCTCGCTACCCCTGGTGGCAGATGGCTACGGCCATGCGCTACGGCATGGATCGCAGTTCTGCCCTGCGCGCCATGACCCTGGAGCCCGCCAAGATCCTCGGCATCGACAGCGAATGCGGTTCCATCGAAGCCGGCAAAGTCGCCAACCTGCAGATTCTGACCGGTGATCCACTGGACGCAACCACATGGGTGGACATGGTTCTCCTCGAAGGAGAAGTGGTCTACGAACGCAGCAAGGACCGTCGCCTGCAGCACCTCTTTGGCGAAGGCCAGGATAAGGATTGAGTATGAGAGCACTGGCTCGCTACCTGATTGTCGGCCTCGCTCTTAGCGGTGGCCTCTTCGCCCAAGCCGCCTCTGGTGGCGCCAGCTTTGCCCTGCGCTGCGGCAAGATCTACACCGGCGTCGGCGCGGCTCCCTTGGAAAATGCCTGGCTGGTGGTCCGCAATGGCAAGATCGACTCGGTCTACGCCGGTGGCCAAGAGCCGGTCGGGCTGAGAATCATCGACGCCTCCGACAAGGTCGTCATGGCTGGCATCGTCGCTGCGGACACGGATCTCTCCGGTCATCGCGATGCGGACTATGCAGTCACACCCGACTTCCAGGCCCTCGACGGCTTCGACTTCAGCCGCGAGTACAAGACCGCGCTCTCCGGTGGTGTGACCACGGTGTACCTGGCTCCAGGCCGGAGTCGCCTCATCCCTGGGCAGGGATCGGTGGTCAAGCTGCACGGCAAGGATCTGGTGCAGCGAGTTCTCGCCGAAGCCAGCTGCCTACGCATCACCATGGGCAAGGCGAGCACCAACGCTCCCAAGCTATTCGAACCCACTGCGCACCCCACCTCCGATGACCCGCTGTTGCCTGCGCGCAGTCAGTACCCTTCCGCCAGAATCTCCCAGCTCGCCACCCTGCGCATGCTCTTCGAGGAAGCGGGTGCTGCGGGTCAAGATCTGCAGGGCCAGGGTTCAGCCGAGAACCAGTTCAGCAGCCTGGCCATGCAGGCGGCGAGCAGCGGCAAACTCCCCCTGCGCATCGCCGTGCGCGAAGCCGCCGACATCGGCCGAGCAATTCGCTTCGCCAAGGAACTCGGCGCCAGCTGTGTCCTCGAAGATCCTTACCAGATCGAGAAGGTCGCCAAGCTGGCCAATGCCGAGGGGGTAGCCGCAGTCTTCCGCATGCCGGTCATGATCAGCGCTAACAACCGCGGCGGTGAAAACCGTAAGGACCAACGACCGGTGAGCAGGCCGGAAAATATCGGCATCGCCGGCAAGGCTGGCTTGAAGGTGGCACTCGCGCCGGGCCGCAACCAGGAACTCGCCGAGTACCTGCTGCTGGCCGGCATCAGCATTCGCTATGGACTCAGCCCTGAGCAAGCCATGCGCGCGATCACCATCGATGCGGCGAGCATCCTCGGTGTGGACTCGCAAGTCGGATCCCTCGAGACCGGTAAGGACGCGGACTTCCTCGTGCTCAGCGGCGAGCCCTTCGCAGTCGGCACCCTGGTCGAGAAGACCTACGTAGATGGTGCACTCGCCTTCGAGCGGAGCACGGACAGCAACATCCTTGCCCTCCGCGTCGGCAAGATCATCACCGGCGAAGGCCAGACCCTGCGCGATGGCGTGATCGTCGTCGCTGACGGCAAGATCAAGGCGCTCGGCGAAGACCTCGCCATCCCCCACGGCGCCAGCATCATCGACATGCCCGGCGCCGTCATGGTCCCCGGCTTTGTCGACGCCTACACCAGCCTCGGGCTCTCCGGTGACGGCGTCGGCGTTCCCAGCGGCTCCGCCAACCAGGCCATCGCCGAGATCATCGACCCGGCGGACCCCCTCTTCGCTCGCGCGCTGCGCGCCGGCCTGACTACAGTCCTGGTCTCCGGTCGGGATGCGGGTCCTGTATCCGGACGCGTCACCGCCATCAAGACCGGCGCAGTCGATCGGGAGAGCATGGTCCTGCGCGAGACCGCCGGCATTCGCTTCGTCCACGACAGCATCGGTCCGGATTCCATCAAGACCCTCAGCGGCGTTCTGGAACAGGGCAAGCAGTACATCGAGTCCTGGGCAAAGTATGAGAAGGCACTCGCTGACTTCGCTGCCGGCACGGGCGAGAAGCCCAAGGATGCGGAGAGCTCGGTAGAACCTGTGAAAGCGGACCCACTCTCCGGCACCTGGGAGCTGCAGGTCAGCGGCGACATCCCGGTGGAGATCTCGATCACTCTTGAACTCGAACTCGAGGGCGAGAGCGTGAGCGGCCAGGCGCAGGTTTCCTTCCAGGGACAGCAGCCTCCGGCGACGGACATCGAGGACGGCAGTTTTGACGGCAGCACCCTCAAGCTATCGATCGCGATGATGGGCAACGCCGCCCAGCTCGAGGCCCAGGTCGCCAACGACAAGATGAGCGGCAGCTTCGGGGCCGGGCCCATGAGCGCCGAGATCAAGGGCACGCGCATCGCCAAGTTCGATCAGGAACCAGGCGATGTCGCCAAGGACGATGACAGCGGCGCACCAACCAAGCCCAAGGTCAATGAAAGCCTTGAACCCCTGCGTGCACTCCTGGAGAAGCGCATCCCCGCGGTGATCAACAGCAATCGGGCACCGGCAGTGGAGGCGGTGGTCAAGCTCTTCGAGAAGGAAGAGCTCCCCTACATCCTCTATGGCGTCAAAGACGCCATAGACACTCCGGAAATCCTCGGCGAGAAGCCGCCGCCGGTCATGATCGGCCCAGACCTGGTTCGCCGGGAAAAGGGCGTGATCGTCAACTCGGCAGCGACCCTCGCCGATCTTGATGTCCCTCTCGCTCTGGTCACCGGCGACACGGCAGGCTCGAGCTACCTACCTCTGCACGCAGCCCACGCCATCCGCTACGGCATGGATCCGCAGGCAGCACTCGCAGCCCTGACCATCGGGCCAGCACGCATGTTTCAGCTCGATGATCGCATCGGCAGCTTGAAGCGTGGCAAGGATGCGGACTTCGTCATCTTCAGCGGCAGCCCCTTCGAACTGACGAGCCGAATCCTCATGGTCGTCAACAACGGTCGAGTCGTCGTCGACGAGCGCGACATGGAGAACGGAAAATGAGAATCCCTGTATGCACCCTCGCGCTCTTGCTCTCCACCCTGGGTCAGAACGCCTCGGCCCAGAAATCCATCGACATCCACTTTGGCAACAAGCCAAAGAACTTCGAAGTCGCCATCTGGGGTCCGGAGTCGGTCCCCAGTCCGGGCTATGCCTTCAAGGTCAGTAAGATCCTGCCGGTGGAAAGCGCGCCCATCGACTCGGGGGTAGTGCTCACCCGCAACAGCAAGATCATCGCCTTCGGCCGCCAAGATGAAGTGGAGATCCCGGATGACTTCGAAGTCATCGACATGGGCGATCTCTGGTGCGTTCCGGGTCTTGTCGAATTGCACTGCCACATCGCTTCCAAGGGCAGGCGCGATATCAACGACACGGTCAACCCGACCAACCCGGAGATGCGGACCGTAGACCTCATCACCATGGATCACGAGAACTTCAAGTACTCCCTCGCCGGCGGCGTGACCACGGTGCAGTACATCCCCGGTTCCGGATCCAACATGGGCGGCTTTGGCACACTGAGCAAGACCGCCGGCGATAGCCCGGAAGAAGCCCTCATCCGCTTCCCAGGCTGCCTGAAAATCGCCCAGGCCGGTAACCCTGAGCGTCGCTCAGGGGACCTGGGCGCCACCCGCATGGGCATGAACACCGGCCTGCGCATGACACTGGAGGATGGTCAGCGCTACATGCAGGAGTGGGAGGACTACAAGGCAGGCACCGGACCCAAGCCGAAGTTCCACGCTGAGCTCGAATATCTGCGCGGACTCTTCCGCCACGAATACCCGGTCTGCGTGCACACCCAGATCTACCAGGTCGCTCTCGAAACCCTGCGCGAACTCCGCAGCGA
>JAJFFD010000133.1 GCA_021776805.1 Planctomycetota bacterium
GCAGCTTTCTGCAGAGCTTCGTCGCTCAGCAGATCGCCGACATGGCCGAGGCGGATGAGATCCTCGATCGCCTGCGCATCGTCGGCACCGATGGCCAGGGACTGATCCTCATCGATCAGGAATTGCGCGCGAAGGTGGGAGGCTGAGCTGGCTTCGTACCCTTCCTGGGCGGAGGATGAGGGGATCTTTGGGTGATGGAGGTGGAAGGGGAGCGCTGAAGCTCCCAGCGAGCTAGAGTTTAGCGCTTCGACTTCGAGGGATATGCCATGCACCAACTGCGCCGCTTCTTGCCTGCACTCGCCATCTGTCTTCTCGCTACCGTCGTCATCGCGCAGAAACCTATCAAAGTCGCCGTCGCCGACTACGAACGCGCCAGCAGCGCCGTATTCTTCTTCACCCAATCCGCTGAGAGCCTCGAAGTCTTTGGCCAGGTCGAGCTCACCTATGGCCAGCCAGTTTGGAAAGCGGAGCACGGCCGCGCCCTTGAGGACTCACTGCCCGAGGCGCGCATGCGTCTGGGCAACAACTTCTTCTCTACCTTCGACACGAGTTGTGTGATGCAAGCCGGCGACGTCAGCCTGCAGCCGGGGCTCTACTATCTGGCCCTGGAGCGCGAGGAGGAGGGCGAGCTGTCCCTGCTCTTCCTCGATCCAGTCTCGATCCGCGCGAAGAAGCAGAATGCCAGCCAGAGCAGCGAGACGACTGGCGGCATCGCCCTGCCCCTCAATTGGTCGACGAGCGAGGTGGAAGCGAAGCAGCTCGAGATAGATTTCACTCCCGTGGGGACCGGCGGCAAGGACGTGGAGTTGTCCCTGCGCTTCGGTTTCTACAAGATGACCGCCATCCTGACCGCGCAGGTAGAACCGGAGACGGTGCAATGCAGCGCGGCCAAGTACGAGCGGGCGAGCGCGGGGACCTTTTTCTATTCTCAGACCGAATCGGACTTCAAGGTCTTCGGCCAGTACGAGCTCACCTACGGTAGCCCGGTTTGGAAGAAGGAGTACGGGTCGGCGGTGAAGATCGTGCTGCCGGAAACTCGTCTGCGCCTCGGCAACAACTTCTTTGCCAGCTTTGACAGCAGTTGCCCGGTCCTGGTCGGCGATGAGACCTTGGCGCCTGGATACTACTATCTGGCCATGGAGCGCGGCGGTGAGGGTGAGATGTTCTTGGTGTTCCTCGACCCGGAGCCCATTCGTGAGCGCAAGCAGAACGGCAACCACAGCAACGGGACCACGGGCGGTCTGCGCATGAAGCTCGATTGGACGGAAGCGAGCGAGATCGCCGAGCGCTTGAAGATCAGCTTCGAGCCCGCCGGTGGTGAAAACCCGGCGGCCTGGATGAGTCTTCGTTTTGGGAACCTCGAGATGAATGGCCTGCTGGGGCCGGTGCTGAAGTAGTCGGTTGGTTGACGGAGTGAGCCCTGCGCGGCCCTCGGCTCTCTTCAGCCAATCCTAAGCCAGCAAGTTTTCGTAAACTCTTCGCACCTCTAAGCGAGCCCTCAGCAAGAACGCTCAGGATTGCGCCTCCATAAACAACTAGGAGGCAATCCTGATGAAAGCATTTCCCAAACTTGCCGCGGCCCTCGTCCTCGCTCCCCTTGGTGTCTTTGCCATAGGCCCGGAGAACGATAGCTACAGGTACGTCGAGCACTGCGACGAGGTCGAACTCGACGAAGCCGAGGTCTTTATCGAATTCAATTCCACCGACGGTGACTTCGGCATCCAGTTCTTTTGGGATGGTGAGCCCTGGCGCCGGATGAAGTGCGAAGGGCCGGATGAGCGCAAGGTTCTCGATGTTCGTATCCGAAGGAACTTGGCGCGGCAGGGCATGACCGAGGGCTTCTTCGAGAGTGCGGAGCCATCCACTGCAGTCTTGTCCATGGAGCAGTTCCTCGCCCGATTCCCGGAAGGGGAATACGAGTTTGAAGGCCGCACCCTCGAAGGCGACGAGATCGAGGGTGAGACCGAGTTCACTCACACTCTGCCCGCAGCCCCAGCCAATCTCAGCCCGGCGGATGGAGATGAGGTTGATGCGAGCGAACCACTGGTGGTGAGCTTCGATGCGGTGACCACGGATCTGGATGGCGATCCCCTCGAGCCCGAGCTCTACGAATTGATCGTGGAGACCGAAGACGACATCCTGCGTGTGTTCAGCATCGTCCTCGGTGGAGACGCGGCGAACCCCTCGGTCACGATCCCGCCCGAGTTCCTCAGCCCGGAGACCGAGTACAAATTCGAGGTCATCGTGCAGGAAGAGAGTGGCAACCGGACCATCGCCGAGTCCGAGTTCTCCACCAACTAGAAGCGATCCAAAAGGAGCAATTCAGTGACGGATCGATCAGACCTACTGATTCCAATTGCTCTGCTCGGGGTGCTCGTGGCCGTCCTGGCCATGGGCACCGCCGAGTCTTCCCTCAGCATGCCGATCGTCGCTGCGGGGGAGTCATCTCCCTCCCGTCGAGTCCCCGCCCAGGGAACCGAGTTCGGAGCCCGCGAGCTGCGTGAGGCACTCGCGGCGGAGAAGCGTCCCCCCGTCGAAGCGATCACCAGGTCGGGAGGCCGGGGGATGATCTCGCTGCAGGGTCAGGTATGGCGCGCTGGCAGACCAGTTCCCGCGTACGAGTTGCTCTTCCTGAACCAGGCCGCCGGACTCGACGGCGAAGAACTTGCCTGGGATCAGAGCGACGCGCAGGGTCGTTTTCGAGTGCGCTTACCTGCAGGCAACTACGCGGTCCTCGCCGAGGAAACCGGCCCCTGGCTGGCAAACCTTCTCGTTCCCGAGGACCAGGAAGATCAGTCCTTCGACATTCACCTACCCAGTGGAGTGATTCGTGGTCGCGTGCTCGCTGCGGATGGCGAGACCCCCGTGCCCGATGCGATCATTCGTTCGGTGGCCGCGAGCATGCCAGCAGGGGACCCGTCCCTCCTGGGCCTCATGTCGCGCGATGGCGAAACGCGCAGCGACCGGGATGGCCGCTTCGAACTTGCGGATCTGCGCCCAGGTCCTCACCTGCTGCTGGCGAAGCGGGGTGGCCTGTCCTCACGGTCTACCCTGGTCCGCGTCGAGGGATCTACCGGCTCGTCCATCGATCTGCGGCTCACGAGCGGTGAGATCCTGCGCGGCAGGATCATCGGCCCCGGCGGTGAGCCGGTTGCGGCTGACCTCTATCTCAGTCCAGGCTCTCAGCTGCAGAGCTTGAATCCCTTCTATCTGCATCATGGGTCCAGCGGCAGTTCGGACGGCGCCTTTCGCCTGGAGGGACTGCAGCCGGGGACCTATCAGCTCTTCGCCTTTGGCGAGACGGCGCAGGAGTCGGTGGCCCTAGGGACCCGGGTGCATGTTCGACCCGGGGACGCAGGTTGCGTGATTCGGGCCAAGGCCTGCGGATCTCTGCGCGTTCGAGTGCGCGATGAGTATGGCGAACCGGTCGCAGGGGCGCATGTGGATCTGCGCGCGGACGATGGCTCCTTGGTGATTGCGAGCCTGGAGGGTTTCGAGGAGGGTCCGGTCTCGGATGACGAGGGGGAGTTGCGCTTGGATGATGTGATTCCCGGGGCCTATCGGGTGGCGGCGATCAAGGCTGGGCTCCTGGGGGCCTATGAGTTCATTGAACTGTCTCCAGGAGAAGAGGCGCGACTCGACTTGCTCCTACGTTAGCTGCAGCGAGTCGATGCTAGAAGATCAGGGTGTAGGAAAGCGAGAAGCGGGGGACTCCGGCGGTGATTGCTGCAGCTTGAAAGGTGACGGGAATTCCCAATAGCCGGGAACCAGGCCGTGCCAAGATCGGGAATGAAGAATAGGTGTTGTGCCGGCTGGGTTGGAAGTCTGGCGGCAGTTGAAAGATCTTTGTCCAGGGTTCCGAGAGCGGCGGTTCACCCAGGTAGAAGATCTGAGAGCTCTGCGGATCCAAATGGAGATCATTGAACGGCGTAGACTGGGGCTGGGTAGGAGGGCTCGCAGCTAGAGCGACCAAGACCGTTCGCCGCGGATCAATCAGCCGGACGGCCAGCGAGTTCTCGGAGCGGAAGTCCAACTGCAAGAAGTTGCCCATGATCCTTCGCGATCGACTCCCCCTATCGAGCAGGATCGTATGCTCGTTCATCCCCGCAGTGATTCCCGAATCCGCCGAGTAAACCAGCGCGGACTGGTCTCGAATGTAGGCGGAAAGGGTTCCGAAGCGGTCTGGGTTTCGGACTGAAGTGCCAACCAGGGTCACCTGGGATCGCCTTGTCCCGAGGACTGGCCGCTCCATGCTGAAGAACGAGCTGCGCGTTACTAGAAGCTCGCTATCCCTGACGTCTACCCTGCCTCGCCAGTGATTGTAGACCGTGACGAATCGGCTGCGATGGACGACGAGGTTCGACTGAAAGGTGTAGCCGAGGTGAACCGCTCCCGCGCAGTCTTCCACGATGATGTAATTCTGGTACCGCCATGAAGGGGAGGGGTGTCCGCCTAGATCGGTGACCACGCATGTGCTGCCTGCAGGTAGATCGACGATATGAAGGGGGCTGAGCAAGCGGACCGCGCCAAAGTTCACCGCCGGCAGTGATCCCTGCGGATCTCCAAGCAACCGTATGGACTTGCTGATCCGGGCCCCTGCGTATTCACCATAGCGAACTCGGATCACGCTGCCCGGTTTGGCGGCATCGATGGCTGGCTGCAGTGCGGTGAAGTCGCCGCCGCCGGCGGCATCGACGATTAGGACTTCCTGCGCTCGCAAGGAGTTCAGGCAGCAGACGGTCAGGCAGAGAAGACGCAGCGTCTGCAGCAGGGAGTGGTTCATGAGCTTTGTGACCAGGAGGAGAGCCTTGCACGGCTACTGCAAGAACCGTGCGGCAACGCCAGACCAGGCCCTGAATTGCGACCGCTGTTCCTCCTTCAGCTCATGGTTACGTCAGCGAAACAGCAAGTGTAGGACCGGGTCGCCTGCCCTGCTTCGCGAAGCAGCTTTAGCCCTCACCCGCCGACCGGTCGGCCTCGTCCTTCCTGAGTTTCCGCCGCCACTCATCCCTGTCCGGAGAACGGAGAGTCTGGATGAAAGCAAGGAGGGGGGTGACAGCATAGATCAGAGCCTTGAACAGACTTTGACCAAGAGAGCTGTCAATCAAACTCGGGATCAACAGACCGCCGAGGAACGCCAGGACGAGGGAAGACAGGCAGATCACACCGTCTCCGGGTCCGATCCTGTGAAACAAGAGGGCGGTGACCAAGATGGCGAGGACGTAGAGGAGAGCTGTCGAGGCCGAGACAACCATCATCACAGGCAAGAAGGCGAGCGGGCCAAGGTAGAACAGAGGCCCTCGGATCGCCGCTGCTATGAAGATGGCAAGAATCCCTGAGAAGAATGCACAGAGACCGAAGACTGCCCAGGAAGACAGCATGTACGCAGTGACAGATTGCTGGTAAGGGCCTAACTGCCTGCTTGGCTTCCAATCCCTGTCATCATCACTCATTGGGCCCTCGACCCTGATGCGAGCCACCAGAGAAGGCCAAACAAGACCAAGGTCCAAAGGTGGAAGCAGACCAGTCCCCGGATCTCCTTCCTCTCCTCCTCCGTCTCCGCGAACTTCCGCGGGAAACCCAGGTACAGGACCAGCTGCGACCCGAGCATCAGCAGCAGACAGAGGCGCCCCCAGAGTTGGTCCTGCAAGAGCCCGATGATCGTGGCCAGGTTCATTCCCAGGTAGAAGAGGTCCGCGATCAGTAGATGCCAGGGCATCTCGGTAAGACGGTACTTGCCCTGTCCCAACAGGTTGCCCAAATGCACCATGGCCCCGAAGGCAAAGCAGCCGCAGAGCACGCGCTGAAACCAGAGGAAGAAGAGGTCCATTTCCCAGTTCGAAGAATACTCGGCCGGCAATATAGTCCCTTTCGCTCACCATCTCCTGGCTCGCGCAGTCCCGGCAGATTTGTGTGAACAAATCCAAGGGTCGTCCCTAGACCTGCGACTCGATCTTCTCTTACCCGAAGGAATGACCATGTACGCCCCGCGCTCCATTCTCGCCCTCGTCAGCTCAGTTTTACTTCTGGCCGCTAATACTCGCGCCCAGGAAGGGCAGTCCGTCCCCCTCGGCTATGGCGTGTCCGACGATGCGAGCTACTACGTCCACGGTCTGACCTCCGAGACCCCGGACCCGGGCATGCTGGCCTTCGAACGCGCTCTGGGCAAGTTGGTGGCGAGCGGCATCCACGAAGACCTCTTCAATCTTGCCACCATCGAAATGAGCGCGGAGCAGCGTCAGAGAGCCAAGGCCACCTTCGATCACATGATCGATCTCTGTGGTCTGGTCGACTGGAGCCTGCTCGGCGAACGCGAGATTGTCTTTGCCTACAAGATGGCCATGCCCATGCCCGAGTACGTCATGCTCGCGCGAGTACCAGAGGATCAGATCAAGGCCCAGGTCGCCGGGGCGAACAAGCTCCTCGCAGAATTCGCCGGCATGATCGGAAGCGAGATGTCTTCTCTGCGAGAGATCGAATTGGAGAGCGGCCAGCTCCAGGCGCTCGAAATCAACGGCGCGCCAATGCAGATGACCGTGGGGAGTATTGGCGATGTGTTGATCTTCTCGAGCAGCTCGCGCATGGCGGTCGCTGCGGTCAACATGCTTGGCCGGGGTGATGGTCGCGGTTCCTTGGTCCAGACCGAACGTTATCGCTCCGCCCTCGAGCAACTGCCGAAGGCGACGGAAGCAACCATCTACATCGATGTCGGTGGCATCTTCGAGTTCCTCAATCAAGCCCTGCTCATCGGCAAGGCCAGCGCCGGGAACGGAAACTCGCAGCAGGCGGAGATGCTTAACTTGATGACTGCCATCTTCACTGAGATGGATGTTTGCCGGCAGATTCTGATCACGAGTGCGAGTGATGGCCAGAGCATGACTTCGGCGGCTTTGTTCGAGATGCAGCCGGGCTACGAGGATTCCAAGTTTGCCCAGCTCTTCGCCAACCAGCAGCCTTGGATGGGCTGGACCCGCTACGTGCCGGCGGATGCCAGCGAGTTCTACTTTGACAGCGGACTCAACTTCTCCGGC
The DNA here is from genome assembly GCA_021776805.1 of Planctomycetota bacterium. GTDB lineage: Bacteria > Planctomycetota > UBA1135 > UBA1135 > UBA2386 > JAJFFD01. The sequence continues at coordinate 7,032 of JAJFFD010000133.1, forward strand.
CTCTGCGATATGGGCATCCAGATCGCCAAAGACAATCTGCGCGAGCCAGCAATCCCGGTGATGGTCATGACTCAGATGCGGGATCAGTTCTTGAGCAATCTGTCCGGTGAGAGCGCCTACGTGATGCTGCCGGCTATGGCCGATGGCTGCCCCCTCGGCGAGATGCTTGCCTTCTGGCGCCTCGAAAACAGCGAGGGAGTGCTGCGGGGCACGGAGCGCATGCTCGAGGGCGTCGCCGACCTGTTGGCCCAACGCGGTCAGGAGATGGATTTTGTCGCTGGCGAAGATTCCCTCGAACTCGTCCTGCCCGCCTTCCCTTGGATCCGTCCGACCCTCGCCATCCGCGATGGTTGCATGGTCATCGCCACTTCCCCCGCAGCCCTTGCCAAGGTGGACCGGGTTTTCGCCGGTGAAGAAGCCAGCATCCGCTCGAGGGAAGACTTTGCCGAGCTCGGCATCGGTAACGGCAAGGACGCGAGTTACCTGGGCTACGGCCACATGGATTCGGGTATGGAAGGCCTGGCCAATCTGGCCAGCGCGGCGGGTTTCTTCATGTCCCTGATGCCCGAGCAGAAGGACACCCTGGTCGCGATCAAGATGGGGGCGGTGTTGACCAAGTTGGCTCCGGCCCTTCGCGAAATGCAGATGAGCTTCGACTGGGGGACGGAAATCCTGCCGTCGGAACAGCCCAATCAGATCATGAGCCGGACGGTTTATCGGTATCGGTGAGGT
>JAJFFD010000134.1 GCA_021776805.1 Planctomycetota bacterium
CTGGAGTCCCGATGGAGATGACGTGAATGAGGTGGCTCCGCCTCGACATGAGCAGGCGACGGGTCTCTCTCAGGCGGCGCGGCCGGATGCGGAGGTCGCCATGCTGGAGGGTCCAATTGCTGCCAGGGCCGAACTGGCGGACCTGTTTTGGGGGGCCCAAGCCAGTATGCGCAGTGCTATCGAGGCTGGCGATTTGCAGGCTGCCTGGCGGGCGCGCATGCGAGCGGACGAGTATCTCCCCAAGCTGCAGCCAAGGGATCCAGAAGTCCGGCGCTACCGGCAGGTGGTGAATGCGTTCGACGCCGAGCTCCAAGGGCGTGGTCGCGAGGCCCTTGCTCAGTTGCGCTTGCAGCGTGTTTTGGCTGCGGCTGAACTGCTAAGGCCGGCTCTGGTCGGCGAGCTGGGACTACGCAGTCGATTCTTCAAGCTCCTCGGTGATGACCTCGACTTCGCGCCGGCATGGGAATTGAGTTCCGCCGAATTGCCTGCTCTACCCGAAAGCCTCGCCATTGGCAGGCAAGTTCGTTTCTCCCGCTCCGGCAAACTCGAGCTTGGACAGGTGATCCAGGCTTCGCCGCAGCGCGCCACTCTGCGCCTGCGAACCTCCGCGGGCTTGCTCTATCCGGAAGTCGACCTGCACCGTTTGGGTTTGGTCAATCCGAGCAGGGCCGAGGCACTGGACCAAGCTGTGCGTTGCCTGCATGCGGCGGACGCTCTGTCCGCGTCCCTGTGGTTGGAGCTGGGCAGGCAGTCTGGTATGGACCTGGGCGCACCCTGGAGCGGTCTGGTTCAGGCGATCGAGTCCTGCCTCAATCGCTGAGGACTGCGTCGGTCTTGACCGCGCCCCGCCGCGGATTTCGCCCGAAGATGAAGAGGAAGGCGAGCATGGCCAGCAGGCCCATACCCCATGTGATCGGCCAATACGAGAGGCCCCAGAGAACTGCCGGCAGGTAGCCGCAAGTCATGGCGATGATCATGACCACCACCGCATAGGGCGCCTGGGTGCGCACGTGATGCAGGTGGTCGCTGGATGTTGCTACCGAGCTCAACACCGTCGTGTCGCTGATCGGTGAGCAGTGATCGCCGAAGATGCTGCCCTCGAGGACTGCGCCGATGGTCAGGAACATGAGGGCGGTGCCCCCGAGCTCCGGAGCCGATTCGCCCATGGAGTGGGAGAGCACTACCACGTTGGGCAGCAGTATGGCCATGGTGCCATAGCTCGTGCCGGTGGAGAAGGCGATGAGCGAGCTGATTGCGAACATGACCATGGGTAGGAGCCATGGTTCGAAGCTGCCGTGGAAGGCTGCGGTGAGAAACTCGGCGGTGCCGAGGTCTTCGCAAGTGTTGCCGATGGCCCAGGCCAGGATGAGGATAATCACCGCGAAGATGAGGGAGTGGGCCGACTTGAGGGCGGCGCCAATCGCCTGTCCCAGGCTGAGTATCCTTTGGCCCATCGCCAGCCCGATGGCCAGGAGGAGGGCAAAGAAGGATGCGATCATCAGAGCGCGCTGGCTTTCGCCGGCACCCAGAATCGTCGCCCCGATCTCCCACCAGGCGCCGCTGCGGTCCGATTCACTGGTGCCCTGCATGCCAAAGTAGAAGATCAGGCACATGGTCAAGCCGACAAGCAGCAGGACGGGTAGCAAGGCGTTGCGGCCGCGATGCTCGACATCCGCCGGTGGGGCGAGGTCCACCGAATCTTCGGCGAGCATGGGGGTGGCGTCATCGGCGCTTGGTTTGCCTTCCTCATGGGCACGCTTCTCGGCCCGGAACATGCCCCCGAATTCTCGTCGTGTGAGGATGCTCAGCAGGACGAAGCCAAGGGTGAAGAGGCAGTAGTAGCGGAATGGCAGGGTCTGAACGAAGACGGCGAAGCCCTCGCCCTCGCTGAAGGGTCGGCCATCTGCGTGGGTCACCTCCGGCAACTGCGGAGCGAACATGGAAACTTCGTAGGCCACCCAGGTGGAGATGATCGAGATGCCGGCAATGGGGGCGGCGGTGGAGTCGACGATGTAGGCGAGCTTCTCTCGTGAGACGCGATTGCGATCCGCCAGTGGCCGCATGGTGGATCCGCTGACGATGCAGTTGGAGTAATCGTCGAAGAAAATGAGGATGCCGATGACGAAGCTACAGAGCTGGGTGCTGACCGGGCCCCTGGCGAACTTGCGGATCCATTCCACCATGCCTTGGATGCCGCCGCTGCGAGTCATCACTCCGACACACATGAAGAGGAAGATGACGAAGCCGAGGATCTCGAAGCGGAACTGATCGAAGAGGATCTTGCTGGCGATATTGTCGCTGGCCAGGTGGAAGGCACCGCCAAAGACTGCGCCGGTGTGGATGATGGCCCCTGCCAGGCAGCCGATCAGCAAGGAGGGAATGACCTTGCCCGAGAGGATGGCGAGGATGATGGCCAGGAAGGCGGGCAGGAGGCTGAAGCGATTTGGGTAGTAGGTGATGAGTTCGCCCGATTCTCGCGAGGGGTTGCGCAGCACCTCGAGTCGATCGACCTCGACCCATTCGCTAGCCCTCTGCCGCTTGAGAGTGGAGCGGAAGCCCTCGTCGCCTACCCGGACCTCCAGCAGGATGGGCGGGAGCTGGCCGTCATCCTCGAGTTCTTTGCCCCGGGCCCATTCCCGTGCTGAGCGGGAATAGTCGCCGGATCGGGCCAGCAGAGCATCCGCGCTCCCCGGTTGGCGGAGATCCACCTGCAGGGGTGGCATGGCGCTGTTCTCGCCGAGAGCCTTGCTCAGAGGCCCCTTGGCCTCCTCAGAATCCTCGCTGGTGAGCCAGGCTCGGGTCTTGAGGAAGGCCACGTGTCCGTGATCCACCTCCGGAGCCAGGAAGAAAACAGCCACGAAGGCAGCGGCCAGCAGGTAGCGCAGGCTTCCGGTCATGGGCGAGCAGGCTACACTTTCTGCCTGGCAATTACCCCGTCATGACCGAGCTTCAATTCAGCCTCTTCTTTGTGGCCCTGCTCGTGGGCTATGTCCTCGTGCATGTGCGCCTGGCCCGCTTTGAGACCTACCTCAAGGAGGCGGGCCAGCTCCGGCTCCTGAACGAACGCCTGAAGGGCGTCTCGGACCACCTGGAGAGCATTCGCCTGGATCGGGTCGAAACTGCCCTCGAGCAGCTGCACCAGGACCTGGAGCAGGTGCGGGATGCGACCTTGCGCGTGGAGCGAAACGCCAGCAAGGTTGGCCCCGAACCGGCGCATTTCTCAGGCTACAAGGGGAGTCCTGGCGACCAGGTGCGTGCGGCGATCGAGGCGCGACTGCTTGGCATGGGCTACGGCAACCTGCGCATCCTCGCCGACCTGAGCTCGGTAAACCTGGACGATGAGCTCGAAATCCTGGTGGAATGCGAAAAGAACCACATGCCTTCCAAAGGCCGGATCATTACTCGCAACGGCAGTATCCAGGATGTGCAGCTGCAATCAGCGGCGCAGAACTTCACCTAGAGTTGGCGCCGCCGGCTAGCTAGAAAGGGAGCACGATGACCGAACAGTCCTTTGCCGGCCGGAAGGCCGTATCCATCAGCCGCCTTTCCGAGCATGTGGGGGAAGAAGTCCTGGTCCAGGGCTGGCTCTACAACATGCGCAGCAAGGGCAAGCTGCACTTTCTGATGCTGCGCGATGGGAGCGGCATCGTGCAGGCCATCATGTTCAAGGGGAACGTCAGCGAGGACTCATTCGCTGAGGCCAAGGGCCTGACCCAGGAGTCCTCCCTGCGGGTGATCGGGAGCGTCAAGGCTGATGATCGCGCTCCTGGCGGGGTCGAGCTGGACGTCAGCGAACTGCACCCGGTGCACATCGCTGAACCCTACCCAATCAGCCCGAAGGAGCATGGTGCACACTTCCTGCTGGAGCATCGCCATCTTTGGCTACGCTCCAAGAAGCAGTCAGCGATCATGCGTATCCGCGATGAGGTCATCCGGGGGATCAGAGACTTCTTCCATGAACGCGATTTTCTCTGTGTCGACTCGCCGATCTTTACCCCCAATGCCTGTGAGGGGACGAGCACCCTCTTCGAAGTCGAGTACTTTGACGAGAAGGCCTACCTGACCCAGTCGGGTCAGCTCTATGGCGAGGCCAGCGCAATGGCCATGGGCAAGGTCTATGTATTTGGCCCGACTTTTCGCGCCGAGAAGAGCAAGACGCGGCGGCATCTGACCGAGTTTTGGATGGTGGAGCCGGAGGCAGCGTTCCACGATCTCGAGGATGTGATGTGTCTGGCCGAAGACTTCGTCGCCAGCATCGTGAGCCGGGTGCTAGAGAACCGGCAGTCGGATCTGGCCGACTTGGAGCGGGATACCAGCAAGCTGGAAGCTGCGGCCAAGACTCCGTATCCAAGGCTGACCTACGATGCGGCCGTCGACATCCTGAATGAGGAGGGTCATGAGTTTTCCTATGGGGAAGACTTCGGTGCGCCCCATGAAACGGCTCTGGGCGAGCGCTTTGATCGGCCGGTTCTCATCCATCGCTGGCCGGCGGAGATCAAGGCCTTCTATATGAAGCGTGATCCGGACAATCCCAAGCTGGCCTTGGGTGTCGACATGATCGCCAGCGAGGGCTACGGCGAATTAGTTGGCGGCGCGCAGCGTGAGGATGATGCCCAGGCCTTGGCGGATCGCATCAAGGAGCATGAGCTTCCCGAGGAGGCCTTTCGTTGGTTCCTGGATCTGCGGCGTTTCGGCTCGGTTCCGCACGGCGGCTTCGGCTTGGGCCTCGAGCGGACCATCGCATGGATTTGCGGTGTCGAGCACCTACGTGAGTGCATCCCATTCCCGCGCATGCTGCATCGAATCTATCCCTGAGCCGACGCTTCCTAGCGTAGTTCTCTGAGGGCATCTGCCAGCCTTGCGGGGCTCAGATTTCGGGCCAGCAAGGTTCCATCCGGTCCGATGAGGCAGGTCGTCGGCACGGATCGTACACGATAGTCCAGGACGATGGGGTCGAGGAAGTCATTGGCGAGGGCGATCAATGGCATGGTCCAACCTTCTGCCTCGGCGATTGCCAGTTGGAGTTGCGAATCTCCCTGTAGCCCGAAGGCGAGGATCTGCTCCTCCGGCAGCCCAGCTCGGTCGGCGGCTCTGAGCAGTCTGCGGAGTTCAATCAGGCCGGACTGGTGACGCGGTGACCAGAACACGAGGAGTGCGGGCTTGCCACGAAGTGAGTTCAGGTCACGAGCCTTGCCGCTTATGTCCAGCCGTGGGCTGAATGCCGGCGCGCTTCGGCCGACGATCATCTCCCCCGAACCCTCGAGTCGAAGCAGGGCTGCCCTGGCGTAAGTGGCGTAGCGTGTGCCCTCGTATCTGCGGGTGATCCGCCTGAGCGTTGCGCCCGCTTCCTTGCGTTGATCCCGCATCTCCTGAACTTGGGCCAGGCCATAGAGGGCGCGCGGCCGCAGGTCGCGATCATTGGGATCTGAGGCGGTCAGAATCTTTGCGAACTCAGTGCCAGCAGCGCTGAGTTCGAAGTCGCAGAGAAGGAGGCTGGCCAGCCGGGTGCGTGCCTTGAGGAGTTCGTCACGACCGGCAAGTGCCTCGATCTGGCCGAAGCTCTCCAGGAACTCGCGGATGAGCCTGGCCTGCTCAGCCCGTGAGCTGCGCTGGGCCCCGGCCTCAGGGGGTTCGAGCTTGGCATGAAGTTCTGCGTACGCTGCAGTCAATCCAGTGGGATCCTGACTATCTAGGGGATGGGTTGTCAGGCACAGGAGGAGAAGGGCGCTGCGGATCATCGCCCCGCTCGCTTGCCCAGCTGAAGATCCAGTCCTCTTTCCACGCGCAGGAATTCGACCAGCCGATCGACGGCGGCTTCGAGAGCCGGCCATGAACTATCCGGATCCAACCCAAAGTCCTGCTGAGGAAGCTGGCGCTTGATCGCTTCTATTGCCAGGTAGCGCTCATGCGCCCAGCGTCCGCGGTCAGGCAAGCCGAGGTTCTCTTGCATGGCTTGCCCCCGCGGCGTGCCAGCGAGAATGATGGCGCAGAGGAAGGGCATGCTCTCAGCAATAGCCCCCAGGTCCAGTAGGGCGGCGGCCGCAGAGCAGCGCACCAGAGGGTCTCGACGCCGATGGTTCATCTCCGCTAGCAGGGCTGTCTTGCTCGAGGGAGAGGGAAGCTTGCCCAGAGCGAGAGCAGATTCGCTGCTCTGCACTGTCGATCCATCGCGTAGTTGAGATTCGAGGAAGGAGACCGCAGCTGGGTCGCCGAGATCGCCCAGGGTCGCGAGGGAGATCTGCACACCCGGCCCATGGGGGTCTGCCTGCAGAGCATCGAGGAGAGCTCGACTGTGCTCGCCCTGGCAGCGCACGAAGTTGCGGTGTTTCGCCGACCAGCTCGCAGGGGCCGCGGCGACGAGCGCCCGCGCTGCTTCTACGATGGCTTCAGGGGCTTGCGGACTCTGTCTGCGGTCGACAGAGTCGCTAGCTCGGTCGGAACTCGTGCCATGCCTCTCGCCCTGCTCACCGGTTGCTGTGCAAGCAACCAGGAGCAAGCATGTGAGAGGTGAAACCAACCACTCCACCGGGTAGGGCATGGAACTGACCATACCCGGGCGAGGGGCAGAATGTCAGATCTGGGACTTAGGCCTGTTGCTCGCTGTCCTTGGCTCGCCGGTTACGCCGGCGATAAAGGGCTGCGCCTGCCAGTCCACTGCCGACAAGCAGCATCGTAGTAGGCTCGGGGACAGGGGCCGATCCGCCACCGCCGCCAGTTCCACCGGTGCCGCCGCCGCCGCCACCGCCTGTGGTGGGAGGAGGAGGGGGCACGAAGCTGCCGCCGTCACCGGGGTTGATGGGACCGGGGGGATTGGGAGAACCGGGATCGATGATGGCGCCACTGCTACCGTGATCTGCGCAAGCAAAGAGACCGAGCACCAGAATGAGGCTCAGAGGTTTGTACATAGTGAGAGAACCGAGGTCATCGGGATACGAAGGGATCCCTGGCCAAGAGGCACCAGGCAATCCCCGTGCCATTCCATAGGCAGAACAGGCAACTCCCCATGGTTAGGCACGAACACTACCCGTAGTGATGCTTCGTGTAACCACAGCGGATTTGCTTAAGCGATGCGAAGCATGGACAAGCGATGTCATTCAACCGGCTTTGCAATCCGCCAAAGCTCCGTCGTTATCGACAGAATCTCGACGCACCAACCGGAAGGTCCGATTAACTGGACCATGTTGCGGAGAGTGGACGTCGGCAGACCGTCACTTCAAGTGCAGGAAGCCTTGCACTAGCCGGTCTTCGAAGGCCGCAACTGCTTGCCCAGATTTTCCCAAAACCATCGGTGCAAGTGCGGCCTTTGTGCTCCGTAGTCTGAACATCGGTCGGAGCTCCTTGTCGTCGAAGACTTGGATGAGGCCGCTGCGGTCACCGGCGAAGACCATGCCATCACCACTGCTCAAGTGAGATGACCAGGTGCTGTCACTCTTGAACTCTGCCAGACGTTTGCCTGAGGCCATGTCGAACTTGTAGAGCGTCTTGTGATCGCTGACAAAGAGCCCGCCGGCAGCAGCTGTTGGAGTAAGGATCAGGGTCCCAAGCCCATGCTCCTCCCAGGTTTTCTTGCCGTTTTCGACGTCAAATACGGTGATTCTGCCCTCATCGCTCAAAACCGCGAGTTTGCCTCCGGCGATGACCGGGGTGCAGAACACTCCCTGTCCAGACTTTGCCTGCCAGAGAACGGCACCCTTGCTCGCATCTACGCAGAAGACGGATCCCTGTGTCGTGACAGCGATGATCTTCTGCCCGCTTTGGAGCAGGTCTGCGCGTACGGGACCGTCCAAATCCACGTTGAAGCGAATCTG
>JAJFFD010000135.1 GCA_021776805.1 Planctomycetota bacterium
GGTCAACCGTCGATCACTTAGGCAAGAGGCCCGACAGCGCGTTGGGGATGCTGAGACCAATGTTATGCCTCTGCGATCGACGGTCATTCGCATCAGGGGGGGGCGAGGTGGAAGCGAAGGCGATTTTCCCTGGTTTTTGCAAAGTGCTCAACCTGCCAGCAGCTAGATGACATAAAGAATTAGCGATTAGTCGCTTATACGCTCCCCCGGAGAGGCTTGCAGGAAGCGAAAGATCCGCACCACTAAGGGGCTCAGTGCTTGTGCCTGGCTGCCCAGCTTGCTTGCCTGCTGTCATGTCCTCAGACCTCAGGATTTCCGCCGATCGCCTCCTCCGTCGTCTCGAGGAGCTGGCTGTGCATGGGGACTCTGGTGATGGTGGGGTCTGCCGCCTTGCGGCCAGCGACGAGGATCGGGCGGCGCGCGATCAATTCCGTGCCTGGTTGCAGGACCTGGGCTGCGAACTCGCTATCGATCCCATCGGCAACATCTTCGGCCGGATGCCAGGTCGGAGGCCTGGCCCGCCGGTGATGACTGGCTCGCATCTGGATACGGTCACCACCGGTGGCCGCCTCGATGGTGCCTATGGGGTTCTGGCCGGGCTCGAAGTCCTGGCCACTCTGCGGGACGCGGGCATCACCCCAGCCTGCGATCTCTCTGTAGCCGCATTCACCAACGAAGAGGGAGTTCGCTTCACCCCGGACATGATGGGCAGCCTCGTGCTGGCCGGCGGTTATCCACTGGCCGATGCCTTGTCGCGACAGGATTCCGCGGGCAAGACTCTGGGTGAAGAGTTGCAGCGCATCGGCTATGCGGGGGCCGCGCCCATGGAGAGTCTGCGACCGGGCTGCTTTGTCGAGTTGCACATCGAACAGGGGCCGGTTCTCGAAGCGGAGGGCTTGCAGGTAGCTGCCGTCGAAAACCTGCAAGGTATCTCCTGGACCCAGGTGGAGATCAGAGGTCAGGCGAATCACGCCGGCACGACTCCCATGTCCCTGCGCCGTGATGCCGGCTATGTCGCCGGATCCCTGGCGCGTTTCCTGCGCGAGCTAGCTGATGACATGGGGCCGCCTCAGGTTGCGACTTGCGGGCGCATCGAGCTCGAGCCAAACGTCATCAACGTCATCCCCCGGCGTGCCCTGGTGACGGTTGATCTACGCAACGTTGTGGAGGATCGTCTGCAGGAAGCGGAGGCCAGGCTGCAGAGCTGGCTGGAACAGGCTGCGGTCGAGGAGGGGGTAGAAATCGAGAGTGAGATTCTGGCCCGCTTCGAGCCCGTGGATTTTCACCAGGAGGTCGTTGGCGTCATCGAACGGGAAGCGCGGTCCTTGGGCCTGGCATCTCGGCGCATGACCTCAGGGGCAGGTCACGATGCGCAGATGATGGCGCGGATCTGCCCGGCGGCGATGATCTTTGTGCCCAGCGTCGCCGGAGTCAGTCACAGTCCTCGCGAGACCAGCCTCGAAGCGGATCTGGTTGCGGGAGCCAATCTCCTGCTGCATAGCATGCTTTCCCTGGCCGAGTCGGGAGTTGCAGGGACCCCCTAGGGCAGGGATGTTGATGGAATCTCGGGTCAGGCGAGTAGCATTCGAGTGAGCATGACAGCAGGCGCGAGGGAAACGAGCTCCGCACGCGAGCGCTGGCACGAGATCATTTTTGAGGCGGATACGCCCGCCGGGAAGCTCTTCGATGTCGTGCTCCTGGTCGCAATTCTGCTCAGCGTGATGGCGGTCGTCCTCGAAAGCGTCACGGGGATTAGAGAGGGCTGCGGCCCTCTTCTTGCCGCGGTCGAGTGGGTCTTTACCGGGCTCTTCACGGTTGAGTATGGACTCCGTCTCTGGGTCGTGCGCAGTCGGCTCGGCTACGTCTTCAGTTTCTTCGGCATCATCGACTTCCTGTCCATTCTGCCAACCTACCTTGCGCTCTTCGTCGGTGGCGCCCAGTCCTTCCTGGTGATTCGCATCATGCGCTTGCTGCGCATCTTCAGGGTTCTCAAGCTGGCGCGCTTTCTGGCCGAGGCCAACGTGCTCACCGCGGCTCTGCGCTCCAGCCGCCACAAGATCACTGTCTTTGTGGGGGGCGTCCTCTGTGTTGTGGTGATCATGGGAGCGGTGATGTACCTGGTGGAGGGTTCCGGCAGTGGATTCACCAGCATCCCGCGTTCCATGTACTGGGCTATCGTCACCATGACGACGGTTGGCTATGGCGAGGTGACCCCACAGACTCCCCTGGGCCAGGTCATCTCGGCCATGCTGATGATCCTCGGCTATGGCATCATCGCTGTGCCGACGGGCATCGTTTCTGCCGAACTGGTGAAGGTCACCCCAAGTATCAGCACGCAGGCATGTAAAGACTGCTCCCGTGAAGGGCATGATCCGGATGCGAAGCACTGCAAGTGGTGCGGCTCGGAACTCTAGCTCTACGCAATCATGAGGCGGGTGGCCGGGCGCGCTTGTGACTGAGCAGAAGTTCTCTGAGCTTTACGAGTGCGTCCCCTAAGAGCTCAGAGTCCGCAGCCGAGGCCTGGCAGATGCGCACAGCATCAGGCGCATGGCGCGGACCGATGTGGAACCACTCCGCTGAAGTTACCGCGATGCCCTGCTGAGCTGCAGCGGAGACGAAGGACTCGACGCGCTGCCCGGTGCCCAGATTCAGCCAGCAGTGATGTCCCTGGGCCGGAGCCCGGAACTCGAATCCCGCGAAATGTGATGCGACCATGGTCTGCCGCTTTTGCAGTTCCTCACGGCGTGCTGCGATGAGCTGCTCAGCGACATCGCCGAGGATCCAATCGCTGGCGATGCTGGCGAGGAGGGGAATGCCCATCCATACCAAGGATGCCTGGGCATCGGCGTAGTCTTCCTCCAAACATGCCGGCACTCGCAGAAAGGTCGTCCGCAGGCCGAGGGATAGAGCGCGGGTGGAGTCGGCGATGAGCAAGGAGCGTTCTGGCAGCAGCTGAGTGAGAGGCGGCCAAGGCTCCGCATAGAAGGGGGAGCTGTCGTCGAATTCGACCAGGATTGTGGGTTGGTCAGCCAGGACCGCGCAGAGATCCTGGCGGCGTTGCATGGACATGCTCACGGCGCAGGGGGTCTGGATGGTCGGTTGGCAGAACAGAGCCTTGGGTTCCAGCTCCCGGCAGGCCTTCTCCAAGGCTGTTGGCAAGATGCCCTCCTCATCCATGCTCAAGCTCACCAGGTTCAGGTGAAATTGATTGGCGATGGCCTTCAGTCCTGGATGAGTGAGTTCCGCAGCCAGCACCGTATCGCCGGGGTGAGTGCTGGCGGCGAGCGCGGCGGCGATGGCGGACTGGGGCCCGAGGACCGGGTGAATCCTGTCTTCGCCCAGGTAGCCGCAACGCGCCATCCAGGCCCGGCCAGCGGCCTGCACCGGATCGGCGACGCGGCTCCAGGCAGCACTCGCATTGCGGCCCAGGCTCTCAGCCTGCTTGCTGAGCTCCTTGGCGAGAAGCTCCTGTTCCAGAGGCAGCCCCAGGGGGAAGTTCTGGCTCAGGTCGATGGGAATACTGTCCTCACCTGGCGAGCGGAATTCGAAGCGGCTGGCGGGGCGGTGGCGGACAAAGCTGCCGCGCCCCACCTCGCCAGTGCTCAGC
>JAJFFD010000136.1 GCA_021776805.1 Planctomycetota bacterium
CCGATCCTCAACCTCCGGACGGCGCAGAAGATCAAGGGCGCGCAGTTCGATCTCGGTAAAGTCGCTGAGCCCCTGGCGGGCCATCTCCTCCTGATAGGAGGCCAGAGCCTCGGCGGCGATTTCATGGCAGAGGGTCGCTGCCCGCTCCACATCGAAGCGCAATCGCGGATGCTGGGCGTGAGCACCTGCGGCGAGTAATACCTGTTGATAGACGGTCTTGGACTTTCTACCGGGTTCACCCTTGGCAAGCTTGGCCCATAGGGACCAGGGAAAGGACTCCTGGCGCAACTCCTCGATGGCCCTGCCCGCAACTCGCACGAGCTCCCTCGTCTTGTTGGTGCTGTCGTCCCTGGGAACGCCCTTGAGAAACCTCTGCAAAGCGACCATCAGCCCCTGATCCAGGTCAGCAGGATTGGAACTGTCGACCTTGATGAGACTGCGAATGCCCTCGACACTGCGCTTGGCCTGCGCGCTGAGCTCGCCGGCAGTCAATCCGTTGCTGCGCGCCGCCTCGATGAGCTCGAGGACGGATACCCGCCAATCGAGATCGACCATCCGTCGCTGCAGAGAATCGAGTTCTTCTATATCGCTCTTGCTGAGCACGTCCCCGAGAACCTTGCCCAGAAGTCGCTCCGCCTCTTCACTGTCCAAGATGCGCAATCCCGGGCTCAGCCCGGCTTCGAAGGCATAGTCCTCGACCAGACCGAGGCAAACCGAGTCGATGGTGCCGATGCGCGCGGCTTGCAAGTCCCGAGCCTTGTTCCGAAGCCGAGTGGCTCCCTCTGCATCACCAGCCGCACGGAGACTCTCGCTCTCCTCGAGTAGACGCTGACGAGCTCTTTGCTGGAGTTCGGCTGCAGCCTTGACGGTAAAAGTGGTCGCAAGAACTTTGACTGGTCGAACCGCACCACTGATCACGCGCCGCGCCAGATCCGAGGTAATGGTGTAGGTTTTTCCCGTCCCTGCGCTGGCGGATACAAGTTCGATTTTCACGGCTGAGCTAGCTCCAGAGAATGACCACACAAGCCGGAGAAGTCGCAGAAACCGCAGGCTGGGTGCAGGTTCAGGACTTCGTCCTCACCGATCCCCTGCGCCGGAACCTCGGATTTCTTGTACCTGGCGAAGTCGATGGCGCGCCCTTCTGCATCGACGCCAGTAGCCATGGCAAGCTGACCTTCAGAGAGGCTTCGCCATGATCTTCGCGCCGCCTTGCAGGCAGCAAAGAAGGTCTGTCGAGGATCGGCGCCCCTGACACGAGTCTCGCTGAGGAAGATTTCGGTGGCCAGGACTCGGGATTCTCCAAGCATGTAGTAGGCCGCCTTCGGCCAGGGCCGGCTGACATCTGCAGCATCCGACTTGCTCATGAGCAATCGTGAGTAGACCGCCAGCTGCACCGAGCGGCCCTCCTCGAGAGCCGCGCTCAAATAGCTACTCTTGCCACTCTTCAGGTCGAGTACGGCAAGATCCGGCCCGAGGACCAGATCGAGACGACCGACGAGACCGCCGCCGGGCACGCGCGCGTCCTCGCTGGAGTACTCCCGTTCACAGGCCATGACCCGCAGACCGGAACGCGCCAGCAGGGGACGTAGCTGCTCATAGGCCCGCACCAGGATCTGCTCCTGCCGCCGAAGCTCCAAGCCCCCGCCGGGCTGATAGAGCTCGGCAAGCAGGCGCGGCGCCAGGTGATGAAAGCGCGCACTCAGTTCAACCGAGAGCTTTCTGCTCTTGCTCCGCTTACCCTGCTTGCCTTCAGCTTGCTCCGGATCCAGAAGATCGGCGAAGAGGGCGTGGGCAAAGCTGCCAAGGAGTCGGTTCCCGGTCGCCAAGGGTCGCAGCACCCCGGGCCGAAGCCGTCGCTGGTACTTCATCGCATAGGCGAAGGGACAGGAGATGAGAGTCTCCAGAGAATTTGCTGACTCCGCCGCGCGAGGCTGCAGGCTGTCCTTCTGCAACTGAAAGCGATCGAAGGCAGGTGGCAGGGACAGCAAGTCCGGCGTCCTGGATTGGTAGCGCAAGTGCCTGGTCTCACTAGCGCGGCCCCGGCTGCCTTTGCCGACGAGTTCGTCATAGAAGGGGTGAGGGTGCCGCTCCTCACCATCCTCGCCGTACTGCGGGGCAACCATGAGAAGCTGGTCCGCATACCTCGATGGGCGCTGCCAATGAGCAGAGAGTCGCTGCGCCCGCTCGGTCGCGCTCGGCCAAGGGATTCCGGCAGCGCGCAGCGCCCCGCGCTCCGCATCAGTCCAAGGGACATCCCCCTCGCGATCATCCGGTCCCCGCACAAAGGACCACCAGATGACCCGATCTGCTGGCCCCAAGATCGCTGCGGGAGTATCGACCCTGGCCATGCCAGCTTGCGCCGGCAAGCTGGCTAGAGGGCGGCAGCTGCTGCCAATCTCAGCAAGCCAGCGAGACAAGCGCAGCTGATCCCAAGAGTCCTCCGAGTTGTGGACGAAGACCGCACGTAGCTCGGCGGAGACCCGCGACAGCTCTTCGAGCTCGAGATCGGGCTCAGAACGCGACCACTGATCGAGAAGATCGAGACGAGCGATGAACTCAGAGGCATCGAGTTCTCCCCTAGCTTCGGCTCCCAGATCCGGACAGGGGAAGAGCCCCTGCACTCGACTTGCGACCACATGCCGCTCCGACTCTTCGAGCTCCGCGAGTCCCTTCTCCAGGGCGGCATTCCAAGCCGGATTTCCTACCCCCGGATGCTCTGCCAAGACCGGGAGCAGTCGTCTGCAGAGAGCTAGCGGCAGAGGGTTGGGTTGCAGACTCAGAAACTCTTGCACCCGCTTTGGATCAGCGGGCCAGAATGCGCTGCCCATGCACAGGGACAGCATCTGAAAACCCATTCCAGGAGCCGCCTCCAAAGCGCCGGTGCTCGGCAGTCCATGGCGGCGAAGTGCCATGTCCAAGATGGAATCCCCGCCAATAATGACGCTGCTGAGCTCCTTTCCCGAGCTCGCAATCCATGCGGCCAGTTCGTCAGCGCCGATACGCGGACCCTGCGGGCGAAATAGTGTGTACTCAGCAGCAGCAGGAAGCGGGGGGTACGACATCTCACGAACTTCCGCACCGGACTCACGCAGAGCCGCCAGGGTATGCTGCCATTCCATCGGCAAATCGCTCTCCGCTTCACTCAGATCCAGGACTTGAATCCCGCTGGACATACGGCCAAGGCGAGGGCGCAGAGCACGCAAGCGATCACCGATACCGTCAGCGACCAGATGATCCACAAGCGCCAGGTCGGCGAGACGCCCCTGCCTGGTTTCGCCAGTCCAGCCCTGTAGCGACAATTCGTCCCGCCAGCGGAGGAGAACTCGCGCCGTCCCTACCGGATCGGTCTGCAAAGACGCAGAGTAAAAGGCATCCACGCGGCGCAGAGCAGGCAACCAACGTGCGATGCGCTCCGCACGGCTCGCTCGAGGCGCAGTCAGGCCCGTGCAGGTTTCGAGAAAACCGAGGAGCCCGAGAGGGCCGTAGCTGGCCTCCCCGAAGGCAGCATCCCTCTCGCCCAGCAGGCTGGGCCATGTTTCGCCATCATGGCTTGGCGTGAATCGAATCCGCAAGCAGTCCCTCCATCAGACATGCTAGGGACTGGGGAAGTGATTTTCAGTCCCGGGACTTCCCTAGAAGCAAAGATGCTGGCAACGTATTTCCTCTTGCCCACCCCAAGAACCAGAGGATTGCAGCATGGAAAAGGACTCCAGTTGGCTGATCATCGCCATCACAGTTCTCCTGATAATCACCGGCGGCATCATGCTCTACATGAGCGCTGAAAAGGAAGCCCAGCAGAAGCAACGCGCGCAAGCGGAGCGCCACAGCCTGATTGCCCATATCGAGGCACAGCGCGCCGAGATCGCTCGCCTGCGTGCGATGGTCGAGGAAAAGAGGGACAAGTAGAGGGCTTGCTGGGAATTCTGCTTCTCCAGGCAGGGGAAGTACTGCTTTCCCGCTGCCCCTGCCGATACTGAAGCCATGGCAAGAAGTCTGCAGATCATCAGCGTATTCCTGCTCCTGACCTTGACCAGTTGCGCGAGCATCATCAGTGATTCTTCCTACGCGGTTACAATCGATACCGCGCCCAGCGGCGAGCAAATCGTCGTTGAGAACCAAGCTGGGCGAGCCATCTACAGCGGAGCGACTCCTGTCACTCTGACCCTGAAGGCCTGGGCCGGCTTCTTCGACGGCGAGTCCTACATGGTTCGCACTCCGGATGGGGGCAGCTCCAGCGTCTTGGACTCGGGAGTGGATAACTGGTACCTCTTCGGCAACCTGTTATTCGGTGGACTGCTCGGTTGGTTCGTGGTCGACCCCATGACCGGGGCGATGTTCAACCTGCCTGAGCACTTCGTGCTTGCCGTCAACCCGAAGACCTAGTTCAGCGGGAGAAGTTGAGGCGCCCTGAGCAACGCTCTCATGGCGGCGAGATTACGGAGCCTGGCGCCGAATCACCAGCTGGTGAACGCGCGCCAAGCACCCTTTCGCCAAGTCCCCGCCGGAGAGCAAGCCGGACTAGGGAATCAAATTCTGCACGATAGAACTCTTGCTCCAGAGCCAGGAAATGATCCCTGTACCGGCGGCGGACTGTTCCGGCGGAGATGCCCATGCGCTTGGCGATCTCGGTGAAGTGCAGACCGGCTAGATCGCGGAGCATGAAGATCTCTGCGATCATCGCTCCATCCCAACGCTTCTTGCGCAAGTTGATCTCTAACGACTCTCCAGATGCGCGACGATCATAGAAGATGCGCGCGATCAAATTGGGACCGATCACCGTCGAGCCGGGCATCTCTTGATCAGCCTGCAGGGCTCGTCTGCGCAAGTTGTGGCCACGCTGGGATGACTCCCAGGACTCACGCTCATCCGCAGCCAACCAAAAATCAGCTAGCCATCTGGTCCGTGATGCAGGACCAA
>JAJFFD010000137.1 GCA_021776805.1 Planctomycetota bacterium
GTGCATACCACAGTCATGGCGATGGTCTCCCCTCCGGCCAGGCCTTCGTTGAGCACGATCACGATGAACACGATGCTCGCCAGGCCTCGGGGGCCGAACCAGCCCATGAACAACTTCTCATCCCGGCTCAGCTTCATCCCGGCCAGAGTCACGAACACGGGCAGCATGCGCACCACCGTGAGGCTCATGACGGCGTAGACCACCACTTCCCAAGAGAAGGAGCCCACGGCCTGGCCGATCACAGCGGCGCCGAAGGCCACCCAGGTAACCAGGGCCAGGGTATCCCCGGTACCCTCTGCAGCGAGGAGCAGGGTCTCCTTGTGCTTCGGCACCAGCGAACCAAAGAGCAGGCCGCCGGCAAAACAGGCGATGAATCCGCTGCCCCCCAGTAGCTGAGAGATGGCGAAGCAAGCCACCGCCAGGGCAGCTACGGGCAACTGCTTCCAGGTCTGGGTAATCCAGCCCCCTTCGGCGCAGCGCCTGATCAGCCAGGTAGCGGGGAAGACCATGCCGAGTCCCACGGCAAGCCCGATGCCGATCTCCTCCGCCACGAGCTGCAGCGCCAGCGAAGTGGTGCCACCCTCCGCACCCGTGCCCGTGGCTAGAGCGAGAAATACAAACAAGATCGGCACACAGATGCCGTCGTTCAGGCCGCTCTCCACATTCAGACCCTCGCGGATGTTGGCTGGAACCGCTTCGTTCGTCACCACCGCCTTGCCCAGAGCGGCGTCGGTGGGCGCCAGCATGGTCGCCAGAAGGGCGATCTCGAAGAGAGTCAGTCCGTCGAAGAGGAGGCAGCCGATGCCGAAGCCCAGCAAGATCGTCAAAGGCAGGCCGATCAGAAGCAGGCGCTGAGGGATGTGGAAGCTCCGCTTCAGCACCGGCAGATTGGCGTTGGCCGCATCCGTAAACAGGACCAAGGCGAGGGTCACTTCGGCGAGGCTGCGCAGTCCCTCCTTGTCCACATTCAGGTCCAAGAGCCCGATGCCGAGGGGGCCCAGGAGCAGCCCGAAGACGCTGAACAGGAGGGCACCGTTGAAGAGGCTGCGCTCGAGCCTGCCGCTCACGATGCTGTAGAGGAAAACGAAGACAGCCAGGATCGCCAGGTTCTCGTACATGCTGCGTAGCCTCGGGATTGCGGAGGCTAGGGATCCTATCCGCTGACCACCACTACCTCACCCGCATTACTCAGCACGAAGCTCGCCGCATTGGCGCCGAAGTCGATCACGCCAGCCTGGAAGAAGAGACTCTCGCCAACGAACTCGGGCACATCCGGAATCGCCAACATCCAGATGGCTCTTCCCGCCAGGTTGGTCAAGGCATAGGTCTGGCGCACGTTCACGTAGAGCGTGCAGCCGAAGAAGCCGAAGGGCGACGCATCCAAGGGCAAGGCAGCAGGTCCCCATTGAGTCTTCGAAGTGCCGCGAATGCCGAGGGGCACGTTGATCCCATCCACGGGCAGACCGCGGAGCTCCATGACGAAGGCGTCACCGATGGAAGCGACCTCCCCGGCCCGGCTCGAGAGCACCGGCACCCCGACGGTCCCCTGACAACCCGCACCAAAACTGGCGAAGGCGCCGGTGCTGCCGCAAAGCAGGTAAGCAGAACCCGAATTGTCACCCGCATGCGCATCCCCGCTCGCCCCAATGAGAAGCGTCTGCCCACTCAGCGACACGGCGGTCCCGAATCTGTCATCCGCGTCCGCAGTGGCCGTGTACTTGTCGATCTGATTCCACTTGCCCGAGCCATCGCGCTGAAAGAGGTAGGCCGCACCCGCATTCATGCCCGCCTCGCCATCCCCCGGGGCACCGATCAGTGCCAGGTCACTGTTCAGAGAAACGGCACCGAAGAAGTTGTTGTCCTGGTTGTCTGCGGCCTGCAGCTTGTCCTCTTGGGTCCAGTCCCCCAGGGCATCCCGTACGAAGACGTAAACCGCACCAGGATCCGAGCCGAAGAGGGAAGGCGCCGGATTGCCCACCATGGCCGTGTCACCGCTCAGGGAGACCGTCGAGCCGAAGAGTTCGATTCCAGGCTCGCCAAGCAGCTTGTCCTGCTGGGTCCAATTGCCGAGAGCATCCCGCACGAAAACGTAGGCCGCCCCCGAATTGACCGCCAGATTGTCATCCTGACTGGCACCGATGAGGGCCGTGTTGCCATCCAATGACAGGCTCCTGCCAAAGACACTCTGCGGCGCAGCGTCGGCCGCGGTCAGTTTCTGCTGCTCGCTCCAGTTGCCCGCCCCATCTCGGACGAAGATGTAGGCGGCACCGCTGAGGTTCTCGTCGAAGACGGTGCCGACCAGGGCCGTGTCCCCATCCAATGACAGGGCACCGCCAAACTGGTCGAGGGGGGCCGCATCCGAAGCGGTCAGTTTTTCTTGCTGAGTCCAGTGGCCAAAGGCATCACGCAGGAAGACGTAGGCGGAGCCCGAGGAAGTACCCGCATCATCATCGCGCTGCGCAGCGATCAAAGCCGTCCGACCGCTCAAGGACACGGAGCCACCAAATTCATCCCCAGCAGCCGCATCCTCCGCGGTCAGCTTGGCCTGCAACACCCAACCGCCGTTCAAACCCTGTGCATACACATACGCCGCGCCTGCGTCGTCTCCCATCTCATCATCCCGAGGCGCGCCGATAAGCGCCGTGTTGCCATCCACCGAGACAGTGGAGCCAAAGATGTCACCCGCTCCCGCGTCGGCAGCGGTCAGCTTGCCCAGGCAGAAGACGTAGGCGGAGCCGGCAAAGGCTCGAATGACGCCCGGGCCACCAGTGCCGATGAGCGCCGTCTCGCCGCTGATCGCCACCGTGCCACCAAAGCGAAGGTCAGCGACGGGATCGTCGGGGGTGAGCTTGTTCTGCTCGGACCACAGGCCCATGCCATCTCGGGAGAACAAGTACGCCGACCCCGCAGTCATGCCGCCGTCATCATCGCCGGCCGCCCCGATCAAGGCCTTGTCATCGCTCAGGGCTAGGTCGAAGCCGAAGGAATCCACGGCCTCCCCATCCGACGCGGTCAGCTTGCCCTGCTCGGTCCAAGTTCCGCCGCCGTCGCGGACGAAAACGTATGCAGCACCGGTGGAACCCTCATAGAAGGGGGCACCGACTAGCGCCGTATCGCCCAGCAGACCTACCGACGTGCCGAAGTGATGGAAGAATCCCGTGTCCGAACCGCTCAGCTTTTGCTGCTGGGTCCAGTTGCCTCCGCCGTCGCGCACGAAGACATAAGCCGAGCCAGTGTTGTTAGCCGGATCATCATCCTGCCAGGCGCCGACCAGGGCCGTGTCGCCACTCAGCGATACGGACTTGCCGAACTGATCAAAGCGATCGCCGTCATCAGCAAACAGCATGGTCTCCTCGGTCCAACTTCCACCCGGGTTGCGTACGAAGACGTAGGCAGACCCGGAATCCGAGTTGGCCACGTCATCGGTAGGCGCTCCGATCAAAGCGCGATCACCGTCCAAGGACAGGGAGACGCCGAAGGTAATATTGGAAAAGGTCGCTACTGACAGCTTGGCGGTCTGGGACCACTCGCCAAGGGCATCGCGTTCGAAGACGTAGGCAGCGCCGGCAAAACCACCGTCCCCCCAAGCACCCACCAAGGCCGTATCACCATCCAGGGCTACCGAGTTGCCGAACTGAGCCAGATCACTGGGATCCCCCGCGTAGAGCTGGGCCTGTTCGGTCCAGTTCCCGAGGGCATCGCGCACCATGATGTAGGCGGTGCCCGTGTCGTTGCCCATATCATCATCGAACTGGGCACCGATCAGGGCCGTATCGCCACTGATCGCCACGACTCGACCATACTCGTCACCCGGGAGGGTATCGGGCGCGCTCAGCTTGTCCGTCTGCCACTGGGCAGGGGCGGCGCCGACGAGGGCGATCGCCATGAGCGACGCGAGCAGGCCGCGGAGAAGCTGGGAATAGAGAGCCGAACGGGGGTGGAATAGGGAGATAATCATGGGAGCTGTCATGCCTTCCGAGCTATCACCCCAGATCACCCGCAAACCCATCAAGAATCTTCGGCTCGCCATCAAGCCGCCGGACGGGAGCCTGCATGTGTCGGCGCCTCTGGGGGTTACGGAGAGAATGATCCGGGACTTCGTCGCCTCGCGGCGGACCTGGATCGAGCGGAAGCAGGCGGAGATCCGGGGGCGGGTGCGGGCCCCCGCATACCGAATCGAGACTGGCGAAGTGCACTATCTGCAGGGCAGGCCCCATGAGCTGCAGGTCGTGGAGAAGGGCGGGCGGGCTTCGGTCAGTCTGAGTCGGGAAGGTTGCATTCGGCTTGTCGTCACCGTGGGCAGCGAGCGCGAGCATCGCGAACGCCTTCTGCAGCGCTTCTACCGTGCACAACTAGGGGCACAGCTCGCGCCCCTGGTGGAGAAGTGGCAGGAGCGGATGGGGGTCACTGCCAGGGAATGCCGCATCAAGCGCATGAAGACGCGATGGGGAACCTGCAACCCGAAGGCAAGGCGCATCTGGATCAATCTCGAGTTGGCGAAGCGGCCGCCGGAACACATGGAATACGTGCTGGTGCACGAGCTGGCGCATCTTCTCGAGCGCGGGCATGGACCGCGCTTTCGTGGGCTGATGGATAAGTTCTTGCCGAATTGGCGGATTCAGAAG
>JAJFFD010000138.1 GCA_021776805.1 Planctomycetota bacterium
GATGTCGTGCTTGGTTGCTGCGGCCCAGATTCTTTGAGAAAAGTCGCAGAGGTGACAACTTAAACCCGCATTCATCGGGAGCGGGAAGAAATGTTTGATGCCGACGTGACGGCGCTGACCTTGGCCCGTAGGGTGCCGGGCGTCCCATGCACGTATTGCTCGGATCGGCGTGCGTTGCCGGAGCTAAGGGGTCTCGGTAGCAAGAACCAGGCCGGGTATGTCGGCGAAGTCCTTCAAGTTCAAAGTCCACAGCATTTCTTCACGAACCAGGGCGTGGGCCGCAATCGCCAGATCGATCTCCCGTCCCCGGGAATGGGGCACCTCACGGAATAGGCGGGCGGCAACCGCGGCCTCCTCGCTCCCGAAGGGCAGTGAACCTGAGGCGGGCAGGAGCGCTTCCTGGGCGGCCAACTCCTCCTCGGACCGAGGGCCCCGCTGCCATTCGAAAAGGACCAGGCATGGAATCAGCAGCCGTTCGCCGGCGGCGATGAACGCCCTCATGGTTTTGGCCGAGCGCTTCGGGCCGGTCAGGCTGTCGACCAAGGCGGAGGTGTCGACGATCATGCTGGGTTGTCGCCGGTTCCACGTCCCCCTCGGCGTCGGGCCTCACGAAGCGAGTCGATCTCCTTGTCGACGTCCGCGAACGGCTTTCCGGGGATGGCGGGCACCAGTTGGTCGAAGGCGGACAACAGTCGACGACGTTCGGCATCGCCGAGACGGCCCTTCTTGTCGGAGTACTCCAGGATCGCTTCCCGGACCACCTCGCTCTTGGGCTTGCCCAGAGTCTCCGCCGTTCGGCGTAGTCGGGCCGCGGTGGCCTCGTCCAGGCTAAAGGTCATTTTGACGGTTGCCATAGTATGGCCATATTACAATACCAACCCTGAACCGAGGCTACGGAGTTCACCGCTGGACCGGGCAGCGATGTATTCTGCAGCCCCATGAAGCGGGCCCAGATCTATATCTCTGAGGAACGGGAGCGGCGGATAGCCAGCCGAGCCGCTGATGCAGGTGCGTCCAAGGCCGAGATCATCCGCCGGTTGCTCGATCGGGGCTTGGGTATCGACGAGGGCGCCGACGCCCAACTCCGGGCGGTTGATGAGACCTTCGGTGTCCTGCCGGGTGCCCCTGACTGGCAGGAGTGGCTGGCCCGGGTCAGGGGCGTAGACGCCGACGAGCGACTGTGGCGGTTGGGCCGGTAGCCACAAGCGGTGCTGTTCGACTCCCCGGTCCTCATCGCCCACCTCAGGGGTGAAAGCCGGGCCAGGGACCTTCTCAGGGACCACGTCCGTGACGGCGCGGCGTATGCGAGCGTTATCTCCCGAGCCGAGTTGGAAGGCGGTATGCGATCGGCCGAGAGATCTGAAGTTGCGCGGCTATTCGAAGCCCTGGTGCTCTTGCCGGTTACCGATGCGATTGCCCGTCAGGCCGGCAGCAACCTTCGCCGATTTCGGAGCTCTCACCGAGGCATCGACCTGGCCGACTACCTGATCGGCGCCACCGCCGAGGAGCATCGCCTGGAACTGGCAACCCTCAACATCCGCCATTTCCCGGCATTCCCCGATCTGAGGCCTCCCTGGTAGGGGGCTTTTGGCGTTCGCATCGTAAAGAGGTTCCCCGAGGTTCCCCGAATCGCGCGGGGCGAGGAGGCTGATCACACCTATCTTCGCCATCGCCGACTCCGCTCAAGCACCGGGCAGAACCCAGGGCAGATGTGTATCGCTGCGCATACTTAGGAGTAGGAGGTTGTGTATGCGGACGAACATTGATATCGACGACGACCTGCTGAACGAAGTCCGCGACCTGACCGGAGCGAAGACCAAGCGGGAAGCGGTGGACCTGGCTTTGCGGGAACTGGTCGCTCGCCACAAACGCCTGAAGTTCCTGGAGTTGCGGGGCAGGGTGCGCTGGGAAGGTGAACTGGAGGCCAGCCGGGAGGCCAGGTGATAGTGATCGACACCAGCGGCTGGGTTGAAGTCCTGAATGAGAACGACATCCAGGGGGCGGCGCAGTGCATCACTCTTTTGCGTGATGGGGCGCCCCACTGGCGCTCACCGATGTGATCCTGACCGAGATTCTGCGGGGCATGCGCTCCGACGGCGAGGCATGGCAGGTCGAAGATCATCTGCGCGGGTTCCCTATCCTGCGCTTGGAGTCGGTCGACGGTTTCAGTCTCGCCGCCTCGCTCTACCGTCAGGCGCGCCGGGCCGGGATCACCATGCGCAAGACCCTTGACTGCCTGATAGCGGCTCCTTGCGTACGCGACGGAATTCCCATACTGCACTCGGACGCGGACTTCGACCGTTTGGCGACGTGCACGCCGCTTGAAATCTTCCGGGCGACCTAGGCGCCAGATCTGGCCTGAACCAACACCGAGTGCCTGCCCCCGTGTTCGCGGACTGGCGGCCTTGCTTGGTACGCATTCGGATCGTCGACACAAGGTCCCGAGCCACCGATGTCTGCTTCCATGGAGTCGTACAAGATCACGGCACTGATGCTGTAGCCGTCATTTCCGCTGTAGACATAGCGCGCGTTGTCAGTTTCCTGAACTTCGACGTCGAAGCCTTCACCCCGCCAGTGGGCTTCTACTCTTTCAAGGAAGACTTCGGGTTCAACTTCCAGGATTGAAAAGGAGAATGTGTAGCCAAGGGTGGGCCAAATTCCGTTCGCCGGCCCGATCAAGGGCTCATGACAATAGCCGCCTCCAGCATTCCCGTCGGGCCGCTCGGCGTCGCCTAGACCAACATCTAGCGCTGGATCGATAAGGCGGGACAGTTCAGTTCCAACCACATCCACCGAAGGACGAAATAGCCCGCATCCCGCCACGGTCAAGGGGCACGCCGCGTAAAAATCCGCCGTTTTCCGGGCAACTGACGGCGTCACGACGGGAAGGAGGCCATCGTTGGGTCGAAGCGTTCCTCCCCGACTGGACGAGAAACGAATCGTTCGCATCCGCAAGGCGTCAGTGCGCCTCGGGCTCAATCAACGCAAGGTCCGGAGCCACCGATTTTCGCCTCCATCGAGCTATAAATGATCGAGGCGCCAATCGTATAGCCGTCTCTGCCACTGAACAGGATGCGGGCGTTGTCGGTGGTTTCCACTTCGACTTCGAGCCCTTCGCTTCGCCAGAAACTTTCCACCCTTCCCAAGAAGGCCTCAGGGCCATCCTTGAGGATCGACCAGGAAAAGGTGTAACTGAGTCTGGGCCGAGTCCCATTCGCCGGACCGACGAAAGGTTCGTAGCATGATTGGCCACGGACATCGCCTTCGGGGCGCTCTGCGCCACCGAGGCCAGCTTCCAGCGCGGGATCGATGAGACTGGTGAGTTCGGTTTGAACATCTTTAACTGATGGACGGAAGAATCCGCACCCGACGATGGACAAAAGGAAGATCGCGCAAAGAGGTACCGTTGCCTGACCCCTGGGTGATGTCATCCGAGATCCTTAAGTCTACCCAGCAAGACTCTTGCGAAGTTTAGAGCGGCTTGACTTTCGTGTTCAAGATATCCGGAGTGGCCAGACTGGTCATTCCCTACGGGAACCTTCCTTGCGCCAAATCTAGCGCTCGTAGGATTGCTGCCCATGAACGGGATGAGCCTTGCAAGCCAGATTGGGTCGTCCTTGGTTTCGGCAGCCCAGATTCTCTGTTCAAAGTCTTTGGCCGTAACGAACGACCTTCCAATGCCTGGGCTACCGTAGACGACAACATCGTCGGCCTTCATCCCATCCAAGGCGGCCATTCCCGTGACGACGCTTCCGTAGCTATGACCGAAAACGGAAATGTGAGGGGCCTGCGGGGAGATCATATGCCCCGACCTGAGCCCGTTGACAAAGGATTTTAGCCAAGGAGATCCCTGATGAGCTTCCGCGCGATTGGCTGCATCTTCCAGACCGTTGGGACTGTCGTAACCGAGCCACGCAATAGTAGCGGTTTGCGGAAGATCCTGATCGTTGATCGCGTGGACGGTGGCCCGTAGGACTGCCGCCTGATCAAGGGTTCTCTCAATAGTTCCTACTGCGGTATTTATTCCCGGCACAACTACGCCGACGTGTTCGGCAGTTCCGGGATCCCCGAGGGCCACAGCCGCTTTCCCGTCACCGTTGGCGAAGTCGATATCGAAGTCGAGCAGAAAAACTTCTTCAGGCGAAAGTTGGTTGTCAGAGGGCTTCGCCACCTCGGTCAGTTGCTTCCATAGCGCTTCCGCGCTTCTTATCTTGCGGTCGATAGCGGCCTCGCGGTCGAATCTT